>NZ_KB899943.1:0-7500 GCF_000378465.1 Elioraea tepidiphila DSM 17972
TGCATGAGCGGCGACCTGCGCATCGCCGCGGCCTGGTGCATCATTCGGACCGCGGATCGCAATATGTCAGCATCCGCTACACCGAGCGGCTGGCGGAAGCGGGCATCGAGCCCTCTGTCGGCAGCGTCGGCGACAGCTACGATAATGCGCTCGCCGAGACGATCCACGGCCTCTACAAGGCCGAGGTGATCCATCGGCGCGGGCCGTGGCGGAGCTTCGAGGCCGTCGAGTTCGCGACGCTGACCTGAGTCGACTGGTTCAACCATCGCCGGCTGCTGGAGCCCATCGGCAATATCCCGCCAGCCGAAGCCGAGGAACGCTACTACGCCACGCTCGACGACCAGAAACTGGCCGCGTGACTGGTAGCGTCCGCGCTGGTGGTGGAGATTCCCGCGTTGGCCGGGGTGTAGGTTGGAGGTGGTCATCGGCCTGGCGGTCTAGGGTGGGGTTGCGACGCTCCCCCGACCGACCGAGGACCCGATGACCGAGGAGAGACTGCCACTGGCCGAACTGCTGGCGAAAGCAGGCGACGGCGATTTCCTGCGCAGCGTCGCCGAGGCGGTGCTGCAGCTGCTGATGGAGGTCGACGTGGAAGGCGTGATCGGCGCCGGCCGCTACGAGCGCAGCGGCGAGCGGCTGAACTGGCGCAACGGCTACCGCGACCGCACACTCGATACCCGGCTCGGGCGGATGCAGCTGCGCATCCCGAAGCTGCGGCAGGGCTGCTACTTCCCGCCCTTCCTGGAGCCGCGCAAGACCTCGGAGAAGGCGCTGGTCGCCGTCATCCAGGAGGCCTGGATCGGCGGCGTCTCGACCCGGCGGGTGGACGATCTGGTGCAGGCGATGGGTCTGACGGGGATCTCGAAGTCCACGGTCTCGAAGCTCTGCAAGGAGATCGACGAGCGGGTCTCAGCGTTCCTGGAACGGCCGCTCTGCGGCGACTGGCCGTATCTGTGGCTGGACGCGACCTATCTGCGCCAGCGCGAGGGTGGCCGTGTGGTCTCGGTCGCCGCGATAGTGGCGGTCGCGTGCGACGCCGAAGGGCGGCGGCAGATCGTTGGGCTGCACATCGGCCCGTCGGAGGCGGAGACGTTCTGGGCCAGCTTCCTCAAGAGCCTGGTCAAGCGCGGCCTGCGCGGCGTGAAGCTGGTCGTCTCCGACGCGCACGAGGGGCTGAAGAGCGCGATCGCCCGCATTCTCGGTGCGACGTGGCAACGCTGTCGCGTTCATTGGATGCGCAACGCTCTTGCCCACGTGCCGAAGGCGCACGGGTCGATGGCCGCCGCCGCACTGCGCCAGGCCTTCCTGCAATCCGACCAGGCCACTGCCCGCCAGACCTGGCGCCACGTCGCCGACCAGTTGCGCCCGCGATGGCCCAAGCTCGGCGCCCTGATGGACGACAGCGAGGACGACGTGCTCGCCTACATGGCGTTCCCGCCCGCGCATCGCACCAAGCTGCACTCGGTGAACACGCTCGAACGCCTGAACAAGGAGGTGAAGCGCCGCGCCGATGTGGTCGGCATCTTCCCTTCCGAAGCCGCGATCATTCGCCTGATCGGCGCCGTGCTGCTCGAGGCCAACGACGAGTGGCAGCTGCAACACCGCTACATGGGCGTCGAGGCACTCGCCGAACTGCTCAACCCGCCGCCGGCCAACGAGACCCTGCAACTCCCACCCAGGGCCGCCTGAGCCATGACCACCTCGCCAGCGCACCAATTCTCCACCACGTTGACGGACGTGACCCACTCGCAAGCGCGGCCGCCCCCAACGACCCTCAGCAGCATCCAGCCGGCCGGTTATTCGAGGTGTCCGCCGGGCCAGCGCCGCGCTGACGCGCGCGAGCCGAAGACAAGAACGCCCGCCGGGCGAAAGCCGGGCGGGCGCGCATGGTTGCGGGGACAGGATTTGAACCTGTGACCTTCAGGTTATGAGTGAAACGGAATGGACCTCGATTACTTTATCTATTCTTCGATATAGCCCGCAATTTGCGCTACTTGGCGCCGATGTTCGCGAGATTAACTTTCGCATCACTTCGTGCCGTTTCGCGCCATTTCCTTCTCCCTTGCTTCCACAGTGCTTCCAGAATTCCGCCCTTTGATGGCGTGGAAGCAACTTAAGCATTTGAATCCGAATATCTGCATGCGAAACGCTTATGTTTTTTCCATGGGCGGACGCTCGTTCAGAGGCCAAGTATTCGTTCGGCTCGTTTCCAAGTTAAGATCGGGCGTATCGACAATCCTCGTTGTGACGCGCACGATGAGTTTGCTGTCCGGCTCGCCTTCAGGAAATCAAGCTCCAGAACCCGCTCTTGCGGCCGTGCTCGGCCTTCAGCCGGGCGGCATAGGCTTCGTGGGTCCCGAAGGCGCCATAATCGGCGACCGATGACGCGAGACTCGCGCACTCCAGGAAATGCCGCGCGGCGTGGCGGTATCGGCTCGACCGCGCCTTGGCGAGGGTGAAGCCGATCATCGCCCGAAGCACGAGAGTCGCGGCGAGCGGATGCTTGCCGGCGAGCGCATCAGCGGCTGGTGACAGGATCTCGTAGTGATTGCCGTCGAGCTCCCCCGCCCGCCGAGTCACGAGGCGTGCGGCCCGGTCCAGGGCGGGCCAGGAGACGAAGAACGCCAACGCCTGAAGCAGGCTCTCGTAGCGCTCCGCATGATCGAGCGCCCGCGTCTCGGCCTCGACATCGTCGAAGTCGGGCAGCCGCTTGAGGTAGGCGCGCAGATGCTCGGCGCTGAGTGCGCGCTCGAAGCATGACCAGCGGGCGGCCTGAGCGTCATCGCCCCGGCCAAGTGCGTCAAGCGCCTCGATGCGCGCGTCCTCCCAATCGAAGTCCGGCCAACCGCCTCGCCTGTGCTCGGCTGCCTCGATCGTTTCAAGCGCCTCGTCGGCACGGCCGGCTGCCAGCAGGCGCCGCGCGATCTCGGCCGCGATCTTCGGGACCTTTCTCGTCTTCTCGTCGTACTGGGCGACGAAGGCGTCGACGTCGCCCTGGGCGTCCGCGATCTCCTGTAGGGCGAGGCGGATGGTGCTCACGCGGCGGCGCTCTTTGATTTCGTCCTCATACATCGGCCCGCCCGCGCCCCAGCCGATGACCTTGCGCTGTTCTTCAGGGGGGCTCTCGACGGGCGTCTTCGACAGCTCGACGAAACGCGCCTTCAGATGGTCGAGGCCCTGAGCTCCCAGAGCCGGCGCGAGCGCCTCGATCAGATCATCGTACTGACCGTAATCGTTCTCATGGAGCGCGGCGAAGACGCGATCGGCCAAGGCGACGGGATCGGGCTTCGCCAACTCCGCAAGCGGGCCGAGATCGCGGCAGGCGCCGCGAAACACGTCGCCGACCACCCCGTTGCTGTCGTCGCAGCGCTCGTGCACCGCTTCGGCGAGACCCATGAACCGCCACATCAGCTCCAACGCCTCGGCAGGATCGATCTTCGCCACCTGATCGACGATCGTCCGGCGCTGGGTTTCCAGATCGGCAGCGAGGTCTCGAATCTTGCGCCAGTCGACGAAGGAGCCTGCGCGCCCGATCTGGGTGAGCCGCTTGCGCACCTCCGCCGCTACGGTCTTGGGCGCCTCCCTGACAGCAAGCTCCAGCCGCAGGCGCCGTTTCACCGCGGCGTCATCGTCGGCGATGTCCATGAGCAGCGCGGCCAGGCGCCGCGCGCCCAGGGCTTCGAGGTTTTCGGCGGTCAACGTCTTCTTCGAAGCCATGGAAGCACTCAGATGAACTGATCGAACGGCGCGATCTCGTTGACGGTCGCGAGCAGCCCCTGCGCCCGCAACGTGTCGAGATACTCCTCGACGGATTTCGGCGGGTTCTTGAGGCGCAGGCGCACGGTCTTCACGGCCTTGAGGAACACAGGCTGCGACAGATGGAACTGATGCGTCAGAAACTCGTCCGGGTGTTGCGCCTCGATGCCCCAGGGCTCCAAGGCCTCGGCCGGAAAGTCCTTGAGGTTGGCGGTGACGATGAGATCGGCCCGCCCCTTGATCGCCGCGGCCAGCACGTGGCGGTCGTCCGGGTCCGGCAGGTTCAGGATGTCGATCAGGTCCTCGTAACCCGTGACCAGCGCATCGCGCGTGTGCGCGTTCATCAGGTCGCGCGTCCGCTCCAGCCGCTCCCGGGTGAGATCGGTGCGCGTGCGCAGCAGCGCATTGATCCACTCTTCGTGGACGGCGTTCGACCATTTAGCCCGATAGAGATCCGAGACCGCGAGCTCCAGGAGAAGATCGCGGAGCGGCGCCGGGTAGAGGACCGAGGCATCGAGAAAGGCCGTGAAGCTCCCCAAGGTTCAGTATCCCATGCCCAGTTCCTGAGCCTCGGCGGCAAGCGCATCGAGCACCTTGCGGCGCTCGGCGTCGATCCCCTCCTTGTAGCGCAAGACATCCTCGAAGCGGACGCGGCGGTGCGTGCCCACCTTGCGATAGGGGATCTTCTTCTCCTCCAGAAGCTGGATCAGGAACGGCCGGGACACGTTCAGGAAGTCGGCGGCCTGCTGGGTGGTGAGCTCGGCGTTTCGGGGCACGATGGTGACGGCCCTGCCCGACGCCATGTCCTCCAGAATCTCGACCAGAAGCCTCACCGCCCCGGCCGGCAATTCGATGGTCTCCTCCTGGCCGGCGTCGCGCACCCGAAGGGTCAAGGGGCGGCCCAGACGCGCGAGCGGCGCCAGCCGTTGCCCGGAGGCGCGGGCGAGTTCCACCTCCTCTCGGGACGGGAGAACGGTCATCATTGCCACGGTGGCCATGGGTCTCTCCTCTTCGGTCACCGACAATATAGCCCCGCCATCCCACAAGCGCAATATCCGAAACAAACGAATCTGTCGAAGACGCTTCAAGCGCGACCTTCAGGTCATGCCCTGAAGGTCGCCGTGGAAGCAGCCGCAGAATTCCGGGCCTTGCGGCGTCCCACCCGAATCGCTGGAAGCAAGAGGGCTCGAAAGGGAGCGAAAAGCGGCGCAGTTCCAAAGGGTTGTGCGGGAAGCGGCACCCCGAAAATCGCTGCGCAGGTTTTCGCTCCGACCAGCCGGAACTACGCAGGACTTCGCCCTGCTACGTTCAGATTATGAGGGTCTGGGAAGCGACCTCGCAGCACTGCGCATAACTTCATTTTTCTTCGCATTTTCAATGACTTAGTTGACTTCCGGCGGAACGGTGAGCACTCTGCTTTTTCGCAGGCTCGCGCCGCGGTTTTCGTCCTCTTGCTTCCACCATGCTTCCACGGGCGGGCGCGGTCGATGTCTGGAAGCAGATCGACCATCGGAGCTCATCGCGCCCATATGCCGAAGCTGACCAAACGCATTGTCGACGCCGCGGAGATCCGCGCGACCGAGTATTTCATCTGGGACGACGACATTCCCGGCTTCGGCCTGCGCGTCCTGCCGAGCAAGCGGAAGAGCTACATCGTCCAGTACCGCGCCGGCCGCCGGTCCCGGCGGATGAGCCTGGGCCTCAGCACCGTGCTCACCTGCGAGCAGGCACGCACGCGGGCGATCGCCATCGTCGCCGCGGCAAAGAATGGCGAGGACCCGGCGGCCAAGCGCGACGCCGATCGGCAGGCCATCACGGTAAAGGAGCTCGCCGAGCGCTTCGACAAGGAGCACATCTCAGTGCGGGTCAAGGAGAGCACGGCCAAGGGCTATCGTCGCATGCTGGAGCGGGTGATCATCCCCGCCTTGGGGCGTCACCGCGTGACCGAGGTGACGCGGGCGGACATCGCCAAGATCCATCACGACCTCCGGCACATCCCCTACGATGCAAACTGAACCGCCCCGGGTTTGCCGGAGGCTCCAACTCCTGAGAGGGTGGAGCCTCCGGCAAACCCGGGGCGGTTCAAAGTGGCAGCCATGACCAAAACGAAATGCAGGTCACGTGCGATACGGCTTCGCGCCGCCGCGAAAGATTTCGCGCCCTCTTGCTTCCACAGTGCTTCCACGGGCGCGACGGAAACATAAGCGTAGAATCAAAGCGCCCGCAAAGCCTTTGACTTAGCGGGCGCGCATGGTTGCGGGGACAGGATTTGAACCTGTGACCTTCAGGTTATGAGCCTGACGAGCTACCGGGCTGCTCCACCCCGCGGTGAAGCCTGGGCAAGATGCGATGGTTCCGTGGCAGTCCCCGGATCGGAAGACCTGGCAGCGACCGACTCTCCCGCGTCTTGAGACGCAGTACCATGGGCGCTGAGGGTTTTCACGGCCGAGTTCGGGATGGGATCGGGTGTTGGCCCCTCGCCAAAGCCACCAGGTCATCCGATCCGGGGACGCCCCGCTGAGCGGGGCAAGTGGGTTCTGCGTGCGATGCAGTGATGTGCCGGGGGCCGCGCTTCGTGCTGCGCATGGGCCCGACGGGTTGCCCCGTCATGACGCCGGATCACAAGCCGAACGAGCGATTAGTACCGGTTAGCTGAACGCGTTGCCGCGCTTATACATCCGGCCTATCGACGTGGTGGTCTTCCACGGCTCTTCAGGGAGACCTCGTCTTGAGGTGGGTTTCCCGCTTAGATGCTTTCAGCGGTTATCCCGTCCGTACTTGGCTACCCGGCTGTGCCGCTGGCGCGACAACCGGCCCACCAGAGGTACGTCCATCCCGGTCCTCTCGTACTAGGGACAGATCCTCTCAAGTCTCCGACACCCATGGCAGATAGGGACCGAACTGTCTCACGACGTTCTGAACCCAGCTCACGTACCGCTTTAATCGGCGAACAGCCGAACCCTTGGGACCTGCTCCAGCCCCAGGATGCGATGAGCCGACATCGAGGTGCCAAACCTCCCCGTCGATGTGGACTCTTGGGGGAGATCAGCCTGTTATCCCTAGAGTACCTTTTATCCGTTGAGCGATGGCCCGTCCACGAGGGACCACCGGATCACTAAGGCCGACTTTCGTCTCTGCTCGAGCTGTCACTCTCGCAGTCAGGCGGGCTTATGCCTTTGCACTCGACAGCCGATGTCCGACCGGCTTGAGCCCACCATCGCGCGCCTCCGTTACACTTTGGGAGGCGACCGCCCCAGTCAAACTGCCCACCATGCACGGTCCCCGCCCGGGCTGACCGGACTGGGTTAGACGTCAAAAGAAGCCAGGGCGGTATTTCAAGGTTGGCTCCACGAGAGCTGGCGCCCTCGCTTCATCGCCTCCCGCCTATCCTACACAGTCCACTTCTGACGCCAGTGCAAAGTTGCAGTAAAGGTTCATAGGGTCTTTCCGTCTGACCACGGGTACCCCGCATCTTCACGGGGAATTCAATTTCGCTGAGTCGGTGCTGGAGACAGTGGGGAAGTCGTTACGCCATTCGTGCAGGTCGGAACTTACCCGACAAGGAATTTCGCTACCTTAGGACCGTTATAGTTACGGCCGCCGTTTACCGGGGCTTCGATTCAAGGCTTGCACCTCTCCTCTTAACCTTCCGGCACCGGGCAGGCGTCAGACCCTATACGTCCTCTCTCGAGTTCGCAGAGCCCTGTGTTTTTGATAAACAGTCGCTACCCCCTGCTCTGTGCC
>NZ_KB899943.1:12500-33637 GCF_000378465.1 Elioraea tepidiphila DSM 17972
GCCAGGGCATCTATGCCGAGCTTCGCCTGCGCGATCGCGCGGTGCGGATCTGGCGCCACGCGCCGGCGAACGGCTCGCCGGACTGGTACGACGAGAGGGGCGAATCGGTGCGCCGGGCGCTGCTCCGCACCCCGCTCGACGCGGCGCGCATCA
Source organism: Elioraea tepidiphila DSM 17972 (assembly GCF_000378465.1). GTDB lineage: Bacteria > Pseudomonadota > Alphaproteobacteria > Acetobacterales > Acetobacteraceae > Elioraea > Elioraea tepidiphila. The sequence goes on from NZ_KB899943.1 coordinate 12,654, forward strand.
GCTCCGGCTTCGGCATGCGCCGCCACCCGATCCTCGGCTACAGCCGGATGCATCGCGGGGTCGATTTCGCGGCCCCCACAGGCACGCCGGTCTATGCCGCGGGCGAGGGCACGGTCGCCTTCGCGGGCTGGCGCGGCGACTACGGACGCACGGTGGTCGTGCGTCACGCGGGCGGGATCTCCACGCTCTACGCGCATCTCTCGACGATTCCCGGCGGCATCCGTGCCGGGGCCCGCGTGCGGCAGGGCCAAGTGATCGGCCGGGTCGGCGCGACCGGCCTCGCCACCGGTCCCCATCTCCATTACGAGGTCCACCGCAACGACGTCGCCGTGAACCCCGCCTCGATCCGGATGCTCGCCGGACGCAACCTCCAGGGCCGCGAACTCGCCGCGTTCCGCAACGAGCGCACGCGCATCGACCGCCAGTTCGCGGCCCTCGCGGGGGTGGCGGAGCTCGCCGCCGCGGATTGAACGAGGAGGGGCGGCCGATGGCCGCCCCTGCCGTCACGCCGCCTCGGCGAGCCGCCCGTTGATCGCGAGCCCGTCGCCCATGGTCGAGACGCGCACCGTCTCGCCCTCGCGGATCGTGCCCTCGAGCAGCATGGTCGCGAGCGGGTTCTGCAACGACCGCTGGATCACGCGCTTGAGCGGCCGCGCGCCGTAGGTCGGATCGTAACCCGCCTCCGCCAGCCACGCCTTGGCGCTGTCGTCGAGCTCGAGCGTGATCTTGCGCTCGGCGAGCAGGGCGCGCAGGCGGCGGAGCTGGATCTCGACGATCGCGCCCATCTGCGCCCGTCCGAGGCGCCGGAACAGGATGATCTCGTCAAGCCGGTTCAGGAACTCGGGGCGGAAGCGCATCCGCACCACGTTCATCACCTGGCCGCGCACCAGATCGATGTCCTCGTCCTCGCGCTGCGCGGCGAGGATGTCCGAGCCCAGGTTCGAGGTCAGAACGATGATGGTGTTGCGGAAATCGACCGTGCGCCCCTGCCCGTCGGTCAGGCGCCCGTCGTCGAGCACCTGAAGCAGCACGTTGAACACGTCCTCGTGCGCCTTCTCGACCTCGTCGAACAGGATCACCTGGTAGGGCCGGCGCCGTACGGCTTCCGTCAGCGCGCCCCCCTCCTCGTAGCCGACATAGCCCGGGGGCGCGCCGATCAGGCGCGAGACGGCATGCTTCTCCATGTACTCGGACATGTCGATGCGCACCATCGCGCGCTCGTCGTCGAACAGGAACTCGGCAAGGGCCTTGCAGAGCTCGGTCTTGCCCACGCCGGTCGGGCCGAGGAACAGGAACGAGCCGATCGGCCGGTTCGGGTCCTGCAACCCGGCGCGCGCGCGCCGCACCGCGTTCGCGACCGACACCAGCGCCTCGTCCTGGCCGACCACGCGCTGGCGCAGCTTCTCCTCCATCGCCAGCAGCTTGGCGCGCTCGCCCTCCAGCATCTTGTCCACCGGGATGCCGGTCCAGCGGCTCACCACCTGGGCGATGTGCTCCTCGGTCACGGCCTCGTTGACGAGATGCCCTTCGGTCGCGGCGGCGGCGATGCGCTTCTCGAGATCCGGAATGATGCCGTAGCGCAACTCGGAGGCGCGGGCGAGATCGCCCTTGCGCTGCGCGATCTCCATCTCGGCACGCGCGCGGTCGAGTTTCTCCTTCAGCTCCTTCGTTTCGGTCACGCGCGACTTCTCGGCCTGCCACTCGGCGGTCAGCGCGTTCGACTTCTCCTCGAGCTCGGCGATCTCGCGCTCGAGCCGCGCGAGCCGGTCACGCGAGGCCGGATCGTCCTCCTTGCGGAGCGCCTCGCGCTCGATCTTGAGCTGGATCAGGCGCCGGTCGAGCTCGTCGAGCTCCTCGGGCTTGCTGTCCACCTGCATGCGCAGCCGCGAGGCCGCCTCGTCGACGAGGTCGATCGCCTTGTCGGGGAGGAAACGGTCTGTGATGTAGCGGTTCGACAGGGTCGCCGCGGCGACGAGCGCCGCATCCGCGATGCGCACGCCGTGATGCGTCTCGTACTTGTCCTTGATGCCGCGCAGGATCGAGATCGTGTCCTCGACCGAGGGCTCGCCCACGAACACCGGCTGGAAGCGTCGTGCCAGCGCCGCGTCCTTCTCGACATGCTTGCGGTACTCGTCGAGCGTGGTCGCGCCGATGCAGTGCAGCTCGCCGCGGGCGAGCGCCGGCTTGAGCAGGTTCGAGGCGTCCATCGCGCCCTCGGCCTTGCCCGCCCCCACCAGCACATGCATCTCGTCGATGAACAGCACGATCTCGCCGGCGGCGGATTCGATCTCCGAGAGCACGGCCTTCAGCCGCTCCTCGAACTCGCCGCGGAACTTCGCCCCCGCGACCAGCGCGCCGAGATCGAGCGCGAGCACGCGCTTGCCCTTCAGCGCCTCCGGCACGTCGCCGTTGACGATGCGCAAGGCGAGCCCCTCGACGATCGCGGTCTTGCCGACGCCCGGCTCGCCGATCAGCACGGGGTTGTTCTTGGTCCGGCGCGCCAGCACCTGGACGACGCGACGGATCTCCTCGTCGCGGCCGATCACCGGGTCGAGCTTGCCGTCGCGCGCGAGCTGGGTGATGTCGCGCGCGTACTTCTTGAGCGCGTCGAAGGTGTCCTCGGCGCCCTGGGTGGTGACCTTGCGACCCTTGCGGATGTCGGCGACCGCCTTGTCGAGCGCCTGCGCCGTCACGCCTGCGGCCTTCAGCGCGGCCCCCGCGGCACCGGGATCGGCGGCGAGTGCGACCAGCAGGCGGTCCTGCGCGACGAACTCGTCACCCGCCTTGATCGCGGCCTGCTGCGCGGCGTCGAGCACGCGCACCAGTTCGGGCGTCAGCATCGGCTGGCCGGCGCCGGAGCCCGACACCTTCGGCAGCCGCTGCACCGCCGCATCGGCCGACGCCTTCGCGCGCGCCGGATCGCCGCCGGCCGCGCGGATCAGGCCGGATGCGGCGCCCTCCGGGTCGTCCAGCAACGCCTTGAGCAGGTGCTCGGGAGCGATCCTCTGATGGTACTCGCGGATCGCGATGGTCTGCGCGGCCTGGATGAAACCCTTGGCGCGCTCGGTGAACTTCTCGATGTCCATCTGCCTGTCCCTCCTGTGAGGCGACGGGTCGCCTCTGGCCCCCGAAGGCGACCAGGACAACCGTTGCTCTCAGCACATGGGTCGTGCCTTGATCGGTCTCAAGGCCAGGTCGGGAGGAGCGCGTGCGCGTCGAGCATATCTACCGCTATCCGGTGAAGGGGCTGACGGCCGAATCGCTCGCCGAGACGCATCTCGAGCCGGGCGAGACCGTGCCGGGGGACCGCAAATTCGCGCTCGCGCACGGCGATGCGCCGTTCGACGAGGCCGCGCCGGAATGGCTCCAGAAGCGGCATTTCGCCTGCCTGATGGTGAACGAGCGGATCGCCGCGCTGCATGCCTCGTGGGACGAGCGCAAGGGCGTCCTCCTCATCCACGCGCCCGGAGCGGCGCCCTTCGCCGGCGATACCACCACCGCGGAAGGACGAGGGGCGATCGCGGCGACGCTGGCCACGTTTCTCGGGGCGGAGGCGCGCGGGACGCCGCGCTTCGTCGTCGCCGATGGTCACAGCTTCTCGGATCACCGCAACAAGGTGGTGAGCCTGATCAATCTCGCCTCGCTCGCGGAGCTGGAGCGCGCGATGGGGCGCAGCCTCGATCCGTTGCGGTTCCGGGCGAACGTGTATTTCTCGGGCGCGCCGGCCTGGGCGGAGTTCGGCTGGATCGGGCGGCGGATCGAGCTCGGCGGCGCGACGCTGACGATCACCAAGCGGATCGACCGCTGCGCGGCCACGCAGGTCAACCCGGTGACAGCGGTGCGCGACTGCAACCCGGTGGCCGCGCTGCGCCAGGCGTTCGGCCACGTCGATCTCGGGGTGTACGGGCGGGTCGAGGAGGGCGGGCGCGTCGCGGTGGGCGATGCGATCGTGCTGCGCGAGGACGAGGAGTGAATGAGCCGGGGGGGGCCGCAAGGCCCCCCCCAGACCCCCCCTAGAGGGCGGCGCGCCTCGTTGGGCGCGCCGCGGACCCCGGAGTGCAGGGGAGCCGGGGGACCAGCGTGGTCCCCCGGGACTATAGTTTCTTCGCCGCCTCCAGCACCGCCGCGGCGTGGCCGTCCACCTTCACCTTCTTCCACGCCTTGGCGACCTTGCCGGCCTTGTCGATCAGGAACGTGCTGCGGATCAGCCCGATCGACTTCCGCCCCATGAACACCTTCTCGCCCCAGGCGCCATAGGCCTGGGCGGTCTTGTTTTCGGGATCGGAGGCCAGGGGAAACGTCAGCCCGTACTTCCCGGCGAACTTCTCGAGCGCCGGCATCTTGTCCGGGCTCACGCCGATCACGTCGAGCCCCAGTCCCTTGAACTGCGTCAGGGCCTCGTTGAACGCGCAGGCTTCGGTCGTGCAGCCGGGCGTGTCGGCCTTGGGATAGAAATAGAGCACGAACGGCTTGCCCTTCATGGCCGCGAGGCTGACCGTCCGGCCGCCCGTCGCCGCGAGCGAGAATGCGGGCGCGGGATCGCCCTCCTTGACCCCGACCGGAACGGCGGCCGGAGTCTCCTTGGCAGGCGCGGCCTGCGCCGCGGGCTTCTTCGCAGTCGGCATGCGTGAGCGTCCCTTCAGGCCTCCGGCCCCGCATCGACGGGGCCGAGATCGGCGACGTGTCGGTTGAACGCGGCGCGGACGTCGCGCGCGCTGGCCAGCATCTGGGCCCCGAGCGCGGGGAGGTCAACGGCGCCGCGTGCCCCCGCCGTCGCCACCGCGCGACAGAGCGCCTCGACCACCGGTGGCGGAATGTCCTCGACCGAACGCGGCTTGCCGACCGTGAGCCGCAGCACCCCCTGCACGGTGCGGAACAGCCGCGAGGCCGCGATCAGCCGCGACGCCTCCTCGGCCGCCAGCGCGCCGGCCTTCGCCAAGGCGCGCAGGCTCGCCCCCGTGGAGCCCGCCAGCACCTCGGGCGTTCGCGCGGCATGGATGAGCTGCAACACCTGGCAGACGAACTCCGCCTCCAGCAGCCCGCCGGGACGGTACTTCACGTCCCAGGGGGAGAAGGGCGGAATCTCCTTGGCGATGCGGGTGCGCAGCGACGCCGCGTCCTCGCGCAGCTTCGCCGCGTCGCGCGGCCGCGTGAGCGCCGCCCGGATCGCCTCCGCCGCGCGCCGCCTGAGACCGGCCGGACCGGCGATTACCCGCGCGCGCGTCAGCGCCATATGCTCCCAGGTCCAGGCCTCCTCGGCCTGGTAGCGCGCGAAGCCCGCGAGCTGCACCGCGATCGGCCCCTTGTTGCCGGAGGGACGGAGCCGCATGTCGACGTCGAACAGCTTGCCCTCGCCGGTGGGTGCGGTGATCGCGGTGACGAACTGCTGCGCGAGCCGGCCGAAATACTCGGGCGGGGACAGGCGTCGCCCGGTGCCGCCCTTCGCCGTCTCCGCGCCCGGCGCGTGGTCGTAGAGCATGATCAGGTCGAGATCGGAGGCCGCCATCATCTCGCGCCCGCCGAGCTTGCCCATCGCCACCACCGCCATCGCCCCGCCGGCGATCCGGCCGTAGCGGGCCGCGAAGTCGCGCACCACGCGCGGCAGCAGGGCGGTGAGCGCGGCATCCGCCAGCCGTGCCCGCGCGAGCCCCGCGCGATCGACATCGAGCGTGCCCTCCAGCGTGGCGACCCCGATCAGGAAGGCACGCTCGTGCACCACCCGGCGCACGACATCCATCGCCTCCTCGAGGTGCCGCGCCTCGGCGAGCAGCGGGCGCAGCACGGGTGCGACGGGCCGGTCCGGCCTCGCCCCGTCGAGCAGCCCGTCCAGCACCGGCGGATGGTGCGCCAGATAGTCGGCGAGCAGCGGCGCCGCGCCGCAGATCGCGGCGACGCGGTCCATCAGCGCGGGGTTGCGCTGGAACAGGCTGAACAGCTGCACCCCGGCCGGCAGTTGGGTGATGAAGGCGTCGAACCGCGCGAAGGCCTGGTCGGGCTCCTTCTGGCGCGCGAAGGCCGCGAGCAGCGCCGGCATGAGTTCCGTCAGGATCTCGCGTGCCCGCGCGCTGCGGGTCGCGCGCGGCCGCCCGTGGTGCCAGCCGCGCACCGTCGCCGCCACGCCCGAGGGGTTGGCGTAGCCCATCTGGCGCAGCGTCGCGATCGTGTCCGGATCGTCCTCGACGCCGGTGAACACCAGGCTGCCCGGGCCACCGAGCTCCGGCGCCTCCTCGAACAGCGCGGCGTAATGGCGTTCCACCCGCGAGAGCTGCCGCGTGAGCTCGGCGGCGAACGCATCCACGCTCGCGAACCCGGCGAAGGCGGCGAGCCGGGCCAGCCCCTCCGGGTCCGCCGGAACGGTGTGGGTCTGGCGGTCATCGATCATCTGCAGGCGATGCTCGATCCGGCGCAGGAACCGGTAGGCGGCTTCCAGCTCGGCGCGCGTGCCCTCCGCCACCAGCCCGACCCGCGTCAGCGCGGCGAGTGCCCGCAGTGTGGCGGGTTCGCGCAGCGCCGGGTCGCGCCCCCCCCAGATCAGTTGCTGGGTCTGGGCGAAGAACTCGATCTCGCGGATGCCGCCGCGCCCGAGCTTCAGGTTGTGGCCGGCGACCGCGATGGTCGCCCCGCCCCGATGCGCCTGGATCTGGCGCTTGATCGAATGGACGTCGCGGATCGCGGCGAAGTCGAGGTTCTTGCGCCAGACGAAGGGGCGGAGTTCGGCCAGGAACGATGCGCCGGCAGCGAGGTCGCCGGCGACCGGGCGCGCCTTGATCATCGCCGCGCGCTCCCAGTTCTGGCCCAGCGCGCCGTAATAGGTGAGCGCGGCCTCGACCGAGACGGCGAGCGGGGTCGCCGCCGGGTCGGGCCGCAGCCTGAGGTCGGTGCGGAACACGTAGCCGCCGGCGGTCCGCTCCTCCATCAGCCTGACAAGATCGCGCGCGATCCTGACGAAGAAGGCGAGCGGGTTGTCGCCGTGATAGGCTCCCGCCTCCGGATCGAACAGGATGACGAGGTCGATATCCGAGGAGTAGTTGAGCTCGCGCGCGCCGAGCTTGCCCATGCCGAGAACGATCAGCCCGCTGCCGCGCGCGGGATCGTCGGGCCAGCGCAGGCGGAGCTCGCCGCGACCCTGGGCCTCGCGCAGCAACTGCCCGACCGCCGCCTGGAGCGTGGCATCGGCAAGGGTCGAGAGGGCGCCGGTGACGCGCTCCAACGGCCAGCGCCCGGTGATGTCGGCGAGCCCGATCGCCAGCGCCGCGCGGCGCTTCGCCGTGCGCAGCGTCTCGGCGAGCTGGGCGCGGGAGGCCTCCGGGTCCGCCGCGGCGAGCATGTCCAGCACCGCGCCGAAGGCCGCATCCGGCCCCTCGTCGAGCAGGCGGATCAGCGTTGCCGGCTCGCGCAACGCCAGTTCCGTGAGATAGGGGCTGTTGCCGAAGATCGTCTCCAGCACCGGCCGATGCGCCGGCGCGACCGGCGCCTCGGTCTCCTCCGCCCAGCGCGTGAGCCCGCGCTCGACAGCCTCGCGGTCGTGCGGCGGCGGCAGGGTCGGCGCATCGGCGGTCATCGTCGGCAAGGCGAACACCGCGCCGAGCGGGCCGTCAATCGGGGCGGGCGGCGATGATCCGCGCCTCCGGCCGTTGGCTCCGTCGCCTGCTCGGCTTCGCGCTCGCGTTCGCCGTGTTCGTGACCCTCGCCGCGGGGATGTTCGCCTGGCGGCTCGCGCAGGGACCGCTCAGCGTGCCACCGCTCGCGCGGATGCTGGAGAACCGCGCCGCCGAGGGCGGGCTCGGCGTGCGGCTCACGATCGGCGAGGCGACCCTGGTGTGGGAAGGCTTCGGGGAGGCGGTGGACCGGCCGCTCGACATCCGCCTGACGGATCTGCGCGCGCTCGATGCCGACGGCGCCAGCGTTGCCGAGATCCCGGAAGGCTCGGTCAGCCTCGGCCTGCGCGCGCTGCTGCTCGGACGGCTGGAGCCGCGCGCGATCGAGCTGCGCCGGGTGCGTCTGACGCTCATGCGCGCCGAGGACGGCACGGTCACGGTCGATCTCGGCGCCGACCCGGCCACGGCCGGCGCCGCCCCCGACGACACGAAGCTCGCCGCCGCCCTGCTCGCCGGGCTCGGCACGGTGCCCGAAGGCAGGCGCTGGATCGGCGCGTTGCAGCGCGTGCGCATCCGCGGCGCCGAACTCGCGATCATCGACCGCCAGCTCGGTGCGACCTGGTACATCCCGGGCGCGCTGCTCGACCTGCATCGCCAGCCGGACGGCGGCGTGGCGGTGGCGCTGTTCGGCGCGGCGGTCGCGGGCGAGGCGCGGGTCAGGCTGTCGGCGCGCGGCACGCTGGCGGCGAACGCCTCGGGGACGCTCGAGGTGGCGGTCGCGCCGGTGGCACCCGCCGACCTCGCCGCCGCCCTGCCGGCGCTGGCCTCGCTCGCCGCGCTCGACGCGCCGCTCTCGGGCAGCGTCCGGCTCGCCTTCGCCCCGCTGCTCGCGCTGGAGAGCGCACGGATCACCGCACGGCTCGGCGAGGGGCGCGCGCATCTGCCGGGCGGCGGGACGCTGCCGATCGCCTCGGCGCGGGCCGAGCTCGCGCTGGAGACGGGCCGCGTCACGGTGACGGAGGCGCTGCTGGAGCTGCCCGCAACCCACGGTCCCGCGCCGAGGATCACGGCGAGCGGCAGCGCGCGGCGTGACGGCGCGGCCTGGGCCGTGCAGGCCGAGGCGCATCTCGACCAGGTCGCCTTCGCCGACCTGCCGGCGCTCTGGCCCGAGGGACTCGGCACCGGCGAGCGCGCCTGGATCACCGGGAACATCACTGCCGGCACCGTGACCGGGGCGCGCTTCACCCTCGGCGTCCGGATCGACGCCGACGGCGCGGTCGAGCCGGTGAGCCTCGCCGGCGAGATCACCGCGGAGGGCGCGACGGTGCACTATCTGCGGCCGATGCCGCCGGCGACGGGAGTCGCCGCCCGCGCGACCGTCGGGCTCGATAAGGTGACGGTGGTGACGCGCGGCGGCGCGGTCGGCGCGATCCGGCCGACGGATGCGACCATCGTGCTCTCCGGGCTCGACACGCGACCGCAATGGGCGGACATCGCGGTGCGGATCGAAAGCCCGGTGCCGGCGGCCATGGAGCTGATCGCGCACCCGAAGCTCGCCCTGTTCGCGCGCCGCGCGCCGCCGCCGCGCGGCATCACCGGTCGCGGCGAGGTCGATCTCGCGCTGCGCTTCCCTTTGCTCGATGCGCTCACGGTCGATCAGATCGAGGCGCGCGCGACCGCCGAAGTGACCGAAGCCGGCGTGCCGGACGTCGTGCTGGGAAAGTCCCTCACGGAGGGCCGCATCACCCTTGAGGCGACCGAGAGCGGGCTGAAGCTGGAGGGTACCGGCAAGCTCGCGGGGCTTCAGACGACCCTCGCCTACGACACCGACTTCCGCGCCGGCCCTGCAAGCCAGATCATCGAGCGGGCCACGCTGCGGCTTGCCCCGCAGGAGGGCGTGGCCGCCGCGTTCGGGATCGACCTCGCGCCCCATCTGACAGGTCCGGTCGGCGGCGAGGCGCGGCTCGCCGCGCGGCGCGACGGCCAGTCCACGGTGACGCTCCACGCCGATCTCAGCCGTGCGCGCCTCGCCGTGCGCGAGCTCGGCTGGAGCAAGCCGGAAGGGCGCGCGGCCAGCGCCGAGGCCACGCTGCGGCTGGCGGGCCCGCGCCTCGTCGCGGCGGAGCTGACGAAGCTGGAGGGGCCGGGGCTTGCCGCCCGGGCGCGCGCGAGCTTCACCCGCGAAGGTCGGGTCGAGCAGATCGAGGTGCCCGAACTCCGCCTCGGCGAGACCCGGCTCGCCGGCGAGATTCGTCCGCCCGGGCGCGACGGCGAGCCCTGGCGCATCAGCGCGCGCGGCGCCCTGCTGGACCTCTCGGACCGGCCGCGCGGCTCGGCCGAGACGGCGGCGGGCGCAACGCCGCCCTTCGCCCTCGATGCGCGGCTTGACCGGGTGGTGCTGGGGCCCGGTCGCGACACGCGCAACGTCACGGTGTCGATCCGCCATGACGGAAGCCGCGTCGAGGCGCTGAACGCCGAGGGCGCGGTCGGCGATCGCGGCCGCTATACCGCGACGATCCGGCGCGATGGCGCGGTCAGACGGCTGGAACTCGCCACCGATGACGCCGGCGCCGTGCTTGCCGCCCTCCACGTGATCGACTCCATGGCCGGCGGGCGTCTCGCCGTCCGCGGCACCTATGACGACAGCCAGCCCTCCGCGCCGCTCACCGGCGAGGCGACGATCGAGGAGTTCCGCCTGCGCGATGCCCCGGCGATCGGCCGGCTGCTCCAGGCCATGACGCTCTACGGCCTGCTGGAAGTGGCGCGCGGCCCCGGCCTGTCCTTCACGAACCTGATCGCCCCGTTCAGCCTGAGCAACGACGTGCTGGAGCTGCGCGACGCGCGCGCCTACGGTCCCTCGCTTGGTTTCACGGCCAAGGGAACGGTCGATCTTGCGCGCGACACGCTCGCGGTCGAGGGCACGATCGTTCCGGCCTACTTCTTCAACAGCCTGCTCGGCCATATCCCCCTGATCGGGCGACTGTTCTCGCCCGAGCGCGGCGGCGGCGTATTCGCCGCGACCTACCGCGTGCGCGGGCCGTTCGCCGACCCCGAGGTGTCGGTCAATCCGCTCGCCGCCCTGACGCCCGGCTTCCTGCGCGGCCTGTTCGGCTTTCTCGGCGATGGCGCGGACGCGCCGGCACCCGAGCCCGACCCGCATGGCATGAACCGCGGCGGGGGCTGAACCCGCTTCACGTTCCGTTCATCACGCACGCGCATGATCCGGCCCAAGATCCTGGGAACGGAGTGTTCATGATGTCCTTTGCCGCATTCGCGCGCGCCAATCCGTTGCGCCTGTTCGCCCGCCTGAGCCTCGGCGCCCGCGTCACCTGCACGGCCGTGCTCGGCGGGGCGGTCGCCGTCGCCGCCAGCACCTGGTGGACCATCTCGACTCTCGAAGCCGAGCAGCACAAGGCGGCCCAGCGATCGCTCGAGGTGAACCTCGGCGTGCTCAAGGACCAGGTGCGGCGGCACGGCACCACGATCCGGGTGGAAGGCGATCGCATGATCGCCGGGGAGACGGCGCTGAACGGGCGCAACGAGATCGTCGATGCGGTGAAGGAGATCGCCGGCGGCGTCGCCACGCTGTTTCTCGGCGATCTGCGCATCGCCACCAACGTGGTGCGCCCCGACGGCACGCGCGGCGTCGGCACGCGGCTGGCCCCCGGCCCCGCCTTCGACGCCTCGATCACGCGCGGGCAGACCTATCGCGGCGAGAACGACATCCTCGGTCGCCGCCATCTGACCATCTACGAGCCGATCCGCGACGCCGCCGGCCGGCAGATCGGCCTCTGGTTCGTCGGCGTGCCGATCGCCGATCTCGACGCCATGCTGTGGGTCGCCAAGCGCGATGCCACGCTCGCCGCGCTGGCGGCACTCGCGCTGGCGGGGCTGCTCATCGCCGTCGTGGTCCGTCGTTCGCTCGCGCCGGTGCTGGCGCTCCGGGACGCCACGCTGCGGGTCGCCGAGGGCAAGCACGATGCGCAGGTGCCCTGCACCGACCGTCGCGACGTGGTGGGGGAGCTCGCGCGCGCGGTCGAGACGTTGCGCACGACCAGCGAGGAGGCGGCTGCGGCCCGCGCGGCGCTGGATGCCGAGCGGACACGCGCGGCCGAGGAGCGGCGGGCCGCGCGCGTCACCCTCGCCGACCGGTTCGAGGCGCAGGTGATGGCCGCCGTCTCGGCTGTGGCGGACGCTGTCGCCCGGCTGCGCGGCAGCGCCGATGCGATCGCCGAGAGTGCCAGCGGCACGGTTTCGCTCTCGACCGAGGTCACGGGCGCATCCGACCGGGCCGCCACGGGCGTGAACGCGGTGGCAGCGGCGGCCGAGGAACTCTCCACCTCGATCCGCGAGATCGGCCGGCAGGTCACCGAGGCCGCGGCGGTGGCGCGCGCGGCCGCCGAGGAGAGTGCGCGCACCAACGCCTCGGTGGGCGAACTCTCGGCCGCGGCCGCGCGCATCGGCGACGTGGTGCGGTTGATCAACGACATCGCCGGCCAGACCAACCTGCTGGCGCTGAACGCGACGATCGAGGCGGCGCGCGCGGGCGAAGCCGGCAAGGGTTTCGCCGTGGTGGCGAGCGAGGTGAAGAACCTGGCCAGTCAGACGGCGAAGGCCACCGAGGAGATCGGCGCCCAGATCAACGCCATGCAGGCGGCCACGGGCGGCGCGGTGGACGCCATCCGCGCGATCGGCGGGCGCATCGACCAGATCAGCGGGCTCGCCTCGGCAGTCGCCGCGGCGGTCGAGCAGCAGGGGGCCGCGACCGCCGAGATCGCGCGCTCGGTCCAGGACGCCGCCGCCGGCACGGGCGAGGTGTCGGGCGCGATCCGCCGTGTCGCGGACAACGCGACGCGCGCGGCCGAGGCGAGTGCCACCGTGCGGGGCGAGGCCGGCCGCCTCGACACCGAGACCGGGACGATGCGCGGCGCGGTCGAGGGGTTCCTGAAGGAACTGCGCGCGGCGTAACGTTACGCCGCGCGCACCAGCACCTGCTGCTTGCGCCCCAGGCTGAGCCGCGCGGCACCGTCGCGCAGCGCCTCCGCGCCGATCACCGCGCCCTCGTCGGTGACCGGCGCGTCGTTCAGCCGCACCGCGCCGCCACGGATGTGCCGCCGCGCCTCGGCATTGGAGGCGAGCCCGAAGGCGCGCGCGACCAGGGCGAAGGCCGGCATCCCCTCCGCCAGTTCCGGCACCGTCACGGTCGGCAATCCCGCCTCGGCGGCCCCTGCCGCCGCCTCAGCCGCCGCCTCGGCGGCCGCGCGGCCGTGCAGCAGCGCCGTCGCCTCGGTCGCGAGCACGATCTTCGCCTCGTTCACCTCCGCCCCGCGCAGCGCCTCCAGCCGCGCGACCTCGGCCTCGGGCAGTTCGGTGAACAGGCGCAGGAAGCGGCCGACATCCGGGTCCTCGGTGTTGCGCCAGAACTGCCAGTAGCCGAAGGGCGGCAGGCGGTCCTCGTTCAGCCACACCGCGCCGGCGGCGGTCTTGCCCATCTTCGCGCCCGAGGCAGTGGCGAGCAGCGGCACGGTGAGGCCGAAGGCGTCGCGCCGGTCGGTGCGGCGGATCAGATCGGCCCCCATGACGATGTTGCCCCACTGGTCCGATCCGCCCATCTGCACGGTCACGCCGTAGCGGCGGTTCAGCTCGCGGAAGTCGTAGGATTGCAGGATCATGTAGTTGAATTCGAGGAACGACAGCGGCTGGTCGCGCTCCAGCCGGAGCCGCACGCTGTCCATCGACAGCATGCGGTTGACCGAGAAATGCACGCCGATCTCGCGGAGCAGCGGGATGTAGCGCAGCGTGTCGAGCCACTCGGCGTTGTCGGCCTCGATCGCGTCCGCGGGGCCGCTGCCGAACCGGAGCAACCGCTCGAACGGGCGACGGATGCCGCGCTTGTTCGCCTCGATCTCCTCCTCGGAGAGCAGCTTGCGGCTCTCGTCGCGCCCCGAGGGATCGCCGATCTTGGTCGTGCCGCCGCCGAGCAGCACCACCGGCCGGTTGCCGGTGCGCTGCCACAGCCTGAGCAGCATGATCGAGATCAGATGGCCGACATGCAGCGAGTCGGCGGTGCAGTCATAGCCGACATAGGCCGAGACCGGGCCGGCGCAGAGCGCCGCATCCAGCGCATCGAGGTCGGTGCACTGGTGGATGAAGCCGCGCGCGGCGGCCTCGCGCAGGAAGTCGGAGCGTGGGGTGGTCATCGGTCGGTCCGGCGGTTGCCTTGAGGGCCGGCTCGCTATCACAGTCGTCGCATGGGGGCAAAACCGGCGCTTCATCTCGGGCTGATGAGCGGCACCTCGCTCGACGGGGTGGACGCGGCGCTGGTCGAGACGGACGGGGAGCGTCTCGCCCGGCCCGGCGCGACGCTGACGCTGCCGTATGACGACCCGCTCAGGGCGCGGCTGCGCGCGCTGCTCGATCGGGCGGAGCGGCTCGCGCGCGACGATGCCGAGCTCGCCGAGGCCGAGCGGGCGCTGACCGATCGGCACGCGGAGGCGGTTGCGGCGTTGCTCGGCGCGGCCGGCGTGGCGGCGACCGACATCGCCGCGCTCGGCTTTCACGGCCAAACGATCCTGCACCGGCCCGAGCGCGGCCTCACCTGGCAGATCGGCGACGCTTCCCGGCTCGCGCGCGCGACCGGCATCCCGGTGGTGCACGATTTCCGCTCGGCCGACGTGGCGGCCGGCGGCCAGGGCGCCCCACTCGCCCCGCTCTGGCACGCGGCCCTCGCGGAGGGGCTCGCCCGGCCGCTCGCGGTGCTCAATCTCGGCGGCGTCGGCAACGTGACCTGGATCGGCGCGGACCGGGCGGTCATCGCCTGCGACACCGGTCCCGGCAACGGCCCGCTCGACGACTGGGTTTCCGCCCGCGCCGGGGTGCCGTTCGACGAGGGCGGGCGGATCGCGGCCGCCGGGACCGTCGCGGTCGCGGTGCTGGCGCGGCTGATGGCGCATCCGTTCTTCGCCGCGCCACCGCCGAAGTCGCTCGACCGGCTGGATTTCGCCGCTGCGATCGCGGCGTCGGGCCTCACCGTGCTCCCGGTCGCCGATGGCGCGGCCACGCTCGCGGCCTTCACCGCGGCCGCGGTCGCCGCCATACGCGCGCATCTGCCCGAGCCGCCGCTGCGCTGGCTCGTCACCGGCGGCGGGCGGCACAACACGGCGATCATGACCGCGCTCAGGGCCGCGCTCGGCGTCGCGGTCGAGCCGGTGGAGGCGGTGGGATGGAACGGCGATGCGCTGGAGGCGCAGGCCTTCGCCTATCTCGCCGCGCGCAGCCTGCGCGGCCTGCCGCTCAGCCTTCCGACCACGACAGGGGCGCCGAGACCGATGCCCGGCGGGCGGCTCGTGCGGCCGGAATGAACACGGGCCGGACCCGCTGCCGGATCCGGCCCCCGGAACGTTTCAAGATCGGCTCAATCGGCGGCGAGCTTCATCCGCTCGTCGCGGCCGAGGGCCGTGAGCAGGTGGTCCTCCGCCGCATCGGCGAGCCGGTCGCAGTGCTCGACGAAGAAGTGGTCGCAGTCCTCGAACACGCGGTAGTCGATCTTGATGCCCTTCTGCGTGTTCAGCTTGGCAACGAGCTTGGCGACCGCGGGCTCGGGCACGATCTCGTCCCTGGCGCCGGTGACGATCAGCCCCGATTGCGGGCACGGTGCCAGGAAGGTGAAGTCGAAATGATTCGCCGGCGGCGTGACCGAGATGAAGCCGCACACCTCGGGCCGGCGCATCAGCATCTGCATGCCGATGAACGCGCCGTACTGGTAGCCGGCGACCCACACGGTCTTGCTGTTGGGGTTGATGCGCTGCAGCCAATCCAGCGCCTCGGCCGCGTCGGCGAGCTCGCCCTCGCCGCCGCTGTAGCGGCCCTGGCTCTTGCCGACGCCGCGGCTGTTGAAGCGCATCACCGAGAAGCCGAGCCGCTGGAACACCTGGTAGAGCGTGTAGGTGACGCGGTTGTTCATGTTGCCGCCGTGCAGCGGGTGCGGATGCAGCACCAGCGCGAGCGGCGCATTCGGCATCTTGGCGTGGTGGTAGCGAGCCTCCAGCCGGCCATCCGGCCCCTGGAACATCACCTCAGGCATGTCGTCTCCGGTCCTGTCCACAGCGCGCCACGGCGCGGTCCCCCACGAGCCCGGTCGTTCAACCCGGCCGACGCCGGCCTTCCCCAATCGGCCCCCGGGTCCCGCATCCGGCGACGGCCGGAATGTTGACTGCCGTGCTTGGACTTCGTAGCGTCAAGCACGCATGGTGCAGCGCAACCATGGGATCGGGTCCGGTATCGATGGCCCTCGGGCGGGCTCCCGGCCCGAAAGCGGGCGGCACTATAGGGGCCGTCATACGGAATTAACACCGGAATCGTGCTGAACATGGCGGGACGCTGGGTTGAAGGAATCGAAGCCGTGCGCGCCCGCGATCCGGCGGCGCGGTCGCGGCTGGAAATCGTTCTCTGCTACCCAGGCGTGCATGCGATAGCCTTGCATCGCGTCGCCCATCGGCTGTGGAGATGGGGATTGCGATTGCCGGCCCGGATGCTGTCGCACATCTCGCGCATGCTCACGGGGATAGAGATTCATCCCGCGGCGCGGATCGGGCGTCGGCTGGTGATCGACCACGGCGATGGCGTGGTGATCGGCGAGACCGCCGAGATCGGCGACGATGTGCTGATGTACCACCAGGTGACCCTGGGCGGCACTTCGCTCGCCGGCGGCAAGCGCCACCCGACCATCGGCGACAAGGTCATCCTCGGCGCCGGGGCGAAGATCCTGGGCCCGATCGTGGTCGGCGAAGGCGCGCGGGTCGGCGCCAATGCGGTGGTGCTCTCGGACGTGCCGCCGGGCCAGACCGTGGTCGGCATTCCCGCCCGGCCGGTGGACCGCAAGCCCGCCGGGGCGGACGTGCTGCCCTATGGCACGCCCTGCGACGAGGCGCTGGATCCGGGCGTGCGCGCGCTGGAGGCACTGCGCACCGAGCTCGCCGAACTGCGCGCCCGCCTCGCGGCGCTGGAGGCGGAGCGCCGGCGCGCCCCCGCCGGCGACGACTAGGCGGACCCGGCCGTGCGGCTGTCCACGCGGGGCCGCTACGCCGTGATGGCGATGGCCGATCTTGCCGCGCACACGCTGAAGCGCACCGACGGCAAGCCGGTGACCCTTGCCGAGATCGCCGCCCGTCAGGGCATCTCGCTCTCCTATCTCGAGCAGCTGTTCGCGCGGCTTCGGCGCGCGGGGCTGGTGCTGTCGGCACGCGGCCCGGGCGGGGGCTACCGGCTTGCCTACCCCGCCAGCGAGACCCGCATCGCCGACATCGTGCTGGCGGTGGACGAGCCGATCCGCGCGACGCGCTGCGAGATCGGCAGTCCCAAGGGCTGCCAGGGCGGGCGGGCACGCTGCCTCACCCACGATCTGTGGGAGGAGCTCGGCAACCAGATCCACCTGTTCCTCGCCTCGGTGTCGCTCGAGGACGTGGTGGCCAAGCGCGTGCTGGGCCGGGCCGGCGCGCTGCACGCCTCGCTGCGCGCGGCGAGACCGGTGTGAGCCGGCTCTATCTCGACGCCAACGCGACCGAGCCGCTGCGCCCGGAGGCGCATGCGGCCGTGCTCGCGGCGTTGGACGTGCTCGGCAATCCGTCCTCGGTGCACGCGGAGGGGCGGGCGGCGCGCCGGGTGCTGGAGGATGCGCGCGAGGCGCTTGCCACACTGGTCGGGCTGGCGCCGGCCGCGGTGGTGTTCACCGCCGGCGGCACCGAGGCGAACGCCACCGCGCTGGCCGGCTTCCGCGCAGAGGCACGGCGCGTGCTGGCCAGCGCAACCGAACACGACTCGGTGCTGCACGCGGTGCCCGAGGCCGAGCGCCTCGCCGTGGACCGCGACGGCGTGATCGATCTCGCCGCGCTCGAGGCCGCGCTCGCGGATGCCCGCCCGGCCGCGGTCGCCGTGATGCTGGCGAACAACGAGACCGGCACGCTCCAGCCGATCGCAAAGGTCGCCGCGCTCTGCCGACGCGCCGGCGCGCGGCTGCACGTGGATGCCGTGCAGGCGCCGGGGCGGCTGCCGCTCGGCGATCTCGGCGCGCTCGGTGCCGACACGATCGCGCTGTCGGCGCACAAGGCAGGCGGGCCGAAGGGCGCCGGCGCGCTGCTGCTGACCTCCGGCTGGTGGCCGGGACCGCTGATCCGCGGCGGCGGACAGGAGCGCGGCATGCGCGCCGGCACCGAGCCGCTGCCGGCGATCGCCGGCTTCGCCGCGGCCGCCGGTGCGGCCGAGGCGTGGCGCGCGGCCGGCGGGGCGGGCCGGCTCGCGGGGCTGCGCGACGCGATTCTCGCCGGGCTCGCGGCACGGGTGCCGCAGGCGGTGCCGGTCGCGGCTGGCGCGGTGCGCCTGCCGAACACGCTCTGCGTGGCGCTCCCCTGTGTTGCCGCCGCCACCCAGGTGATGGCGCTGGACCTCGCCGGCATCGCGGTCTCGGCCGGGTCGGCCTGCTCGTCCGGCAAGGTGGCGGAGAGCCATGTGCTGCGGGCGATGGGGCTCGGGCCGCTCGCGGCAAGCGCGATCCGCGTCAGCCTGCCGTGGACCGCGCCGGACGATGCCCCCGCCCGCTTCCTCGACGCCTATGCGGCGATGGTTGCCCGGCTCGCGCGGCCGGTTGAACCCGCGCCCGCCTGACGCGACATCCTCGCGCATGGACATCCCCGCGCCCCGCAACCGCCCGGTCTATCTCGACAACCAGGCGACCACGCCGTGTGATCCTCGCGTGGTGGCGGCGATGCTGCCGTTCTTCACCGAGCGCTTCGGCAACCCGCACAGCGCCGAGCACCGCATGGGACGCGACGCCGAGGAGGCCGTGGAACAGGCGCGCGCGCAGGTCGCCGCGCTCATCGGCGCCGGGTCGCGCGAGATCATCTTCACCTCGGGGGCGACCGAGTCCAACAATATCGCGATCAAGGGCGCGGCGCGGTTCGCGCGCGCGCACGGCGCCGACCGCAGGCGCGTGGTCACGGTCGCGACCGAGCACAAATGCATCCTGGAGAGCGTGGCCGATCTCGCCGCCGAGGGCTTCGAGCCAGTGGTCCTGCCGGTGCGCCCGGACGGGCTGCTCGATCCGCAGACGCTGGCGGACGCGGTCGATGACCGCACGCTGCTGGTCAGCGTGATGGCGGTGAACAACGAGATCGGCGTGATCCAGGACCTCGCCGTCCTGGTGCCGATCGCCAAGCAGGCGGGAGCATTGTTCCACACCGACGCGGCACAGGCGGCGGGCAAGATCCCGCTCGATGTGGCGGCGCTCGGCGTCGATCTGCTGTCGATCTCGGGGCACAAGCTCTACGGGCCGAAGGGGGTCGGCGCGCTCTATGTGCGCCGCCGGCCGCGCGTGCGGCTCAGCCCGCTGTTCTCCGGCGGCGGGCAGGAGCGCGGGCTGCGCTCGGGCACGCTGCCGACACCGTTGATCGTCGGCCTGGGTGAGGCGTGCCGGATCGCCGCGTCCGAGATGGCGGAGGAGGCGGCGCGGCTCGGGTCCTTGCGCGACTCGCTTCATCGACGGCTCGCCGAGGCGCTGCCGGGGCTCACGCTGAACGGCAGTGCGGCGGCACGCATCCCCGGCAATCTCAACCTGACCTTCCCGCGCACTGAGGCCGCCGAACTGATGGCGCGCACGCCGGATCTCTGCGTCTCGACCGGTTCGGCCTGTTCCTCGGCCGAGGTCGAGCCCTCCTATGTGCTGCGCGCGCTCGGCCTGTCGGACCAAGAGGCCGCGCGCACCTTGCGGATCGGGCTCGGCCGTTTTACCTCCGCCGCCGACATCGACTATGCGGCGGCCGCGCTGATCGCAGCGCATGAAGGGTTGGCGGCCGCCTGAACGACGGGACGTGGCATGCCGAAGATGACTTTCATCGAGCGCGACGGGACGCGCCGCGAGGTGGATGCGCCGCTCGGGCTTTCCGTGCTGGAGATCGCGCATCGCCATGGTATCGATATCGAGGGCGCGTGCGAGGGCTCGCTCGCCTGCTCGACCTGCCATGTGATCGTCGATCCGAAGTATTTCGAGCTGCTCCAGGCGCCGACCGAGGACGAGGAGGACATGCTCGACCTCGCCTTCGGGTTGGAGGAGACGAGCCGGCTCGGCTGCCAGATCGTCATGACCGAGGAGTTGGACGGGCTGGTCGTGCGTCTGCCCAAGGCGACGCGCAACGCGATGAAGGACTGATGGACGCGATCGCCGCGCCGGGAACGCTGTTCGCCCGGCTGCGCGACGCGGCCCGTCCGTCCTGGGAGGCCTATGTCGCGCATCCCTTCGTTCGCGGCCTGACCGATGGGTCGCTGCCCGAGCCTGCGTTCCGGCGCTATCTCACGCAGGACTACCTCTTCCTGATCCACTTCGCGCGCGCCTATGCGCTGGCGGCGTTCAAGCATGCGACGGTGGCGGATATCCGCGGCGCGGCGGCGACGCTGAACGCGCTGATCGACCACGAGATGCGGCTGCATGTGCAGTACTGCGCGGGCTGGGGCATCGACGAGGCGGCGATGGAGGCCGAGGCGGAGGCCGAGGAGACCATGGCCTACACGCGCTATGTGCTGGAGCGCGGGCTGGCCGGCGACGTGCTGGATCTGGAGGTCGCGTTGGCGCCCTGCGTGATCGGCTATGCCGAGATCGGCGCGCGCATGGCCGCCGATCCGGCGCTCAAGCGCGAGGGCAATCCGTATCGCGCTTGGCAGGAGATGTACGGGGGCGCGGAGTTCCAGGGGATCGCGGCGGAGGCGATCGCGCGGCTGGATCGGCTCGGCGCAGCGCGTGGGGCCGAGGCGCGCTGGGGCGAACTTGTGCGCACCTTCGAGGCGGCGTGCCGGTTGGAGGCGCGCTTTTGGCAGATGGGGTTGGACGCGGCGCGCTAGCGTTGCGCTTGGCACGTTACGACTTACCCTTTCGCACCGGCTCGGCGCACGGCGGTGGCGGGAGGCCAGCCGTAGGCTGCATCAGGACCGGGCGTGGGTCTTACGGCGGGCCTGGTGTCAGCGCCGCCGCGTGGTGCGTGCGGCGGCGCCGAGCAGGGCCAGTCCGGCCAGCACCTGGCCGAGGGTTCCGGGTTCCGGCACGGGCTGCGCGTTGCCTTCGTCCGCGACGCGGATGAATTGGCTGACGAGGCCGCTTGAACCGCTCCGGTTTTGCCGGAGGCTGTTTGGTTTGAGTCACGCGGCCAGTTTCTGGTCGTCAAGCATGGCGTAGTAGCGTTCCTCGGCTTCGGCCGGCGGGATATTACCGATCGGCTCCAGCAGCCGGCGATGGTTGAACCAGTCGACCCAGGTCAGCGTCGCGAACTCGACGGCCTCGAAGCTCCGCCACGGCCCGCGCCGATGGATCACCTCGGCCTTGTAGAGGCCGTGGATCGTCTCGGC
>NZ_KB899944.1 GCF_000378465.1 Elioraea tepidiphila DSM 17972
CAAGACCGGGCGTCGCCGCGCACCATGAGGCCGCGGCGCCGTGCTGCCGGTCGCGCGATACAACTGCGACCAACGCACCGCGCTCGCCACGCTCACCGAGAACAGCTTGGCCGCCTCGCGGCAACTCGCGCCATTCCGCATGGCCGCCACGACGCGATCACGCAGATCACAGGACAGGGCTCGGGTCATCGGCTGCTGGCCTCCAGCCCAGCCAGCAGCTTGAATCAGAAAACCAAACGCGCCGGAACACCCAATCCGATTCCACCAGAAGGAATCAGGCTCTAGCCCCTCAGGCCTTCACGGCGCCGCGCGTCAGCCCGGCGATGATCTGCTTCTGCATCAGGAAGAACACCACGAGCATCGGGATGCAGGAGGTGATGGCAGCCGCCATGATCAGCCCGTACTCGGCCATCTGCTCGCTGTTCAGCCCGGCGATGCCGACCGGCAGGGTGAACATCTCGTCGCTCCGCATGAACACCAGCGGCCAGATGAACGAGTTCCACGACGAGATGAAGATCAGGATGCCGACCGTGCCGAGCGCGGGCCGCGCGAGCGGCAGGATGATCGTCAGCAGCAGGCGGAGCTCGCCGCAGCCGTCGATTCGCGCGGCCTCGATCAGCTCGTCGGGCAGGGTCGAGATGTATTGGCGCATCATGAACAGCCCGAACGCTGAGGAGGCGAAGGGCAGCACGAGCACGAGATAGGTGTTGAGCAGGCCGAGCTTGGCCATCCAGCCGAACAGCGGGATCACCGTGGTGAAGGGCGGGATCGAGACCGAGGCGATCACGATCCAGAACAGCGCGGTCTTGCCGGCGAACCGGAACTTCGCGAAGGCGTAGCCCGCCATGCCGCAGACGACCATGCCCACGCACGCGGCCGAGACCGAGACGATCGCCGAGTTCATCAGCCACCGCCCGTAGAGCGTGGTGGTGAACAGCTCGACGTAGTTGCCGATCTGCCAGACCTCCGGCAGGAAGCCGGTGGACATGATCTCCGAGCGCGGCTTGAACGACGACAAGAGCGCCCAGACCCACGGCATCAGCACCAGCGCGAGCAGCGCGCAGAGTCCCAGCAGCACGGCGTACTGGACGAGCGGCGAGGGTTCCAGCGCCCTCCGCCGGCGGAGCCCGCGCGCGATCACCGCTCCTTCTCCCCCAGCCAGAGCTTCTGCGCGATCGAGATCATGACGATCACCAGCGTCAGCACGTAGGACGCCGCCGCGGCATAGCCGAGTTCGAGGAACTGGAACCCCTGCTGGTAGACGAACATCACCGCGGTCAGCGTCGCATCGCCCGGCCCGCCCTGGGTCAGGATCATCGGCTCGTCGAACATCTCCAGCGCCGAGATCGAGGTGAGCACGACGCAGAACAGGGCCACGGGCTTCAGCGCCGGCAGGGTGACGTGGCGGATCACCTGCCACTCGGAGGCGCCATCGAGCCGCGCGGCCTCCTTCAGATCGGCCGACACCGCCTGCAATCCGGCGAGATAGATGATCGCGTAGTAGCCCATGGTGCGCCACACGCGCATCGCCACGATCGCGAGCGGTGCCGTGGCGGGGTCGCGCAGCCAGGCCGGTCCCTCGATGCCGACCACCGCCAGCAGCTTGGCGATCAGCCCGATATCGCCGGCATAGATCAGCTGGAAGATCACCGCCGAGACGACCATGGAGATCGTCATCGGCAGGAAGAACGCGGTGCGGAAAACATGCCGCAGCCGCACCCAGCCGGCGTCCAGCACGAGCGCGAGCGAGAGGCTCGCGAGATTGGCACACGCGACATAGGCGCCCGCCATCCAGAGCGTGTTGCCGAGCGCGATGAAGAACCGCTCGTCGCCGATCAGCCGCTCGTAGTTGCGTAAGCCGATCGGTTCGGGCGGGGTGATGCCGCGCCACTCGGTGAAGGAGTAGAGGAACGAGGCGACGATCGGCCCGGCCCAGAACGCCCCGAACAGCAGGAAGAACGGGGCGATCAGCAGATACGGCGCCGCCGCGCGCCGGAACCGGTGGGACAGCCCGCCGGCCCGGCGCCGGCGCGGCTCAGCCATACTGGCGGACCATCGCCGCCTCGAAATCCGCCCAGGCCTGATCAGGGCTCTTCTGGCCCTGGAACATCGCGTCGATCTGGCGGCCCATCTCGATCTGCACGCGCGGCCAGTCGCGCACCAGGTTGGTGTAGAACACCTCGCGGCCCTCGACCGAGGCCTCGTACATGGACTGGCCGAGGAACGGCTGCGGCTCGCGCATGCGCGGGTCGCGCTGCGCGGCGAGCGAGGTCGGCAGGCCGTAGCCGTTCTGCCAGAGCCCGATCTGCGCCTCCACATCGGCGGACAGGAACGAGGCCCACTTGATCGCCGCGGCGTGGTTGCGGTTGGCGCGCGGGATGACCAGCACGCTGCCGCCCCAGTTGCCGACCTGCTTCGGCCCGTCGGCGCGCCAGCGCGGGAAGTGCTGCACCTTCCACTTGCCGGCATCCGCCGCCGCCTCGCGTTCCAGCCGATCGAGCCCCCAGTTGCCCGAGTGCAGCGCCGCGATCCGGCCGGTGCGCATCGCGACGAAATGCTCGGGCGTGTTGTGCGTGACCAGCAGGCAGATGTCGTGGACGCGGACGATGTCGTGATAGACCTTCAGCACCTCGGCGGCGGCGCGGTTGTTGCGGATGACGCGCCCCTCCTCGGTGAAGAAGTGCACGCCGGCGGCCTCGAAATAGCCGAGCAGCGGCCCGAACCCGACCGCACCGGGCGAGACCTGGTGCATGTAGCGGTTGCGCTCGCGGTCGCGGATGCGCTTGCCCGCCTCCACCCACTCGTCCCAGGTCTCGATCGGCGCGGTGATGCCGCGTTCCTCGAACATGTCCTGGCGGTAGAACATCACCGCGATGTTCTGGATGTAGGGAAAGCCGAAATACCGCCCGCGGTGCTTGAGCCGCGTCTGCAGCCGCGCCGAGAAGTCCGATTCGCGCGGCGCGACGTGGTCGTGCACCTCGAGCAGGCCGCCGGTGGCGGGATAGGTCGGGTATCGGCTCTCGATGATCAGCCCGACATCGGGCGCGCCGACGCCGGTGGCCATCGCGACCAGGATCTTGTCCTGGATCTCCTGCGGGTTGAGGTTGGTGATCTCCACTTCGATGTCGGGGTTCTGCTCGCGGAAACGCGGATAGACCGCCTGCGCGCCGCGTGCGTGCTCGCTCCAGCACCAGTAGGTGATGCGCGTCGTGCGGCCCTGGGCATAGGCCGGCGCGCGGCCGCCGAGGAACGCCGTGGCGGCGCCGGCGGCGAGCATCGTGCGTCTCTTCATGGCTGTCTCCTCCCGTTCCGTGTTGTCAGGTGTAGAGGCTCCCCGTGCGCTCGCGCTTCGGCTGCGGTGCAGCGGCGATCGCGCGGATCGCCTCGACATCCGGCTCGACGCCGAGCCCGGGCGCATCGGGCACGACGAAATGGCCGTCCTCGATCACCAGCGCTGGCGCGGCGAGGCGATCGCGCGCCTCACGCTGCGGCTCCATCTGCTCGAGAATGAGGACATTCGGGATCGCCGCGGCGAGATGCAGCGAGGCGGCGACGCAGATCGGCCCGCCCGGATTGTGGGGAGCGAGCGGCACGTAGTGCATGTCGGCCAGGGCCGCGATCCGCTTCATCTCGGTGAAGCCGCCGCAATGCATGATGTCGGGCTGGATGATGCGGCAGCCGCCGAGATCGAGCAGCTCGCGGAACTCGTGGCGCGACAGCAGCCGCTCGCCGGTCGCGATCGGCGTGCGGATGCGCGCCTGGAGCTGCGCCATCGCCTTCGCGTTCTCGTACGGGATCGGCTCCTCGAACCAGAACGGCGCGTGGGGCGCGAGCGCGGCATCCAGCCGCTCGGCCGTGCGCGGCGAGAGGAACTCCGAACACTCCACCATGATGTCGATCGCGGGACCGACCGCCTCGCGCGCCGCCCGCATCAGCCGCTCGGCGCGTGCGATCGCCGCCGTCTCGCCCACGCGCAGATGCTCATAGGTGACGGCGACCCACTTGAACGCGGTGTAGCCGCGGCGCACCGCCTCGCGCGCCCCTTCGGCGGCCTGCTCGGGCGTCTCGACCCCGCCGAGCCAGTGGCTCGCGTAGCAGCGCACCCGGTCGCGATGCGCGCCGCCGAGCAGGCGGTGGACGGGCACGCCGAGCCGCTTGCCCTCCAGATCCCAGAGCGCGATGTCCAGTGCCGAGAGCGCGCTCTGGAACACGCAGCCGCCGCGCCAGCGCCACATGTTGTAGAGCCGGTGCCAGTGCCGCTCGGGCCCGGCCGGGTCCTGGCCGATCAGATGATCCGCATAGGCATCGATCGCCGCCTCGACCGCCTGCACGCCGCCATGCAGTGAGGCCTCGCCCCAGCCGACCAGCCCCTCGTCGGTGCGGACGCGCACCAGGAGCCAGTTGCACCAGTCCACCCAGAGGGTGAACCGGTCGATTCCCGTGATCCGCATGCGCCGGTGCCGCTGCCTTGGATGGACGACCTTGGGGCGCATTTGATCAGATTCCGGCAGGAACACAATCCAGCGTCGACAAGAATCGGCACATCTGATCAAATCAGCGGCGATGGACCGCTCCCGACCCGGGCCGACGCCGCTCGCCTCGCCGCCGACCGCCGCCGATCACGTGCGCGAGCGGCTGCGCGAGGACATCCTCACCGGCCGGCTTTCCCCCGGCGCGCGCATCACCGTCGAGGAGCTCGCGACCCGCTACGCGGTCAGCCAAATGCCCGTGCGCGAGGCGATCCGCGTGCTCGCCGGCGAGGGGATCCTGGAGACCAGCCCGCATCGCGGCGCGCGGATCGTCGCGGTGGATGCCGATTTCATCCGCAACACCTACGACATGCGCGAGGCGCTGGAGGGCATGCTGGCGGAGCGCTGCGCCGAGCGCGCCTCCCCGGCCGATGTCGCGGCGATGCGCGTGCTGGTGGGCGCGCATGCGGAGGCGGTGCGGGACGGGGCGCGCGACCGGATCGTGGCGCTGGACCGGCAGTTGCATCTCGCGCTGGCCGAGGCGGCCGCGAACCCGCCGGCGCGCCGTGCGCTCCGGATCGGCCGCGGGCTGATCGAGGCGCTGCGGCTGAAGGCGGGGTTCAGTCCGACGCGGCTCGCGCGGATCGTGCACGAGCACCATGAGCTGATCGAGGCGATCGAGGCGCGGGATGCGCGCACGGCCGGGCTGGTCGCGCGGCTGCACGTGATCGGCGCACGCGACGACCTGCTGCGCGCGCTTGGCGAACTGGGCCTGCCGCCGCGTGGCGGCGGGCGGCACTGATCGGGCGCGGGCGGCTAGCCGCTTGTCGCGATGAAACGCCGCGCCTCGGCGTCGTAGTCCGGATAGCCGAGCGTGGCACGGAGCTCCGCCGGCGGCAGCGCGCCCGGCGCCTCCGCCTCGCCCGCGGCGAGAGCGGCGAGCCCGGCCTTCATCCCCCCGACCACCGGCGAGAGCAGCGCCGTCGGGTAGGTGCCGATCCTGAACCCCAGGGCCGCGGCCTCGTCGCGCGTGGGTGTGGCGCGCGGCGCGCCGGGCGAGAGCACGATGAAGGAGGGCCGCCCGGCCGCGGCCGCCACCGCGCGCCGCATCTCCGTCTCGTCGGCGGGCGAGTCGAGGAACAACAGGTCGGCACCCTCCGCGACGAAGGCCTCGATGCGCGCCACCGCCTCGTCGATCCCCTGGGTCGGGCGGCAATCGGTGCGCGCCATCACCAGGATGCCGGACTCCTTCGCCGCCTCGACCGCGGCGCGGATCTTCATGCGCGCCTCCGCGCGCGGCAGGCAGGGCTTGCCGACGGCCGTCAGTTCACGCGGCGTGATCTTGTCCTCGATCAGGATCGCCGCGGCCCCGGCACGGCCATAGGCGCGCACCGTGCGCTGCACGTTCATCGCGTTGCCGTAGCCGTGATCGCCATCCGCCAGCACCAGCGTGTCGGGTGCCGCGTTGCGCACCATGGTGAAGGAGTCGAACATTTCGCCGAACGAGATCAGGTCGAGATCCGGCCCGCCGAGCCGGCTCGCCGCCACGCAGGAGCCCGACAGGAACGCGGTCTTGAACCCCGCGCCGGCAGCGAGCTTGGCGGAGAGCCCGTCCCACACCGCCGGCATGACGATGAAGCCGGGCTCGGCGAGCAGGGCGCGCAGGCGGTCGGGCGGGGTCATGGCGATCCTTCGCTTCGGGGTTGCGCGCGTGACGGTAGAGGCGATCGGCGCGGCGACCAAGACAGCCCCGCGCTTGCGTCGCGCGCCTGCCGCGTCTATCTGCGGGTGACATCCAGGGCATCGAGCCCGATGCCGCCGCGCGCTGAGCGCCGGCCTCCGTGACGCGACAACGAGTCTTCATGAACACCTCGCCGAGGATCGACTCCTGCCTTCCGGCCGCGGATGAGGCCGCAACGCAGCTGAACGCTGCCGTGCTGTGGCACCACGCCGCGTTCTGCGGCCTCGGCCTGCCGCTGCGCACCCCGCGCGCGGCGTGGCAGAGGAGCGCCGGCGGCGTGACGGTGCGCATCGAGCCCGGCACCGGCGAGGTTCCGCTGCCGGCGGGGCCAATGCTGCGCCTCGTGCTGCTGCATGTCTGCGATGCGGCGTTCCGGGCCGAGAGCCCGGTGGTGGCCCTCGGCGCGGATGCGCCCGCGCTAGCGGCGAGCCTCGGCGTGGCCGATGCGCGCGCGCTCGCCGAGCAGGTCGAGCGCATCCTCGCCGCGCGGATGATCGTCGCGACGGAGGGCGGGCCGGACCTCGCCGTGTTCGACGCGCGTGGCCGGCCGCGCGCCGCGGGCGCCTGGCGCGCGAGCGTGCGCCTCGCCAGCGGCTTTGCCGCGAGCCTCGCCGCGCAGGCGGTGCCGCTCGATCGCGCGATCGTCTCCAGGCTCGCCGAGACGCCGCTCGCCTTCGATGCCTATGCCTGGATCCGCGCCACCCTGCATCGCACGCCGGCCGAGGCGACGGTGACGGTCGGCTGGGACGAGCTGTTCGCGCGCTTTGCCGCCCCCGCGCAGGACGCCCCCGCGTTCCGGACCGCCTTCGAGAGCGCGCTGCGTGCGGTGTTCGAGGCCGATCTGTCGATCGCGCTCGCGGTCGATGACGAGGGCGTCGGCGTGCGCCACGCGGTGGAGACCGCGGACGCTGCCGAGACGGCGGCCGAACCGACCCCGACGCCGATGCCTGAACCCGCGGCGGAGATCACGCCGGACCCCGCGCCCGCGCCGCCCCCTGCACCGCCCGAAACGGCAGCCGTGCGCGCGGACGAGGATGAGATCGCGGACGACACGATCAGCCTGCGCTCGCACCTGACCGGCCTGCCGCAGGTGATCTGGCTCCGCCGCGGCTACGGCGAGGACAGCGCGCTCGTCGGCGTCACTCCGGGCACGCGCTTCGATCCGGACCGGCTGACCGTGCTCGCGGTCGAGCCGATCGTGCTCGAGGTGAGCGGCGGGCTCGGCCGCAACGAGCTCGGCCGCGTCTCGGCCTGGATCATGGCCAATCGCGACCTGATCGACGATTTCTGGGCCGGCGAGATCACCTCGCACGCCGAGATCAACCGGCGCATCCGCAAGGTGCCCGCGCCCGGCTGGCGCTGACGGGGCGCGTCAGCCGAGCTCGAACACCGTCGCGTAGACGAGCCGCTCCTCGATCACCCGCCGCCGCCGCACTGCGCCCGCACGCACCTCCGGCACCGTGCGGTCGGTGTAGAAGCGCTCGAACTCCCGCAGCATCAGCCGCGCTGTCTGGCCGCCGGTGGCGGGCAGGGTCGCCTCCGTGCTCCACACCGCGGGATCGAGCGTGCCGATGATGTCGGGCCGGCCGAGGATCGGGCCGACATCCACCACCGCGTCGAGGTCCAGCACGGCGCCGAGCCGGTTCTGCACCGTCGCGGCCGGTGCGCGTCCGCGTGCCACCGGCTCGCCGAAGATCCCGCCGAGCGGCGGCTGCACCGGCGCCGTGCCCGGCGGCACCAGGATCGCCGAGGCGAGCACCGCCGCATCCGACCAGGCGAGATCGCTGTCGATCGCCGGATCGCGCGTCTGCAGCACGAGCTCGACCTTGTTGCGGCCTGTCTCGTGCGGGCCGGTGACGAAGGAGATGTCGGCGTACTCGGAGTCGCCCGGGAACTGCATCGGCCCGAAATGCGGCACGTTGCCATGCAGCCGCACCGACACCTTGGCGCCGGTGCGGCTGAACACCGCGCGCCGGCGCGGCAGCACCTGCGCGAACTCGCCCAACTGCACCTTCGAGATCTTCGCCCCCGCGAGCGCGAAGGGCTGGTAGCGCGCGAGGGCGAGGCGCACGAACGGCATGTAGCTCGCCCCCGGATCGAGCTCGATGTCGCAGTACCAGAGCTTGCGCGCGGCGTCCCAGTGCACGCGGTGGCCGACCACCTGCACCAGCCGTTCCGGCCGTTCCCGCAGCGGCACGGTCTCGCTGATCACGCGCGCGGGGAAGTCGGCGGCGCGGATGCGCGGCTTCGGCGTCGCGGTGTCCCAGAGCGGGTCCATGCCCCATTGCGTCACGAAGGGCAGCAGCGCCGACGTGACCGCGGTGAAGGGCTCGTTCTCGCCGAGCATGACGATGCCGAGCAGTTCGCCATTTCCTGAGGTGAACCACGGCCGGTCCAGCCAGACGCGCAGGCCGTTGCCGAACCGGGTGATGTCGAGCGCGTTCGCCGAGGCCCCGCTTGTCTGCCAGCGGAAGGTCGGCACGGTGTAGAGCACGGCCGGATCCTCCGGCGGCGCGGTCGCCGGCACGATGGTGTGGAAGCGGTCGGCCGCCGCATCCAGCAGCACCGGCGCGCCGGGGTCGTTATCGGCGCCGACCTTCACGCCCATGCCCTCGGCCACGGGGCCGAGGCGCGTGACCAGATCGCGCTTGTCGTAGATCGCCTCGGGCAGGTATTCGCGGAACCGCGTGGTCGCCCGCACGCGGTAGCGCACGAGGCGGAACTTGGTGTCGCCGAATTCGTGGCGGTCACCCCGGCCGCGGTCGCGGTTGGCGATGATTTGCACGTTCACCGCCGCGTTCAGGTCGAACTCGTTGGCGTGGTTCTCGCCGAGCTGCACCTCGCCGAGCTGGCCGCGGCTCGCCTTGAGCAGCTCGGGACCGGGACGCTCCAGGTCGTCGATCCACTCGTCCCACTCCGCCTCGATCTCGAACTTGCCGGTGCTCGGCCCGTGCAGCCGCATCACCGAGCGCAGCTGCGCATGGTGGTCGCCGAGCGCGCGCGAGACGCCGAGCTTCAGCAGTTCGGGCTCGCACACCGGCTGCTGCGTCGCATGCACCAGCGTCAGTGTGCGATAGGGCGAGAGCATCCAGTGGCAGCCGAGCTGTGCCATCACGCGCACGAACGCCCGATCGCCCGCGCTGTCCACCCAGGAGGGCAGGCCGAAGGCATCGAGGAAATCCTTGTGCACGAGGCTCGCATAGCGAAGGCGCACGATGCGCCCCTTGGGGACGAACAGCGTTAGCTCGCGCGTGGTCTCGTTCCAGTGCGGCGCGCCCGCATCGGCGAAACTCTCGCCGCAGGGCAGCGATGTGACGGACTGCGCGCGCTCGGCGAGCCTGATCCGGAGCCCGACCGTGTCGGGCCAGCTCTTGCCGTAAGCGACGACGAGGACGAGCTCCTGGCTCGGCGTGAGCACGACCGCGGCACTCGGCCCGAGCACCATCGGCCCGCTGACACCCGGCAGGGCATGGCCGGGCGCGGCCCGCAGCGCGATCCCGCCGGCCGCGCCATCGGGCAGATAGGGCGTCGGCACCAGCGCCTCGCGGTGCACGACATACTGCCCGCCGGCGAGACGGTCGCCCACCGGGTTCGCGGCACTCGGCCCCTGCGGCGGCAGCGTATCGGTGGTCGCGACCCCGGCGACGGATTTCGGCGTGATCAGCTCCACCTGCGTGCCGGGGCCGGTGTCGTAGAGTGAGCCCGCCTCGCGCGCGGCGATGCCGTAGGCCGTCTTGATCGCGGCGGGATCACCGAACAGCGGGTCGAACAGCCCGTGCTGCTCGCATTGCAGCTGCGAGGACTTGGGCGGAACGACATGCCGCTCGTTGACCGCGCCGTACTCGAAATCCTGCGAGGCGGGCAGGCCGATCGCGGCCGCGAAGTCGGGCGAGAGCAGATACGATGCCGCATCGGCGTTCCAGTTGCTGCGGATCACCATGCGCTCGAGCGACTCGCCCTCGCTCACGCGCGCGCGCTGCACCAGCACCGGCGGATCGACCGGCTCGAAGCGCCAGTAGCCGACCGCGTCGGTCGCGTTCTCGAGTTCGCCGAGCGAGGCATCGTCGCGCGCGAGGCTGTTGCCGGCGAGATCGACCACGCGCGCGCGCAGCCGGTAGAGCTGGCCGAAGCGCAGCTTCGGCAGGCTGCCCTTGCGCACGGTGTAGCGCACGGCGATGCCGTTGCCGTTGTCGGCCGCATCGGTCACCTCGGTCGTGACCTCGGCCTGGAGCTCGCTGTCGGGCACCTTCTCGGCGCGCAACGTGCGCCCGGGCCGCGGCGCGGCGAGGCTCCAGCCGGTCCAGCGGAACATCGTCTCGTTCAGGTAGTGATCGTCCGGGTCCACCCCTTCGCTCGCCGTGCTGGTGGTGGAGGCGCCGCTGACATAGCCCTCGTCGTCCGGGAAGGAGAGCTTCTCGCCCGACCGGATGAGCGTCCAGGCGCCGCTGCGCTCGCAGAGCGAGCGCCACGTGCCGGCCGAGACCGCATCCGGCACCGCGGCGACATCGACGCGATAGCCGCGCATCACGTCCTCGAGGAACAGCACGACATTGCCCGCGCTCGCGCCGCCGAGGGCGGTGTTCTTCAGCGCCGCGGCGGCCGCGTCTGTCGCGACCTGCGCCGCGCGGCCGTGGCGCGACAGCCCGAGCCCGCCCGAGCGCAGCGCTGCGACCGGCTGGTCATTGCCGGTGGTGTAGGTCACGTCGCCGTCGGTGCCGAGGCGCAGGCTCTTCGCCACCAGCCCCTGCGCGGAGACCACGAAATCGACCGTCTTCAGCGCCGTGCCCTCGGGATCGACCTGGTGCAGGTCGAAGGGGCTGCGACGCCTGTCGGAGCCGTAGCGGTCGTTGCTGCCTTCAAGGCGCAACAGGCCGCGCTGATGGTCGGCCGTCCGCGGTCGTGCCAGGAAGCGCTCCTTGTCGCCCTGCCAGGCGGTACGCGGCGTCGCGTCCGTGCCGGATTGCGGTGTGCTCCAGGCCACCTGCACCCGGATCAGCCCCGCGGCACTGCCGCTGCCGATCATCGCGTCGATCGGCGAGTTGGCGGGCAGGGCGAAGTCGAGGATCAGGCCGAGCGCACGCAAGAGGGCCGGCATGTCGCCATAGGAGGCGACGATGCGGTGGAAGTCGAACTCGGGCGGCTTGGGCGATGCCGGCACGTCGGCGAAGGAGGGGCGGCGCAGCTTGCGCTCGGCCGCGCTCGGCGGCTCGCGGCGATAGAACCGCATCGCCTGGTAGAGCGTGTACTCGTCGGCCGTGGTGAACTGGCTCATCACCGGCGCATCGGCCCCGCCGCCCAAGGGATCGTTCCAGTCCGGCGGCAGCACGCGCAGCGGGAACTCGCCCGCCGCCGCCGGCGGGCCGTCATCGGGCGCGGCGATCGCCAGCAGCGGCGCGCGATAGCGGCTGTCGGGGCCGAACACGTTGGCGCGCAGCTGCTTGTCGAGCGACTGCTCGCCGTCGCCGCCGAAGAAGCGGCTGAACCCAGGCAGGGGCAGCTCGATCTGACGGTCACCGAGATTGATCGTCTGCGTGCGCGTGCCCGCCTCGGTCAGCATGTCCTTGAGCGGGCCCGAGGCGCCTTTCCAGGGCAGCAGCGTCGGGTGGTTGGTTGCGGCCTGCACCGCGAGCTTGGCGTAGTTGCGCCGCACGAAGCGCAGCACGTTCCGGGTCGGGTACGAGCGCAGGTTGACCCGGCTCATGTCCTGGAACACGAAGCCAGCCACCGGGGTGGCCTTGTCGAACAGCCTTCGCCAGAGGCGCGAGTCCGGGGTGCCGAGCGCCTGGAGCGGAACGGTCGTCGCGCCGACGCGCAAGCCGATCTTCGCGCGCTTCAGCGTACCCGGCCAGTCGAGGAAGTCGGGGAAGGCGGCGAGCGCCTGCTCGCTCGCCGCCTCGGGTGTCAGCCGCGGCGAGACGACGACCGAGACGCGGAGCCGCCCGTCCTTGGTCCGGCCGAACGGCAGCGCGGTCCAGACGATCCTCTGCTTCGCCATCAGTGCCTCCAGGGACCTCTCGCGCTCACGCGAAGGCTTCGCAGTAGTCGCGCCAGGCGTAGCTCGTGCCCGTGTCGATCTGGGCGAGCTCGTCGGCGAGGCTGAGCGACGGGTCGAAGCCGACCATCTCGCGGAAGGTCGGATCGCCGTTCGAGCCGGCGAACTTGCGCTCGCAGGTGATCGTCACGCTGCCGGAGAAGATAAACACCGAGATCTCGATGGTCAGCTTCGCCTTGCCGACGCACTTGCCGGTCTGGAACTCGTAGCGCAGCTCCAGATAGAGCTCGATCGAGGCGGTGATGATGCCGAGCACATCGACGCGCCCGCCGAGGCGGAAATACCCCGTCAGCGAGGCGGCATCCTGCTCCATGCGGAAATAGATGCCCGCCATCACGTGTACGCCGCCCGAGGCGACCCCGAAATCGACCGAGAGCGAGGCGCCGAACTCGAACGCGGCCTCCAGGATCTGCACGCCATGCGGGTCGATCGTGATGCCGAAGAACCCGCCGCCGCCGAACATGTAGACGGTCAGGGTGAAGGGCTGCTCGCGCGTGCAGAAGTTGAAGCGGACCGACAGCGGCTGGCCGATGAACGGCACCGTGAATCCGGCGCCGAGGCTCAGATTGCTCAGGCTCAGCACGCCGATCGAGATCGAGGGCAGCGCGACCGAGAACGAGGCGTCGATGCCCTGCGGCGAGATGTCGAACGAGGGGGGATCCGAGAACCCGTCGAGCGGGATCAGGTCGCGCAGCGTCTCGACGAACGACAGGGGGCCGACGAACTTGATGTCGGACAGCAGCACATCGACGTTCATCTTCGCCGCGGTATCGACGCTGAACTCGATCTTCTCGAAGTTCAGCTCGATGAAGCTCGCCGGCGCGATCAGCACGAGATCGAAATGCTTGAGGCTGCACACCACGCCGATCCTCGGCGCGGAGGATCCGTTCTTCTTGATCTTCGCCTCGACCGCGACGAGGAAGCCGCGCTTGTCGTTGGCGCGGAACAGCGGCGCGCCGGGCTCGAAGCCCCAGTCGTCGATCGGCGGGTTCCAGTCGAAGCGGACCGTCAGATCGTCGCCGGTCAGCATCTCGAGCAGCTTCAGCAGATCCGCCGCCCCCGCGAGCACCTGCTCGACCGTGGACATCGCGTCGAGAATGACCTTGCGCGGCGCGCCGTCGAGCAGCCGGAAGCCCCCGAGCGTGCCCTTGAGCGGACCGATCGCGTTCTTCACGGCGTCGATCCGGGTCGCGAGCTCGCCCGGGTTCTCGAACAGGCTGCCGAGCGCGGACGGATCGCCGACCACGTTGTCGAGCGCGGTGTAGAGCGCCTTGCCCTGGGTGATCAGCGTGACGATGGTCTGCAGGTCGGCGAGGAAGGTCTCGAGCTGACCGGCGACCGTCAGCAGCCCCTGGCGGAACCCGGCCGGCAGCGACACGCCGCCCACCTGGGCGTTCGCCGCGGCCTTCAGCGCAGCGACCCGGGTCTGCGCCGTCGCGACGGCGCCGGCGAGTCCGCCAAGCGTCGGCGCGGCGTCGATCCGCTTGTCGAACAACTGCTGGACCTGGCCCGCCACACCCGTGAGCGCCGTGGTCAGCTCGTTGACCTTGGTCTTGACATCCGCGACCTGGGCGGCGGCGTAGGCCTTCGCCTGGTCGAGCAGGTCCGCGAGGGTGGCCTTGAACACGCCGAGCGCGGCATCCGCGATCCGGCCGGGCTGGTCCGCGAGATTGCTGATGAACTCGATCAGCCGGATCAGGCCGTTGATGAAGGACTCGACCTGGGTGCTCGCCTCGCTCGCGAACTTGGGGATCTTCTCCGGCGACTCCGTGAGGTTGCTGACCGCCTTGATCAGCTCGCCGAGGGGGATGCAGCCGAACAGCAGCGGCAGCGGCAGGTCCGAGAGCGAGGTCGGGAAGCCGCCGCCCGGCATGGTCTTGCCCTGGATGAACTGGCCGACATCGCCCATCACCGGCCCGGCGAAGCGCGACAGCGCGTTCGGCTTGATGTTGGGCTGCACGAAGCCGCCCGACCGGTCGCCCTGTGCGGAGAAGTCGAGCTGCGCCATGCCGGACTCGGTCACGACATCGGCGAAGACCTCGCCCTTGTTGTTGCCGAAGCCGTGCTGGAGATAGTGGGCGTTCCAGGCGATCGTGTTGGTCTTGTTGCTGCCGCCGAGCTGGGCGATCGGCGTGATGCGCACCTTCGCCTTCTCGAGCTTCGGGTAGAACACCGGGCGCTGGAGCTTCTGGCTGTAGGTCCGCAGCTTGGCGTTGTTCGCCTCCACCTCGGCATCGAAATGCAGCTCGGTCACCTGCGCCGAGGTGTCGCCTGGCTTCAGGCTCGGCGCGAAGGCCACGCGCTGCTGGTTGCCGGCGGCGACCCGGCGGTCGGCGCGGCTCGCGTCGCGCCAGGCGGCGCGCGCGGCGGCAGCGTTCGCCTCCGCGGTCGGGAAGTCGGGTTGCAGCGTGTTGCCGACCAGCGTGCGCGGGCTCGCCATGGTGTTGTCCATGAAGATCATGGGCAGGGCGAACTGGATCGGCTTGCCGTCGATGTCGGTCGCGACGCACTGGAAGGCGAAGGGGGCGCCGTTCACGCAGGGCCAGAACAGGCGCTGGTCGTTGTTCGGGCCGATGCGCGCGGCCGGGCTGTTCGGCTGGTCGAGATTCGGCGTCACCAGGGTGAGGATGCGCACCGACGAGAACGGGAACTGGCGCTGGAAGTTCACCGTGCCCGCGTTGTTCGTCAGGCCGGGATCGACGAAGCGGCGCTCGCGTTCGCGCACGACGATGAACAGCCGCTGGCGCAGATAGGCGACGTTGCCGGTGGTCTGCTCGATCACCGGCTTGCCGTCGGGCCCGAGCGCGCCGTTGTGGAACTTGCGCTCGGACACCTTCACCAGCGCGACGCGATGGCCGAACGGGAACAGGAATCCCTTGTAGACCACGCGCACGTAATGATCGCGCCCCATCGAGGCACGGTGCACCCACTCCTCGACCGAGAGCCCGGGCGGTTCCCAGCCGCCGCGCGAGTCGAGCCAGGCGCCAAGGCTCGACAGCATCAGCAGGTTCGCACCGATCGGCTGCGGCGCGTAGTTCGAGACCGAGAAGTTCGACGAGAGATGGGTGATCTGGAACCGGTCGAAATCGTCGAGCGGCATCCGGAACGGCGAGGTGTTCGGCGCCGGCAGGTCGGCCGAGGTCGGGAAGGTGCCCTGCATCGGCTTGGGCGAGCCCTCGCCGGTGAGCGCCCAGACCGCGCGCACGGTGCGCTGGCTGTCGGGCTTCGGCGGCTCGATCACGCCGCCCTTCGCATCCGGCGCGACCAGGCGCGAATGCCAGAGCTCGGTGCGCTGCGTCGCCGGCGAGGTCACCGGCAGGGTCGCGTGCCGCCAGCGCTCGCCGGCATGCGGGGCGAGGATCAGGCGCCAGGGCAGCTCGATCGCGGTCTGGGTCGCGCCCGGTTCGGCCGGCCGGGGCGAGAGGCGCGGCCGCGGCCCGATGATCGGGCCGGGGTCGAGCGGGATGGTGATCAGCCCGCGGCCGATCGGCGCCACCCCCACGCCGCCGGCGAGCTGGCGGAGATGCAAGGTCGCGGTGTCGCCCTGCACCGCGGCGACGCGCAGCGTGCGCAGGGCGAAGCTGGTCAGCGCGCGGCGCTGGCGCGGATCGAGCCGGGCGACATCGGCGGCGAACAGCTCGCGCAGGCTGAGCGACAGCCCGGCCGAGGCCGGCGCGGCCGCGTTCGCCGGCACGGACAGCGCGAGGTCGCGGCAGGCGGCCAGCACGCCTTCGAGCGTGTAGGGAATGTCGAAACCGTCCGGCACGGCGAAGGCGAGCCGCGACTCCCCGGCGATGCGTGCGCGCACCGGCGGTGGCTTCGGCGTCTCGGTGCCGCCGGGCGGGTCGTCCTTGTCATTGGTGCCGTCGGGGCGCTTCGGGTTCGTCGTGCCGGCGGGGCGGGTCTCGAAGAACGTCTCCTCGGTGATCGACTGCGGCGGGAAGTGCAGGATCAGATGCGCCGCCGCCGTGCCGGACTTGCGCAGGCGCGGGGGCGTGCCGGGTGTGACGGCGAGATTGCGGAGCTCGATCCGGATCGCGAGCAGGTCCTCGGCGCGCACCACCGCGCGGCCCGGCTTGCCGGCCTGGAACAGGTTCGAGGTGTAGGACGGTGCGACCGGAACGAGCACCTGGTCAGGCAGACGAACGATCGGTACCCGCACCGTTCCGGATGCGGCGCGCGTCGAGGCTGAAGTGGCCGCTGCAGCCTGTGGTGTTGCGCTGCGCGGAGGCTGCTTGGGCGGCGCCGGCTTGCGCGTCGTCGTGCCGACCGGTTTGCGCCCGGAGCCAGACCTGGTCGTCCGCTTCGCCATCTGCCGTCCTCCGGGCCGGCGGCGGCTCAGCCGGGGGGCGCCGTCGCCTGACGCGGCGCAGCGTGCTCGCGGAACGTTCAGGCCGTCAACATGAAAAAGGTCCGTTACAAACGGGGCCCGACGCATGACCGACGCCTCCGCCGGGCCCCGCGCTGAGGCCGACGGCTCAGCGCACCGCGATCGCGGCGATCTCCACCTTCACATCGCGCGGCAGGCGCGCGACCTGCACGGTCGCGCGCGCGGGCGGATTCTGCGGGAAGTAGGTGGCGTAGACCGCGTTCATGCGCGGGAACTCGTTGAGGTCGGCCATGAACACGGTGGTCGAAACGATGTTCGCCATGGTCATGCCGGCGGCCTCCAGCACCGCCTTGAGGTTGTCGAGCACGAGCTTGGTCTCCTCCTCGATCGTGCCGGACCTCACCTGATTCGTCACCGGATCGATCGCGATCTGGCCGGCGAGGTAGAGCGTGTTGCCCGCCATGATCGCCTGGCTGTACGGGCCGATCGCGACCGGAGCGTTGGGCGTGCTGATGACGCGGTTCTGCGCTGCGGCGGGTGCGGCGAGCGCAAGTGCCAGGGTGGCGGCGAGGATGGTGCGGATTGGCATGGGTCGTCTCCCGTCGTCTGTGCCGGAACGGCGACGGAAGGCTAGGGCAACCGGGCGCGGCCGCGCGACCCCTCGGGTGGCAGTCATGCCGGCGCGCCGAAGGTTTCACCCACCGCGGGCCGGTGTTTCAGGATTCGTTCGCGCGCCACCGTCCCGCCAGAGTCCCAATCGCGGCCGGCCGCGATGGGACCACGCGGGCGACGCAGGGTGGCATCGGCCGGCCGAGGCCCCGGCGGAGCGGCGGCAGGGCGGCAAGGCCGACCAGCATGACCCAGAGGCCGGCGGGCGCCGGCACGCGAACCGCCTCGACATGGAGCCGGCTGGAATAGTTCAGCACGATGCTGTCGCCGGGCAGGAAATCGAAGACGTAGATCATCACGTCCGTCGCGTCGGGCGACGTCACCGAGCAGTGGACGCCGTTGCCGTTTCCGTTCCGGAAGATCGGCCCGACATCGTGAGCAGGCCCCTCCGTGCTGCATGCCTTCTCGGCGACATAGAGGGAAGGCACGGGATTGCCGTTCTCGTCCACGTCCGCGCTGCTTTGATACGGGCCGACGATGGCGCTCGCGAACCGGGCGGTCGCGTTCGCGAGGTCGTCAACCAGGGCGCCATTGGGCAGGAGCGAGGGACGGAATTCCGAGATGCCGCCGCCGATGACCAGCGTATCGAACGCGATGGCCTCGGTGTTGGTCACGCGGATGCCGAAATCGATCTGATAAGAGCCGAAGGCGGAGCCAGGAGTGAGTGCGGCGGCCGTTGCCGAAAAGTAGACGGCGATCCACGAGGCGTGCAGGGCGACCGAAACATCGAGGCCGACACTCGCGGTGCCCGAAGTCCATTCGGTGCGCTCGATGTGGAGGTAGTCGAGCGAGAAGCTGAAGCCGGAAAGGCTGCGCGCGCCGAGATCCTGGCCGCTGGCGGTGGCGTAATGCGGCCCGAGGGCGACGCCGTTGTCCGGAACATAGGCGACGGCGCCGAGCGCCCCCTGGGGGCCGAATACAAGTGTAGCCATGACGGCGGCGCCACACGCGGCTGCGTTCCAAGGTCTCATGGGTCCCCCACACCACAATTGTATTTATTCGATCAAAGTATACTGAATTTAGACAGGTTGAACAATAACGCGCGCGATGCAACCGCCACAGGCGATCGCGCGACATCTTTCGGTTGTATTCCCTATGCGAACGGCACCGTCGACGCCCCAGCCAGCCCCGCCCGGGCCAGCCCCGCACCCGCCCGGCCCGCGGCACGCGCCTCGCCCGCGCCACCACGCCGCTGACGCAATCGTGTGATCTGGCACAAGTCTTGCCTACCGCGCGCTCCGGTTCGTTGACCCGGCGCGCCGCAACGGCCTACATCGTCGCCGGGGATCATGATGAACCGCACCGCCGTGCTGACCGTCCGGGCCGGGCAGGCCGAGGCCCACGACGCCGACATCGCCGAGGCCCGCCGCGTGATCGAGACCGAGGCGGCGGCGCTCGCAACGCTCGCCGCCGCGCTCGATGGCAGCTTCGGCCGGGCGCTCGACCGGCTCGCCGCCGTCACCGGCCGGATCGTCGTCACCGGCATGGGCAAGTCCGGCCATGTCGGCCGCAAGATCGCCGCCACCCTCGCCTCCACGGGCTCGCCCGCCCTGTTCGTCCATCCCGCCGAGGCGAGCCACGGCGATCTCGGCATGATCGCTCCGGCGGATGCGATCCTCGCCCTCTCGAATTCGGGGGAGACGCCCGAACTCTCCGACATCCTCGGCTATGCGCGCCGCTTCGCCATTCCGCTGGTCGCCGTCACCTCGCGTGCGGACAGCACCCTTGCGCGCCATGCCGATGTCGCCCTGGTCCTGCCCGCCGCGCCCGAGGCCTGTCCGATGGGCCTCGCGCCGACCACCTCGACCACACTGATGCTGGCGCTCGGCGATGCGATCGCGGTCGCGCTGCTCGCCCGCAAGGGCTTCTCGGCCAGCGATTTCCGCGTCTTCCACCCGGGCGGCAGGCTCGGCCAGCGGCTCGCCCGCGTGCGCGACCTGATGCACGCCGGGGCGGAGGTGCCGCTGGCACCCGAGACCACGCGGATGGACGAGGCGCTGGTGATCATGACCGCCGGCCGCTTCGGCTGTCTCGGCCTGACCGACGAGGCGGGCCGGCTCAGCGGCATCATCACGGACGGCGACCTGCGCCGGCACATGGAGCCCGGCCTGCTCGGCCGGCGCGCGGCCGAGGTGATGACGCGCAACCCGCGCACGATCGGCCCCGACGCGCTCGGCGCCGAAGCGCTGCGCATGATGAACGAGCGGCGCATCACCGCGCTGTTCGTGGTCGAGGACGGCCGGCCCAGCGGCATCCTGCACGTGCACGACCTCCTGCGCGCGGGCGTGGCGTGAGCGTGGCGGCGACCTCCCAGAAACTGCCGGCACCGGCCGTGCCCCAGCCACCCCGGCGGGCCCGCGCCCTCGGTCTCGGCGGCAACCGCGCCGCGCTCGATCCCGCCGCGCTGGCCCGCCGCCGCTTCGTCGTCGCCGTGCTGAAGCGCGCCCTGCCGGCCGCCGCCCTCGCCGTGCTGGCGCTGATCGTGCTCTGGCCCGAGCTCTCCGGCGTCGATGACCGCGTCCGCCTCGCCTACCGCAAGCCCGACAGCACCATGGCCGACAGCGCCCGCTTGGTCGCGCCGCGCTATGTCGGCCGCGACGAGCGCGGCCGCCCATACGAGCTCGCCGCCGAGACCGCCGAGCAGCCCTCCGGCTCGCAGACCGTGAACCTCACCAAGCCCGTCGGCGACATCACGCTGGAGGACGGGGCCTGGGTCGCGCTGAAAGCCGAGACCGGCTGGTACCAGCGCGAGCGGGCCCTGCTCGACCTCGAAGGCGAGGTCACGCTGTTCCACGACGCCGGCTACGAGATCCGCACCGCGCGCGCGCACATCGATCTCACGGCCGGCCGCGCCGAGGGCGATGATCCGGTCGCCGCCCAAGGGCCGCCGGGCACGCTCGACGGCGCCGGGTTCCGGCTCGAGGAGAAGGGCGCGGTGGTGATCTTCACCGGCCCCGCGCGCATGGTGCTGGTGCCGGCGGAGGGCGGACGGTGAGAGCGGCGCTGCTGCTTGCCGCCGCGCTCGCCGTCGTCGTCCCGGCGGCGGCGCAGGAGCTCTCGCTCACCGGCGAGGGGCCGGTCGAGATCCTGGCCGATGACGCGATCGAGTGGCGCCGCGACGACCAGACGGTGATCGCGCGGGGCAATGCGCGCGCCACGCGCGGCGAGACGACCGTCTATGCCGACCGGCTGATCGCGCGCTACCGCAACCGCGAGGGTGCCCCGCCGGCGGGGACGAGCCCGACCGGGGCGGGCGAGATCTGGCGCCTGGAGGCCGAGGGCAATGTCCGCATCGTCGGCGGCAACGACCGCGCCGAGGCCGACCGCGCGGTCTATGACCTCGACCGGCGCGTGCTGGTGCTGACCGGGCGCGCGCTGTCGCTGACCAACGGCGCCGACCGGGTCACCGCGCGCGATGCGCTGGAGTACTGGGCCGAGACGCGGATGGCGGTGGCGCGCGGCGACGCGGTGGTGACCTCGGAGGACCGCAAGCTGGAGGCCGACACGGTGGTTGCCTATTTCGTCGAGACCGGCGCCGAGACCGAGGCGGCACCGGCCGTCGCCGGCCCGCGCGGCGCCAACAGGCTCGACCGCGCCGAGGCCTTCGGCAATGTCCGGATCACCACCGCGAACGAGGTCGTGCGGGGCGAGCGGGGCGTCTACACGCCGGGCGATGGGCTGGCGCGCGTCTCGGGCAATGTGCGGATCACGCGCGGCCAGAACCAGCTGAACGGCGCCTATGGCGAGGTGAACATGAAGACCGGCGTGTCGCGGCTGCTGCCGGCGCCGGGCGGCCGTGTCGCCGGCATGATCGTGCCCGAGGACCGCCGCCCGCCCGCCCCGGCGGCGCTGCCGCCGCCCCCGGCCCCGGCGCCGCGCCGATGAGCCCGCCCGACGCGCCCCCCGCCCGCGAGGCCGGCCCCACGCTCCAGGTCGTCGCCGGCAGCGGCGGGTTGGTCGCGACCAATCTCGGCAAGCGCTTCAAGAAGCGCCCCGTCGTGCGCAACGTCTCGCTCTCGGTGCAGCGCGGCGAGGCGGTCGGGCTGCTCGGGCCGAACGGCGCCGGCAAGACCACCTGCTTCTACCTGATCGTCGGGCTCGTCCGGCCCGATTACGGCCGCATCAGCCTGGACGGGACGGACATCACCACCCTGCCGATGTACCGCCGCGCCCGGCTCGGCCTCGGCTATCTGCCGCAGGAGGCCTCGATCTTCCGCGGCCTCTCGGTCGAGGAGAACATCCGCGCCGCGCTCGAGGTGGCCGAGCCCGACCGCGACCGGCGCGAGGCGATGCTCGACGAGCTGCTCGCCGAGTTCTCGATCAGCCATCTCCGCCGCACCCCCTCGCTCGCGCTCTCGGGCGGCGAGCGCCGCCGCGTGGAGATCGCGCGCGCGCTCGCCAGTCACCCGAATTTCATTCTTTTGGACGAGCCTCTGGCCGGCATCGACCCGATCGCGGTGGGCGAGATCCGGGATCTGGTGGCGCATCTGAAGGACCGCGAGATCGGCGTGCTGATCACCGACCACAATGTGCGCGAGACGCTCGAGATCATCGACCGCGCCTACATCCTGCATGACGGCCAGGTGATGATGGAGGGCAAGCCCCAGGACATCGTCGCGCATGACGGGGTTCGCCGCGTCTATCTCGGCGAGCGGTTCTCGCTCTAGAGGCCATCCGGGGAACCGCCCGCATGGCGATCGGTCCCAGGCTCGATCTCCGCCTCGGCCAGGCGCTGGTGATGACGCCGCAGTTGCGGCAGGCGATCCAGCTCCTCCAGTTCTCCAATCTCGAGGTCCAGGCCTGGATCGAGCAGGAGCTCGAACGCAATCCGCTGCTGGAGCGTGACGACCGGCCCGGCGAGCTTGCTCCCGCCACGCCGGCGCCCGAGGAGACGCCGCCGCTCGCGGATGCGCGCGAGGCCGTCGCCGCGGCCGGCGAGGCGCCGCTCGATGCCGATTTCGGCAATGTCTATGACGCCGGCGGCTCGGCCGATGGCGGCTACACGCCCGGCGGCGGCGCGGGCGGGCGCGGCGGCCGCGCGGATTTCGAGGAGGATGGCCGCGACGTCGAAGACCTCGCGGTCGAGCGCCGCTCCCTGCGCGAGCATCTCGCCGAGCAGCTCCGGCTCTCGATCGGCGACCCGACCGACCGGCTGATCGGCGCCTGCCTGATCGCCGGGCTCGACCCGGCCGGGCGGCTCGCCCTCGATCTCGACGCGCTCGCCCTCTCGCTCGGCTGCGGGCGCGAGCGGATCGAGGCGGTGCTCGGCCGCATGCAGCGCTTCGACCCGCCCGGCGTGCTCGCGCGCTCCTTGCGCGAGTGTCTCGAGATCCAGCTGCGCGAGCTGAACCGCTACGATCCGGCGATGGCGGCGCTGCTCGACAATCTCGATCTGCTGGCCAGGCGCGACATGCGCGCGCTGATGTCGGCCTGCGAGGTCGATGCCGAGGACCTCGCCGACATGATCGCTGAGCTGAAGCGGCTCGACCCGAAGCCGGGTGCCGCGTTCGAGGCCGAGCCCGCGACCACGGTGGTGCCGGACGTGCTGATGCGTCGCACCGAGGACGGCTCGTGGATCGTCGAGCTCAACCCCGAAACGCTGCCGCGCGTGCTGGCGAACGGCGCCTACTACGCGCGCGTCTCGGCCGGCGCGAAGTCGCGCGAGGAGAAGACCTTCATCGCCGAGCACTGGGCGAACGCGACCTGGCTGGTCAAGAGCCTCGCCCAGCGCGCGAGCACGATCCTGAAGGTGGCGGCCGAGATCGTGCGCCAGCAGGATGCGTTCTTCCGCCATGGCATCACGCATCTGCGCCCGCTGATCCTGCGCGACATCGCCACCGCCGTCGAACTGCACGAGAGCACGGTCAGCCGCGTCACCGCCAACAAGTACATCGCGACCCCGCGCGGCACGCTGGAGATGAAGTTCTTCTTCACCACCGCGATCGCCGGCACCGGGGGCGAGGCGCACTCCTCGGAGAGCGTGCGTCACCGCATCCGCGAACTGATCGCCGCCGAGCATCCGGACGCCGTGTTGTCGGACGATCAGATCGTCACCATCCTCAAGCGTGAAGGTGTGGACATCGCCCGCCGCACGGTGGCCAAATACCGCGAGGGCCTCGGCATCCCCTCGTCCGTGCAGCGGCGGCGGGAGAAGGCCATCCCGGCCTGACGCGGCCAGCGCCGCGCCGGCCGCAACCGGCGGGTCGCTTCGCACAAGGCCCGCCCTGACATGAGGGTCGAGCGATGCAGATCACGGTCTCGGGCAAGCAGGTGGATGTGGGCGAGGCGCTGCAGACCTACGTCACCGAGCAGCTTGGGAACATCGCGGGCAAGTATTTCGACTACGCGCTCGAGGCGCAGGTGGTGTTCTCCAAGGCACGCGCCTTCTTCATGTGCGACATCACCATGCACGCCGCGCGCAACATCGTGCTGCGCGGCGAGGGCGAGGCGCAGGACGCGCACGCCGCCTTCGATGCGGCGGCCGAGCATCTCGGCAAGCGGCTGCGGCGCTACCGGCGCAAGGTGAACGACCATGCGCGCGATCTCGCGCATCGCGAGCGGCCGGAAAAGGTGCGCCAGTACGTGCTG
This sequence comes from Elioraea tepidiphila DSM 17972, assembly GCF_000378465.1. Lineage (GTDB taxonomy): Bacteria > Pseudomonadota > Alphaproteobacteria > Acetobacterales > Acetobacteraceae > Elioraea > Elioraea tepidiphila. The sequence goes on from NZ_KB899944.1 coordinate 23,850, forward strand.
AGCCCGGGCCCGGTGGCGGAGGCCGAGCCGGCGGAGGGCGAGACGCTGGAGCTGAACGGCGATCACGCCACGGTGGTGGCGGAACTGCCGACCGAGATCGAGACGCTCACGGTGGGCGAGGCGGTGATGCGGCTCGATCTCGCCGATGCCCCGGTGCTGATGTTCCGGGACCGCAAGACCGGCTCGCTCGCGGTGGTCTACCGCCGCGATGACGGCAATATCGGCTGGATCGATCCCTCGGCGGCGAAGGTGTAGCGGGCCCGCGGCCCGGCGCCGCGAAGGAGGGCAGCTCACAAGCGGGGCGATGCGCGACGGAGAGAACCGCTGCGTTCTCGTCTCCGTCATGTCGGGCTGTGCATCGCGCCATGGCCCCGTCCCGTTTCATGGATTGGACATGACGATCCCGTCATGCCTTGCTGCGTGATCGTGCCGCATAACGGGGAGGATGGGTGGATGGCCCATCGCGGATGGCTGGTCGCGGCAGTGGTCGCGCTGCTCGCAAACGCGGCCGAAGCGATCGGCGCCGCCGAGCCGTCGCTGCCGCTGGTCGCCTTCGTGCATGCGCTCGGCGCGGCGAGCAGCCCGGCCGAGGGCTACACCGTGGCCAGCCGGGCGGCGCAGCGGATCCAGGGACCGGCGAACCTCCCGGCGCGCGGCTTCGTCACCGCGCTGCGCGACCTGCCGACCGCCGAGATCGAGGCCGCGATCGCGGCGCGAAGGGCAGCGATGCGCGAGGAGATGTCCGCCGAGCTGGTCGCCGGAATCGGCCGCACGCCGGCCGACGAGACCGGCTTCGCCGCCCTCGACCAGATGACGGACCGGCGCGTGCTCGCGCTGCTCACGCCCGAGCAGCAGGGCGCGGTGACGGCGGCCGCGACCGCGCGGCGCGCCGCGCTCGTCACCCGGCTGAAGCGCGCCGAGTCGCGCTCCCTGCGCGGGCGGGTCTATGAGGGCGACGGGGTGAGCTTCGAGTTCGTCGACCGCACACGCGTGTTCGTGAAGAGCGTCCTCGGCCACACCCTCGCCGGGAGCTACACCGAGGAGCGCGACGGCCGCGTGGTCGTGACCCTCAACAGCGAGTCCGTCGTGCTCGCGCGCGAGGGCAAGCGCCTGGTCGGCGGGCCGACGCTGCTGACCCGCACGAAGTAGCCCGGCACGGGGCGGGAGACACGGCAGTCTCCCGCCCCGTGCAGGGTCCTCATGCGGCAGGCGGGCTTGCCGAACCGCGCCGCACGGTCGATGGTGCCCGACCGCCTCAGGGAGATCTCCGCATGAACGACATCGCTTTCGCGTCGGCGACGAAGCTTGCCGCCATGATCCGCCAGAAGAAGATCAGCAGCACGGAGCTGCTGGAACTCTACCTGAAGCGGGTCGAGGCCTACAACCCGGCGCTGAATGCGATCGTCGTGCAGGACGTGGAGCGCGCACGCAAGGATGCCGCGCTGCTCGACCGCCGCCTCGCGCGCGGTGACATCGCCGGCCCCTTGCACGGCGTGCCGATGACGGTGAAGGAGAGCTTCAACGTCCAGGGCTTGCCCACCACCTGGGGCGATCCGGCCTACAAGGACAACATCGCCAAGGAGGACGCGCTGGCGGTCAGCCGCTTCCGCAACGCCGGCGCGGTGATCTTCGGCAAGTCCAACGTGCCGCTGATGCTGGCCGACTGGCAGTCCTACAACGCGGTGTATGGCACGACGAACAATCCCTGGGACCCCACGCGCACGCCCGGCGGCTCCTCGGGTGGCTCGGCGGCCGCGCTGGCCGCGGGACTGACCGGGCTCGAGATCGGCTCCGACATCGGCTCGTCGATCCGCAACCCCGCGCATTACTGCGGCGTCTATGGCCACAAGCCGAGCTACGGCATCTGCTCGCCGCGCGGCCAGTCGCTCGGCACGATCGCGCCCTCCGACATCTCGGTGATCGGCCCGCTCGCGCGCGGCGGCGCGGACCTGATGGTGGCGCTCGACGTGATGGCGGGCCCCGACGACATCGAGGCCACCGGCTGGAAGCTCACCCTGCCCAAGCCGCGCCTGCCGGGGATCAAGGGGATGCGCATCGCCATCATGGCGAACGACCCGGTCGCGCCGGTGGACGAGGAGTACGCGGCCAAGCTGGAGGCGCTGGCCCGGCCGCTGAAGAAGGAAGGGGCGAAGGTCGATCTCGCCGCGCGGCCCGACATCGACATGGCGGAGCTCTGGAAGGTCTATGTGCTGCTGCTGCGCGCGGCGACCTCGGCGCGGCTCTCCCCCGAGCAGATCGCCCGCTGGACCGAGGAGGCGGCGAAGCGTGGCGAGGACGCGACCGACTACATCGCGCTGATGGCGCGCGGCAACACGCTGCCGCACCGCGTGTGGCTGCAGATCAACGAGGTCCGGCACCGAATGCGCCAGGCCTGGGCCGCCTTCTTCAAGGAGTGGGACGTGCTGCTCTGCCCGGTGGCCGCCGGCACCGCGTTCCCGCACGACCACGAGGGCGAGCGCCACGACCGCGTGATCACGGTGAACGGCGAGCCGCAGCCCACCACGACCCAGCTCTTCTGGGCCGGCATCTCCGGGGTCTGCTACCTGCCGGCGACGGTCGCGCCGATCGGGCTCGCCAAGGGCGGGCTGCCGCTCGGCGTGCAGATCATCGCCGGGCCGTACCAGGACCGCACCGCGATCCATCTCGCGACCCTGATGGAGAAGGCGGTGCGCGGCTTCCGCCCGCCGCCGGGCTACGAGGCGGACGCGCCCGAGGAGAAGGCCGAGGCCAAGGAGCCGGTGGCGGCCTGATCGAGCAGGCCGGCGCCCGTGGCGGCGCCGGTGAGGACAAGACGATCGAGACGCGGGGGCCAAGGGCCGCAAGGCCCTTGGCCCCCGCACCGCCAATCCGAGGACAGAGCGCAGATCCCGATCAGGTGGCCTCGCCTGATCGGGTGATGAAGATGTGCGCCGGGAAACCCCTGGAGCCGTTTCCGGCAGGTCGGAACCGGCCCTAGTCCGCGTGGACAAACGTGATCCACAGTTGGATGGAGGCGAGTGTTACGAAGCCGAGGAAGCTGTCCGCGGTCTTGTCGTAGCGGGTGGCGACGCGGCGGCTGTTCTTCAGGCGGTTGATGAAGCGCTCGATGCGGCTGCGCAGCGCGTAGAGCGGGCGGCTGACGCTGTGCTGGACGTGCCGGTTGCGCTTGGTGGGGATCTCCGGCACGGCGCCCCGGTCGCGCAGGTCCTGCCGAGCCGGAGGCAACGCCCGCAGGGCGGTAATCGGGTCGCTGTCATAGCCCTTGTACCGCCCTGCGGGCGTTG
>NZ_KB899945.1 GCF_000378465.1 Elioraea tepidiphila DSM 17972
CACCGGAAACGGCAACACGAACCCCACACTCGCTCCATCCTGCACACACGCATGCAACACCGCCGCCAGGGCCGAGGCCTCCGCCTCCACCCCCTCGGCCCCCAACTCCGCGATCTCCACCACGCCCAGCCCCCTCAGACGATGAACAGCACGTAGCGCGCGCCGCACTCGGCCGGCGTCTCGAACACGCTCGCCCCCTCCAGCCGATAGCGCAGGCAATCCCCAGGCCCGAGCTCATGCCGCACCCGGTCCAACGTCACCGCCAAGCGCCCCTCGCGCAGCAGCAGATGGTGCTCCAGCCCCGCACGCGGCGGGCGGTCATAGGCAACCCGCACCCCCGGATCGAGCACACACTCCACCGCCTCGCCCGCCAGCTCGCGCGCCGGCGGCGACACTTGGCGCCGCCGGAACCCGCCCGCAGGATCCACCCACTCCGCCTGCGCGTCCCGCCGCACCAGCGGCACGAACGCCGCCTCCACCTGCGCCATCAGGCGCGACACGCTCAGCCCATAGGCCGCGCACAACCGGCCCAGCACGGCGGCGGTCGGGCTGACCTCGGCATTCTCCAGCCGCGACAGCGTCGCCCGGCTCACCCCGCTGCGGCGCGCCAGTTCGTCGAGCGACCAGCCACGCTCGCCCCGCAAGGCCCGCAACCGCTCCGCCAGCCGACGGTCGGTCGCGGCAGGGTCGAGGAGCGCGCTTTCCATATCCGAGAGAATTTCCCGGATGCGGGATGACGTCAAGCCCGGCGCGCGCCCAGGCCCACGCCGTGGAGCACATGCGTGAACGCCGCCGCGCCCAGCACCGGCGCGAACAGGTTCGCGACCGGCACCAGCATCAGCGCGGCCGCCGGCACCCCCGCGAGCCACACGCGGAACCGGTGCCGGCGCCGCAAGGCCCGCGCCGAGGCCGCGTCCATCCGCCGCAAGGCCGCAAGCTCGAAATACTCGCGCGACAGCGCATAGGCCGACACCGCGAGCCACACCAGGCTGCCCACCCCGGGCAGCAGCAGCACCAGCGGCAGCGCCACCGCCGAGATCACCAGCACCCTGAGCGCCACGCGCAGCCCCGCCAGCAGCTGCGACCACACGGGCGCCGGCGTCGCGGGGGCGAGGAAGGGGTAGTGCCGCGCCTCCACCGCCGCGGCGACGTCGTCCAGCAGCACGCCGGCCACCGCCAGGCTGGCGGGGCCGAACAGCAGCACCGCGACGATCACCGCCGCCACCCCGCCCAGCGCCGAGACCAGCCGGTCGAGCCACCCGCCCCCGCCGGTCGCCGCGAGCCCGACCAGCCACACCCCGAACCCGACCAGCAGCGCGAACACCACCGCCGCCGCCAGCAGCCCCAGCAGCACCGGCCGGCGCAGGCGCGGGTCGCCCAACTGGCCGAGCGCGCGCAGCCACGCCCCGATCATGGCGTCTGGCGCCCGCGCACGCTAAGGGACAGGCGAACACCGGATCGGAGCCCCATGACCTACGACCTCCTCGGCATCGGCAACGCCATCGTGGACGTGCTGGCCCGCTGCGATGATGCCTTCATCTCGGCGCACGGCCTCAACAAGGGGGCCATGACCCTGATCGACGCGGCCCGCGCCGAGGCGCTGTATGCCGCGATGCCCCCGGCCGTCGAGGTCTCGGGCGGCTCGGCGGCGAACACCATGGCCGCCTTCGCGAGCCTCGGCGGACGCGGCGCCTTCATCGGCAAGGTGGCCGAGGATCAGCTCGGCGCCGTGTTCCGCCACGACATCCGCGCCGCCGGCATCGCCTTCGATACCCCGGCCGCGACCGGCGGCGCGCCGACCGCGCGCTGCCTGATCCTGGTGACGCCCGACGCCCAGCGCACCATGAACACGTTCCTCGGCGCCTGCGTGGGGCTGTCGGAGGCGGACATCGACGAGGCCACGGTCGGAGCCGCCGCCGTGACCTATTTGGAGGGCTACCTGTTCGACCCGCCCGCCGCCCAGGCCGCCTTCCGCAAGGCCGCGCGCGTGGCGCATGCGGCCGGCCGCCAGGTGGCGCTGACGCTCTCCGATCCGTTCTGCGTCGGCCGCCACCGCGCCGCCTTCCGCGCCCTGGTCGCCGACGAGATCGACATCCTGTTCGCCAACGAGCACGAGATCCTCTCCCTCTACGAGGTCGAGCGGTTCGAGGACGCGGTCGCCGCTGTGCGCGCCGAGACCCGCATCGCCTGCCTGACGCGGTCCGAGAAGGGCAGCGTGATCGTCGCCGATGGCGCTGTGCATACGATCGCCGCCGAGCCCACGACGGTGGTGGACAGCACCGGCGCGGGCGACGCCTATGCCGCCGGGTTCCTCGCCGGGCTGGTCCGCGGCCGGCCGCTTCCGGAGTGCGGGGTGATGGCCTCGGTCGCGGCCGCGGAGGCGATCAGCCATTTCGGCGCCCGGCCGGTGGCGCCGCTTGCCCAACTGGTGAAGGACCGGCTGGCCGCCTGATGGCCGCTGGGCCTCGGCCGGGCGGCCGCGCGCCGGACGAACCCTCTCCCGCGTCCGTCACAGGACAGCAACTCTGACTTTTCACTCGCGGAATGCGAGCCGCGCCCTTATGTGTGCGCCGCAGCAGCACACAGGGCGGCCGGTATGGACATTCGCAACATCGCGATCATAGCCCATGTTGACCATGGGAAGACGACGCTGGTGGATCAGCTCCTCCGGCAATCCGGCGCGTTCCGCGAGAACCAGCAGGTCGCCGAGCGCGCGCTCGACCGCAACGACCTCGAGCGCGAGCGCGGCATCACGATCCTCGCCAAATGCACCTCGGTGGTGTGGCAGGGCACGCGGATCAACATCGTCGACACGCCCGGCCACGCCGATTTCGGCGGCGAGGTCGAGCGCATCCTGAACATGGTGGACGGCGCGATCGTGCTGGTGGATGCCGCCGAGGGGCCGCTGCCGCAGACCAAGTTCGTGGTCGGCAAGGCGCTCGCCCGCGGCCTGAAGCCGATCGTGGTGGTGAACAAGGTCGATCGGCAGGACGCCCGCCCCGACGAGGTGCACAACGAGGTCTTCGACCTGTTCGCCGCGCTTGGCGCGACCGACGAGCAGCTCGACTTCCCGATGCTCTACGCCTCTGGCCGGCAGGGCTGGGCCGACGCGACGCTCGACGGGCCGAAGCGCGACCTCTCCGCGCTGTTCGACCTGGTGCTGCGCCACGTGCCCGCGCCGGCGCTCGACAAGGACGCGCCCTTCGCGATGGTCGCGACCATCCTCGACTACGACAACTTCCTCGGCCGCGTGCTGACCGGCCGGGTCGAGCAGGGGCGCGCGCGCGTCAACATGCCGCTGAAGGTTCTGCGCGGCGACGGTTCCGTGATCGAGACGGGCCGCCTGACCAAGCTCCTCTCCTTCCGCGGGCTCGAGCGCGTGCCGGTCGAGGAGGCCGAGGCGGGCGACATCATCGCGATCGCGGGCCTCGCCGAGGGCACGGTGCCCGACACGATCGCGTCTCCCGAGCAGGCGCTGCCGCTGCCGGCGATCCCGGTCGATCCGCCGACGCTGTCGATGACGTTCCGTATCAATGACGGCCCCCTCGGCGGGCGCGAGGGCAAGAAGGTGACGTCGCGGCAGATCCGCGACCGGCTCTACCGCGAGGCCGAGGGCAATGTCGCGATCAAGGTGAAGGACAGCGAGGAGGCCGAGGCGTTCGAGGTGGCCGGCCGCGGCGAGTTGCAGCTCGGCGTTCTGATCGAGACCATGCGCCGCGAGGGCTTCGAGCTGACGATCGGCCGCCCGCGCGTGATCCTCCGCCGCGACGAGGCGACCGGCGAGCGGCTGGAGCCGTTCGAGGAGGTGCTGATCGACGTGGACGAGCAGTACGCGGGCGTCGTGGTCGAGAAGATGTCGCTGCGCAAGGGCGAGTTGCGCGACATGCGCCCGTCCGGTGCGGGCAAGACGCGGCTGACCTTCCTGATCCCGTCGCGCGGGCTGATTGGCTACCATGGCGAGTTCCTGACAGACACGCGCGGCACCGGCATCATGAACCGCCTGTTCGCGGGCTATATGCCGTGGAAGGGCACGATCGAGGGGCGACGCAACGGCGCGCTGATCTCCAACGCCGATGGCGAGGCGGTGCACTACGCGCTGTTCTATCTGCAGGAGCGCGGCGTGCTGTTCGTCAATCCGGGCGACAAGGTCTATGTCGGCATGATGATCGGCGAGAACAGCCGGGCCGAGGACCTGGAGGTCAATCCGATCAAGGAGAAGAAGCTCACCAACATCCGCGCCGCCGGCAAGGACGACGCGATGCTGCTGACGCCGCCCAGGCGGATGAGCCTGGAGCAGGCGATCGCCTATGTGGACGACGACGAGCTCGTCGAGGTGACGCCGTCGGCGATCCGTCTGCGCAAGCGCTTCCTCGATCCGCACGAGCGCAAGCGGGCCGAGCGCCGTGCCGAGGAGGCGGCCTGACGCCCTGCGCACCGAATCCGGTGTCGGTTCGCACCCCGCGCGTGCCACACTGCTCCCGCACACGCGGAACGGGCTGTCGGGGGTGGTTCGATGGCGTTCGACTGGGCCATGCAGGGCGCGGGCTTCTCCGGCAAGCTGACCATCAAGACCATGGGCGCGGCCGCCGACAGCGCTGCTGCGGGTCCCCCTCAGTGAGCCCCTCGTCGACATACCATCGTACGCCGACTGTCGCGCTTCGATATCGCAACGGCTGTCGCGCTTTGTCGCACTTTCGCGCGCGGAACATCTGGCCGCCAGCGCCGCTTTTTGCGAGCCTTTTCAATGAGTTGCGGCGAAGCGCGACAGCCGACACGGCGGCGCGAGTGTCGCGCTTTCCTGTCGCACTTTCGCCCCCAGGTGTCGCACTTTCATGACCGGCACAAAGGGGCAGATCGGGGCTCGCCTGCGCGCCTGGCGCGAGGGCCTCGGGCTCACCCAGGCCCAGATGGCGCAGCGCACCGGGATACCTCTTGGGGTCCTCAAGAAGTATGAGCAGGCCGTCTCTGTCCCGGGCGGCGAGGCGCTGGCGGCGATCGCCCGCACCGGGGTCAACATGACCTGGCTGCTCACCGGCGACGGCGACATGTGGGCCGCAAAGCCGCAGGAAACCGCGCCCGCCGACCCGCCGCCCGAGCTCGGCCGCCACGCCCGCCGCCTCCAGGCCATCGCCCGCCTGCTCGACGCCCTCCCCCCCGACCGGGCCGACGCCATCCTGACAGAACTTCTCTCGCGCGCTCAGGACACGGCAGACGCCATCGCCCTGCGACGGGAGCTGACCGAGCTCCGCGCCGCCCTGCGCAGCGCCTCCTGACCCCGCAACGAACGGGCTCCGCGTCGCACCGATTGTGGGCACGAGTTGTTGCGCCGCCGTGTCGCCCGATGTCGGAGCGAACCTTTTTTATGTTCAGTCGCTTAACGCTATTTCCCGGCTCTTCTCACCTTTTCTCACGCCCCCGGAACGTCTCATTTCCCCCGTCTCACCGTCCTCCGTCCCTCCCAGCGCGATCACATGGGAGGACATCGTCTCCAACCACGCCACGCTCAAGTTCGCGCTCCGCAGCAACAATGAAGGCGTGATCACCGAGACCGTGCTGCCGACCGAAACGACCGTCAGCCTCTCACCCTCCGGCGGCTCCGCCAACGCCTATACCCTGCCTTGGCAGGTCGGCTACGCGCCTATGATCAAGCTTGGGCCGAAACACCCGATCTTCGTCACCCCGAACCTGAATGGCTGCGCGATCTTCGTCGGCGGGGACGCGGCTTCCCCGTCGGTCATCCACGCGAACTGCCAGCCCGACATCGCCGACCAGGGCGTGCCGACCTACAGCTCGGGCGACGACCCGATCGTGTTCGGCGCCCGCGTCAACGAGTTCTATCAGAAGTGGAAGCTGCCGATCTGGTCGGACGTGTACGTCGCCCTCGCCTCGAAGCTGCTCGCCGGCAGCAGGATCACCGACACCAACTTCACGATGCTGCTGCCGCGCGACTACCTCGCCGGCGGCGCGTCCTATGCCAGCGTGTTCGGCTCCCGCGCCTCCGGCTCATGGCGGCTCTTCGTCAACGTCCAGGGCAAGACCCGGCAGTTCTGGCCGGCCTGACGGCGGTTCGCGCGGCTTCAGCGCCAGGAAGAAAACAGGCGGGGCCAAGGGCCATCGGCCCTTGCCCCCGCCACCCCCCATCCCTTCTACCCCCGCAACGCCTCGCGCACCCGGCGCAACAACGCCGCGCGCGCCGCGTCGTCGCCCGCCTGCTCGACGCGCCGACGCAACTCCAGCAGCAACGCCGCGCGCTCGTTGTGCCAGTCGAACCGCGCCTGCGCCGCCTCCGGCGAGAGCCGCGCCGCCGCGCCGCGCGCCCGCGCCGCGCCGTGCGCCGGCAGGGCGTAGGAGGCATCCATCTCAGGCAGCATCACCGCGAGCCCACGCTCGCGCAACGAACCGGCGAGCGACTCCCGCGCCTCCGGCTCGCCATGCACCAGGAAAACGCCTCGCTTCACGCTCCCCCGCGCCGCCACCCAGTCCAGCAGGCCCTGTCGATCCGCATGGCCGGAATACACATCCAGGCGGCGGATGCGCGCGCGGACCGCCACCTCCTGGCCCATGATCGACACCTCCGTCGCGCCATCCACCAGCAGTCGCCCCAGCGTGCCCGGCGCCTGATAGCCGACGAACAGCACCGTCGCCTGCGGCCGCCAGAGATTGTTCAGCAGGTGGTGCCGGATCCGCCCCGCATCCGCCATGCCCGAGGCGGAGAGGATGATGATCCCACCGGCCACCGCGTTCAGCTTCTTGCTCTCCTCCACCGAGGCGGTGACGCGGATGTTCGGTCCCGACAGGAATGTCTCGGCGGGCTCGGTCTCCTCGGGCAGCTCCTCCAGGTGCTGGCGGAAGGTGCGCGTCGCCTCGGCCGCGAGCGGGGAGTCGATCACCACCGGCACCGACGGCAACTCGCCCCGTTCCATCAGCAGATCGAGGTCGTGCAGCAGCTCCTGCGTGCGCTCGACCGCGAAGGCCGGGATCAGCAGATTGCCGCCCGCCTTCAGCGCCGCCTCCACCTCGGTGCGCAGCATCGCCCGCCGCTCGACCGGCGTGGGGTCGTCGCGCTCGCGATCGCCATAGGTCGATTCGAGCACCAGCCAGTCCGGATCGTGCGGCGCCTCCGCGTCTGCGACGAACTGTTTCGATCCCGGGCCGATATCGCCCGACACGAGCAGATGCGCACCGCCAGGCAGCACGAGCTCCACCGAGGCGGAGCCGAGCAGGTGGCCGGCGTTCCAGAACCGCGCGCGCATCGCGCCCGGCAGGTCGAGCCAGCGGTCGTAGGCGACGCCGCGGAACCGGCCGAGCGCGGCCTCGGCATCGGCCCGGGTGTAGATCGGCGTTACCGCGGCTTGTCCGCGCGCGGCGTTGCGGCGGTTCAGCCGCTCCACCTCGGTCTCCTGGATGAAGCCCGAATCGGGCAGCATGAAGCGGCAGAGATCGACCGTCGCCACCGTCGCGTGCACCGGGCCGCGGAATCCCTCCTTCACCAGGCGCGGGATCAGCCCGGAATGGTCGATATGCGCGTGCGTCAGCACCACCGCGTCGATCGCGCGCGGCTCGAAGGGGAACGGCCGCCAGTTCAGCGCCTTCACCGTCTTCGGCCCCTGGAACAGGCCGCAATCGACCAGCAGCCGCGCGCCCCCGGCCTCGATCAGCAGGCACGAGCCCGTGACGGTGCCGGCCGCGCCATGGAAGGTGATCGCGGGATCCATGCTCTATGCTCCACGCGGCAGGAGGGACGGGATGGAAACCTGGCAGGTCATCGGGCTGATCTGGGCCGCGGGCGCGCTCGCGCTGGTGCTGCCGGGGCTCGGCACCCGCCTGCGCCAGGGCCAGCCGGTGCTCCGTTGGGGGCTGATCTGGCTGGTCGCCATCCTGGGCCTGGTGCTCGCCTACGAGGTGCTGCTCGCCCTCGGGCTCGACGTCACGCCGGCCCGCCGCTGGCGCACCGCCTACTGACGGACCTGCACCGGCGCGGTCGGGGCGGGCGTGGCCGCGGGCGCCTGCCCGGCCGAGGCGCGACCGAGGCACTCGCGATACAGCCGGTCGCGGTCGAGCAGCTCGGTCGTGCGGATGCGCTGCGCCTCGAACCCGCCGCCGCCGAAGCGGGATTCGAGGTCGTCGAGCCGCGGCCGGTCGGCGCGCGTGCGCGTCATCATCATCCGCTCCGCCTCGGCCCGGCAGGCGGCCTCGATCGAAGCCTCGGGCCGCGCCTGCGGCTCAGGCCGGGCACAGGCGGCCAGCACCGCGAGGCCGAGCAGGAGAAGCACACGGATCATCGGACAGACCCCGTCAGCCGCGTGGCCAGGGCGCGGCGAATCCCGGCATGGTCGAACCGCCCGTCGGCCTCGAGCGGGGCCCGCGCAGCGGCGGCGAGCAGGGCGGGGTGCAGCGTGGTGCCGTCGGGCGAAACGTCGAACAGCCCGCGCGCCCAAGGGCAGGTGGCGAGCAGCTCGATCAGCCCGAGCAGGCGGAAGCAGAGTGCCAGACCATAGAGCGTGTCGAGCCCGACCGCCTGATCGACCGCGCCGGCCCAACAGCGCGCATCGGCATCCGCGATCACGAGTTCGGTCGCGCTGCCGCCGTCGCGGCGAAACAGCACCGCGCGCGCCTCGCCCCAGTCCTCGCGCTCGGCCGCCTCGCGCGCGGCGTCCCAGGCGCCGATGAGGTCGCGCGACTCCACCGCCGGCAGGGATTCCGGGCCGAGCGGGACCTCGTAGAGCAGGGCTCCGGCCGGACCGGGATGGATGCGGACCTCGACGTGCACCACGCCAGCATGGCGCGCACGGGGGCGTTGCGCCATGAAAGATTCGGCGTGCGACGGGTTGCGCCGGACGCAGAGCGCGCGCACGCTGCCGTATGCCGTATGGTCCGACGGCAGGGGTGGGGGACTCACGATGGACGAAGCGTGGCGGTTGACCGCGACGGCGGCGCGGGCGGCGATGGCCGCCGGACGCCTGACACCGGAGGCGCTGGCGGAGGCGTGTCTCGCGCGCATCGCCGCGCGCGACCCGGAGGTGCGCGCCTTCGTCGCGCATGTGCCGGAGGTCGTGCGCGCCGCCGCGCGGAAGGCCGATCCGGCGGCGCCGCTCGGCGGCATCCCGGTCGGCGTGAAGGACGTGCTCGACACCGCCGATCTGCCGACCGGCTATGGCAGCCCGATCTATGCCGGGTTCCGTCCGCGCGCGGACGCCGCCGCGGTGGCCTGGACGCGCGCCGCCGGCGGCGTGGTGATGGGCAAGACCGTCACCACCGAGTTCGCCGTCCGCGCCCCGGGGCCCACGCGCAACCCCCTGAACCTGGCGCACACGCCGGGCGGCTCGTCCTCGGGCTCCGCGGCCGCGGTCGCCGATTTCATGGTCCCGCTCGCCTTCGGCACCCAGACGGCGGGCAGCATCATCCGCCCGGCCGCCTATTGCGGCATCGTCGGCTACAAGCCGTCCTTCGGCATGATCTCGCGCGCCGGCATGAAGGTGATGTCGCACAGCCTCGACACGATCGGGGTGATGGCGCGCTCGGTCGCCGACTGCGCGCTGTTCGCCGGCGCAGTCTCCGGCCGGCGGCTGGGCGACCCGGAGCGCGACCCGGGCCGGCCGCCGCGGATCGGTCTCTGCCGCTCGCCGTCCTGGCCGGCCGCCCTGCCCGAGACCCATGCGCTCTGGGGCGATGTGACGGCGGCGCTCAACCGCGCCGGCGCGACGGTGACCGAGCGTGAGCTGCCGGCCGCCTTCAACGCGCTGGTAGAGGCGCATCCCTCGATCATGGTCGCCGAGACCGCGCGCGCGCTCGGCTGGGAGCTGACCACCCAGGCGCCGTTGCTCTCGGCCGGGCTGAAGGAGCGGCACCTGCCCGCACTCGCCTGGCCCCCCGAGCGGCTCGACGAGGCGCTGAAGGTGGCGCAGGGCTGCATGCTGGCCTTCGGCCCGGCGCTGGAAGGGGTGGATGTGCTGGTGACACCCTCCGCGCCGGGAGAGGCGCCGGAGGGCATCGGCTGGACCGGCGATCCGGCCTTCAACTATCTCTGGACGACGCTGCACGTGCCCTGTGTGACCGTGCCGGCGGGGCTCGGCCCGCGCGGCCTGCCCTTGGGGATCCAGATCGTCGGCAGGCGCGGCGACGATGCCGCGGTGCTCGCCTGGGCGCGTTGGGTGCAGGCGGCGCTCGGCTGATCACTCCGGCCGCAGCACTTCGCCCCGCGCGAGCGCCCTGAGCGTGCAGGCGGCGACCAGAGCCACGACCAGGGTCGCCACGGCGAGCAGCCCGAGGGCTGCGGCCTGCGCCACCGCGCCGCCGACCGAGGCCGCGTAGCGCGCGGTCGCGGCGGCGAAGGCGGCGAGCGGGAAGGTGTAGGCCCACCAGGAGAGGAAGAACGGCAGGCGCGCGAGCCGCGGCGCAAGCGCCGCCAGCGCGAGGGCGAAGAACACCGCCAGCCCGAACAGCACGCGCGCCATCGCATCGAGCGGCCCGCCGGTGAGCGCGAGCCAGGACAGCATCCCGACCGACGGCGGTGCCAGCAGGATCGCGAGCGTCGGCAGCAGCCTGGGCGGCAGGTCGGGGTGGAAGATCAGCCGGTAGAGCAGGATCGGCGTGACGAACAGCCACAGCCCGGCGCCGAGGCCGAAGAACAGCCAGCCGAGTTCCGGCCACCCCGCCGGCACGGCGCCCAAGGGGACGAGGATGTTGCCGACCAGGGGGATGAGCCAGGTCGGCGCGGCATGGGCGATCTCGGTCGGATGCGCGATCCAGCGCGCGAGCAAGGCGACGGCGACGGCGAGATGCGCCGCCGCCCCGGCTGCCAGCAGAACCGTGCCCGCGTCGCGCGACCACGGCAGCACCACGAGCGCGGCGATGATCAGCGCCACCGTGACGGCCGAGGCGAACACAGCGCGCACCGGGTGCGCGAGTTCGGCCGCAGTCGCCGCCGGATGGCGGAGCGCCTTCGCCGCGTAGGCGAGCGCGACCGCGCCGAAGGCGGCGAGCGCGAGTGCGGCGACCGCCTCGCCTATCACCCCTGGCAGGCCGAAGGCGGCCGCACCCTGGCGCCAGGCCAGGGCGAGGCCGCCGAGCCCCATCGGGGCCGCGAACAGCGGCAGCGGCAGATGCGCGAGCGACGCCGCCGGCATCCCGGCGGCGTCGGTGGTCGCCCCCGCGCTCACCGCGCGGCGGGCTCGGCGCCGGCGGGGGCCGCCTTGGCCGGCTGGGCCGGGGGCAGCACGCCGTCGGCGTTCGCGCCGAGCTCCGCCCGCCACGGCCGCCAGCGCTCCATCGCGTAGAGGGCGGCGATCAGGACCGCGGCGAAGCCGAGCGCGAGCGGCCAGAACGGCAGGTCGAGCAGGCCGTGCAGCGTGAGCTTGCCGGGCGAGCCGGTCAGCAGGACCGGGCGGATCGCCGGCTCCAGATAGGCGAAGGTCAGCGCGCCCGCGAGGCCACCCAGCAGGGTGACGCGCGCGTCGCGGTAGCCCACGCCGACCTGGGCCAGCACCGTGCCCGGGCAGGCGCCGGCGAGCGCGATGCCGACGCCGGTGATGAACCCGCCCAGAAGTTGCGCGCCGTACAGCACGGATTTCGGATCGAGCTTCGGGATGATCCCCGTCAGCGTGCCGAGCCCGAGAATGATCAGGCCGGAGGCGACGGAGGCGAGGAAGATGCGCAGCATCAGGAAGTTCCTGAGCTGCATCTGGCCGACGATCACGCCGGGCTCGAACACCCGGCTCTTCTCCAGCAGGAAGCCGAAGGCCACGCCCATCAGCAGGCCCACGGCAATGGCGGCGAGAACGCTCATCGTTGGTGCTCCTTCGGGCTCAGCGGACGGCGCGCAGCATCATGGCGGTGGCGATGCCGCCGGCGAACATCGCGCCCACGGCGACGAAGCCCGACACGGCGAGCTGCGCCATGCCCGAGATGCCGTGGCCGGAGGTGCAGCCATCGGCGAGGCGCGCGCCGAGCAGCAGCAGGAAGCCGCCGACGAAGGCGAGCGCGAACCGGACGGCCGGGTTCGAGGTGCCGAGCGCGCGGGCCCAGACCGGCGAGATGCCCGTGCGGCGCGTGCCCGAGAGGCTGGCCGAGAGGAACGCGCCGAGGGCGATGCCGCCGACCAGCGCGACCTGCCACCAGTTCTTGGCGCCGTCGAGATACTTGCCGGCATAGGCGAGGCCGCGGATCGCCGGGTCGAAGAACTCCGCGATCGAGGCCGAGACCGTGACATAGGACGAGGACGCGCCGAGGGCCGTGCCGAGCAGCAGGAAGGCCGGAACCTGCAGGAGCCCGATCAGCGCGCCGGTCAGATAGGGCGACCAGGCCCTGTCCGTGAGGCGGATCATGGCATGTTATCCTTTCGCTTGCGCACCGCGGAGGCGCGGTGCACCTTCGGGCGCGAAGATATGTCTTCACGCCTTCGAAGGCAAGAACCATGTACCCGTGGGGTCATGGGCAAGGAATGTGACGTGGACACTTCGACGATGGACACCGCCGCGCTGGACGAACGCGCGGAAGCGGCCTCCGACCTTCTGAAGTCGCTCGCGAATCCGGTGCGGCTGAAGATCCTGTGCGCGCTGGTGGACGGCGAATGCTCGGTCGGCGCGCTCGCGGACCGGATCGGCGTGCGCGAGACGGTGGTGAGCCAGCACCTGATGCGGCTGCGTGCCGAGGGGCTGGTGCGGAACCGCCGCGTGGCGACGACGGTCTATTACACGATCAATCAGGGTCCGGCGCTTGGGGTGCTGAAGGCGCTCTACGAGGCGTTCTGCAAGCCGCCGGCCTGATGGGTTTCGTTCGCGCGTGGCCGCCCCGCCAGCCCCACGCGCGATAGCCGCCCGCCAAAGGTGAAACCTTCGGCAGGGGCGATCACAGCCGCTTGGCGAACCAGGTGCGCGAGCCGCCCGGCGGCAGATCATCCAGCCGCCCGAACACCGCGTAGCCCTGGCGGGCATAGAACCCGGGCGCCTGGAAGCTGTAGGTGTCCACATAGGCGCCGATGCAGTCGCGCCGTCGCGCCTCGTCCTCGGCCGCGCGCAGCAGCGCCGCGCCGAGCCCCTGGCCGCGCCGCGCCTCGTCCACCCAGAGCCAGGCGACGAACAGCCAGTGCCAGAAGGTCTGGCCGCGCAGCCCGCCGGCGAGCCGCCCCTCGGCATCGCGGGCGATGATCCAGAGCGGGCAGGAACCGGACGGGCCGGCGGCCGCCTCGTTGAACGACGAGAGCGCCTCGCCGAGCGCCTCGACCGTCGCGGGATCGGGCTCGACCGCGAGCGTGAGCGCGATCCCGTCGGGCAGCGTCATCCCTTGGCGACGCGCGGATCGGCGGCGAGCGCCTCGGTGGTGTCGAAGTCGCGCATCACCGCATCGTCCGCCATCTCGACCTCGTGCACCGCCTCGGCGTGCTCGCCGGCGAGATGGCGCGCGCCGACATCGCCCGTCACCTGCCGCATCGCCGGGAAGAAGCGGCGTCCCCACAGCATCGGATTGCCCTGCTTGCCGCGGAAGGTCGGCATGACGATCTCGCGCCCCTCCTCCGGATCGAAGGCCGCCAGCAGTCGATCCAGCATGGGCGCGGTGACCAGCGGCATGTCGCCAAGACAGACGAGAGCGGCGTCGACATCCGGCGGCAGCGCATCGATCCCGGTACGCAACGACGACGACAGGCCCTGCGCGTAGTCGGCGTTGTGCGCGAACACGACCTCTCGGCCGGGCAGGGCGGCACGCACGGCTTCCGCCTCGTGGCCGGTGACGACGATCACCGGGCGCGCGCGGCTCGCAAGCACGTTGTCCACCACCCGCGCGATCATCGCCTTGCCGCTCTGGTCCTTCACCAGCAGCTTGTTCAGCGGCGCCATCCGGCGCGACCGGCCGGCCGCGAGCACGATCGCGGCGATCCGGCTGCCGCGCTTCGGCGCCGGGCCCTGGTCCTCCTCCGGCGCGCGCGCGCGCGGCAGCGGGCGGAGCTCGATCTCCTTCAACAGACCCCCCACCCCCATGTCCATGATGTCGCGGGGTGCCAGCGGCAGATCGGCCATCAGCCGTTGCAGAACCCAATCGACCCCGTTGAGCTTGGGGCTGCGCGCGCAACCCGGCAGCACGACGGCCGGGACGCCGTCGAGCGCGCCGAAGCAGAGCAGGTTGCCCGGATCGACCGGCATGCCGAAGTGATGGATCGCTCCCCCGGCGCGAACGATCGCGGCGGGGCAGACATCGCGCCGGTCCACCACCGCCGAGGCTCCCGCGATCAGCAGGATGCGCGCACCGGCGTCCTTCAGCCGCTTCAGCGCGGCGGCGACCTCGGCCGTGTCGTGGCCGCAGCGTTCCTCGGGCAGGAGTTCGCCACCCAGGGCCGCGACGCGATCCCGCGTCGCCTCGACCGTGCCGTCGAGCACGCTCTCCTTGGTCGCGGCGAGGCGTGTCAGCACCAGCCCGACCTTGCGGCCCGTGAACGGGCGCACCTCCAGCAACGGACCGCCCTGGCGCGCGATCGCCACCGCCGCGGCGACGATGCGGCGATCCACCGCGAAGGGGATGATCTTGACCGTCGCCACCATGTCGCGCGGTTGCACCACGCTGAAGGGCGGCAGGGTCGCGAGTGTCACCGCCTCGTCGAGCCGGTTGAGCCGCTCGATGCGCGCGCGGTCGAGCAGCAGCAGCCCGTGCGTCTCGGCGCTCAGATTCACCCGGCCGGTGGCGGCGCGCGTGCGCGCGAGCAGCGGGCCGAGGCAGGCATCGGCCAGCCGATCCGCCGCCTCGTCCTCGGCGATGTCGCCCGTTTCGAGCCGTGCGACCGTGACGCGCGCGATCCCGGCCGAGGCGAGGGCGAGCACGTCCTCGCGCGTCAGCACGCGGCCCTTCTTCAGCATCCGCGCGCCGGCCTTGATGGAATGGGCGAGGATCGCGCCGACCGCGTCCTCCACCGCTTCGTCGCCGAAGGTCATGCTGCCTCGCGCGCGGGGGAAACCAGCTTCGCGCGGCGGCGCACCGCGACGATCTCGGCCATGATCGCGAGCGCGATCTCGGGGGCGGTCTCGGCCTCGATCGGGAGACCGATCGGGCCACGGATGCGCGCGAGCGTCTCGCGCGCATGACCGAGTTCCGTGAGCCGCGCGAGCCGCGCCGCATGGGTGCGCCGCGACCCGAGCGCGCCGATGTAGAACGCGTCGGAGCGCAGCGCGGCATCCAGCGCCGGATCGTCGAGCTTCGGGTCGTGCGTCAGCGTCACCACGGCACTCCGGCTGTCGGGCCTGAGCTCCGCCATCGCCTCGTCGGGCCAGCGCGTGTCGAGCGTGACGCCGGGGAAGCGTTCGTCGGTCGCGAAGGAGCGGCGCGGATCGATCACCGTCACCGCGAAGCCGAGCGGCGGCGCCATCGGCGCGAGCGCCTGGGCGATGTGCACCGCGCCGACCACGATCAGCCGCAGGGGCGGGTTGTGCGGGTGGAGGAACCAGCGCGCGCCGTCGCTCTCGACCGTGCGCGCGACATCGTCGGCAAGGGCGGCGCGTGCCGCCGCCACCACCGCCTCGGGCAGGTTGGCGCCATGCGCGCCATCCGGGCCGACCAGCGCCTGCGCGCCGTCAGAGAGCCGGGTCGCGAGCAGCACCGGCCGCTTCGCCTTGCGCGCCGCCTGCAGCGCCTGGAACAGCGTCGGCGTCATCCGAGCTTCTCGACGAAGACGCTGACCGTGCCGCCGCAGGCGAGCCCGACCTCCCAGGCGCGCTCGTTGGTCACGCCGAAGGTCAGCACGCGCGGCGTGCCGGAGGCCATGACCTCCTTCGCCGCATCCGCGACCGCGCCCTCGATGCAGCCGCCCGAGACCGAGCCGGCCATCTTTCCCGATGCGGACACCGCGAGGCGCGAACCGGCCGGGCGCGGCGACGAGCCCCAGGTCTCGACCACGGTCGCGAGGGCGACGGTCTCGCCCTCGGCCACCCAGTGTCCCGCCGTGCTCAGGATGTCCTCTGCGTCCGTGTTCATGCGGCCTTCCTCCTGGCCTGCGGTGCCGACAGCGCATGCACCAGCCCCGCGATGCTGTCGATATTGTGCGCGGGCCGGAAGTCGTCCACGTGCGGCAGCATCGCCTTGATGCCGGTGGCCTTGGGCTCGAAGCCCTGGAAGCGCAGCAGCGGGTTGAGCCAGATCAGCCGGCGGCAGGATTTGTGCAGCCGTTCCATCGCCTCCGCGAGCCCGGCACCGCCCTCGCGGTCGAGCCCGTCGGTGATCAGCAGCACGGTCGCGCCCTGGCCGAGCACGCGCCGGCCCCAGTCGCGGTTGAAGCGCGCGATCGCCTCGCCGATGCGCGTGCCACCGGACCAGTCGGGCACCATGGCGCTCACCATCTGGAACGCCGCCTCGGGATCGCGGTGGCGGAAGGCGCGGGTGACGTTGGTGAGCCGCGTGCCGAACAGGAAGGTGTGGGTGCGCGTGCGCGTGGAGGCGACCGCGTGCAGGAAGTGCAGCAGGATCGGCGCGTAGCGGCCCATCGAGCCGGAGATGTCGCATAGCGCGACCAGCGGCGGGGTGCGGGTGCGCCGGCGCCGACGGGCGATCTCGACCAGCGCGCCGCCCTCGCGCAAGGACCGGCGCAGCGTCTCGCGCAGATCCGCGCGCGGCCCGAGCGGGTCGGGGCGGAAGCGGCGGGTCGGCACGGCATCGAGCGGCAGGGTCAGGCGCGCGATCGCGGCGCGCGCGGCGCGGATCTCGGCCTCGCTCATCGCCTCGAAGTCCATCTTCCTGAGCCGCTCCTCGGCCGAGGCGACAAGCCGCGCCTCGATGCGCTGCTCCTCCTCGGGCGGGCGCGGCCGCTCCTTGGGCCGCGACTGCGCACCCATCGCCTCGGCGGCGCGGCGCGCGCCTGCTTTGGGCTTCTGCGGTTCGGCCGGGCGGCGCAGCCCGTCGAGCGCGGCCATGATGCTCTCGGCGATGTTCCGGTCGGGGTTGCGCCAGAACAGCGCGAAGGCGGCGTCGAACACGTCCCAGTGCTCGTGGCGCGTGGCCATCACCGCGCGCAGCGCCGCGTGCACGTCGCGCTTGCGCGTGAGGTCGATGTGCAGCAGCGCGTGCTGCGCCTCGATCACCTGGCCGGGGCCGACCGGCAGGCCGGCGCGCCGCAGCATCCGGCCGAAATGCAGCACGTTCAGGGGAAGGCGGCCGCCGCCTTCCACCGGGGGCATCATCCCGCCTTCGCCTCGGCGACCAGCGCGGCGGCCTGCTCGCCGCGGATGCGCGCGATGTCGTCCTGGTACTTGAGCAGCACGCCGAGCGTCTCGTCCACGCGCTGCGGGTCGAGCTCGGTCGCATCGAGATGGGCAAGCGCGCCGCACCAGTCGATCGTCTCGGCGACGCCGGGCATCTTGAACAGGTCCATCTGGCGCAGCCGCTGCACGAAGGCGACCACCTGGAACGACAGCCTTTCCGCCGCCTGGGGCGCCTTCAGCGCCAGGATCGCGCGCTCGCGCGCCGCATCGGGGAAATCGACCCAGTGGTAGAGGCAGCGCCGGCGCAGCGCGTCGTGGATCTCGCGCGTGCGGTTCGAGGTGATGATCACCACGGGCGGCTCGGCCGCGCGGATCGTGCCGAGCTCGGGGATCGTCACCTGCCAGTCGGCCAGCAGCTCCAGCAGGAACGCCTCGAAGGGCTCGTCGGCGCGGTCGAGCTCGTCGATCAGCAGCACCGCGGGGCCCCCCTCGGGGCTGATCGCCTGGAGCAAAGGGCGCTCGATCAGGAAGCGGCGGTCGAAGATGCCCTTCGCCAGCCGGTCCTTGTCGCGCTCGCCGGCGGCCTCGGCGAGGCGGATCTCCAGGAGCTGGCGGGTGTAGTTCCAGTCATAGAGCGCCGAGGCGAGGTCGAGCCCGTCATAGCATTGCAGCCGCACCATGCGCCGGCCGAGCGTCTTGGACAGCACCTTGGCGATCTCGGTCTTGCCGACCCCGGCCTCGCCCTCGAGGAACAGCGGCCGCTGCATCTTGAGCGCGAGATGCACGGCAGTGGCGAGCGCACGATCGGCCACATAGTCGCCGCGCGCGAGCAGCGCGAGGGTCTCGTCCACCCCGGCGGGAAGCGGTCCTGCGTCCATCATCTCAGCCCAGCACCCGGCCCAGCACGAGCAGGGCCAGCACGAACAGCACCGTCAGCCCGACCCAGACGGGAAGGCTGAGCCCGCTCACAGCACCATCAGGGCGACGATCCCGACCCAGACCGCGATCGAGCCCCAGACCCAGGTCGGCAGGCCGAACATCTCGGCCGGCACCGGCAGGGGCAGGCGGGCGGGTCCGGCGGGCACGGGCGCCGCTTCGGCCGCCTCGGCCCCCGGCGGAGGTCCGGCGACGCGCGCGGCAAAGCGGTCGAAGAACTGGTCGGCCATGGAGCGGGCGGTGCTGTCGATCAGCCGCGCGCCGAGCTGGGCCATCTTGCCGCCGACCTGCGCCTTCACGTCGTAGGTCATCAGGGTGGCGCCAGGCCCGTCCTCGGCGAGCCGGACGGTGGCCCCCCCCTTGGCGAAGCCCGCGACCCCGCCCTGGCCCTCGCCCGAGATCGTGTAGCCGTTCGGCGGGTCGAGGTCGGAGAGCTGCACCTTGCCCGAGAACCGCGCGTTCATCGGCCCGATCCGCACGGCCACGCGCGCGGTCATCTCGGTGTCCGAAATCTTCTCGATCGTCTCGCAGCCCGGGATGCTGTCCTTCAGCACCTCGGGGTCGTTCAGCGCCTGCCAGACGGTCTCTCGCGGCGCGGGGATGCGCCGCTCGCCGGTCATGTCCATCGGGGGGTCATCCTGCGCGTTGGTGGGCGCCGGACCATAGCGACGGGGGCAGGGTGCGGCAAGGCGGGGGCCGGTCGCCACGCCTCGGCGCGCGAGCGCGCGCCGCATGGGCCGACAGCCACCCGCGCCACTGATCGCCCCCCGGAGTGTCGCCGCCGACCGGTTCGGTAGGCCCGCTCGCACTTATGCAAAGAATTACTTTGACGTCATTTATGCCAGTGTCCGGCGGCTCTTGCGGCGAAGCCGCGTTCCTTTACGGTCATCCTCCCGTTCGTTCTCGCTGCCGGTCCTCGATGTCATTCCGCAAGATTGTGCCTCCCCTGATCGCGCTCGGCGTGCTGCTGGCGTCCATGCCGGCCGAGGCGGCAGAGCAGGGGGTGGACGGGCGGGCGCTCTCGCTCTGGTGGGTGCTGCCTTTCGCCGGCGTGCTGCTGTCGATCGCGCTCGTGCCGCTGATCTCGCCGCACTGGTGGCACCGTTTCTACGGCCTGGTGATGCTGGCCTGGGCGCTCGCCTTCGTCGTGCCGGCCGCGCTCACCTTCGGCGTCGAGCCGGTCACCGACATGGTGCTGCACACGGCACTGCTCGAGTACATCCCGTTCCTGATCCTGCTGTTCGCGCTGTTCACGGTGGCGGGCGGGGTGCATCTCGCCGGCACGCTGCGCGGCACGCCGGGCACCAATACGGCGCTGCTCGCCTTCGGCACCGCGATCGCGAGCCTGACCGGCACGACCGGCGCGTCGATGCTGCTGGTGCGCCCGGTCCTGCGCGCGAACCGCAACCGCAAGCACCGCGCGCACACGATGATCTTCTTCATCTTCCTGGTGTCGAATATCGGCGGCTCGCTCACCCCGCTCGGCGATCCACCGCTGTTCCTGGGCTTCCTCAAGGGGGTGGCGTTCTTCTGGCCGACCCAGCACCTGTTCGCGCCCATGCTGCTGATCGCCTCGGTGCTGCTGCTGATCTATCACCGGATCGAGAGCCGCTATTTCCACCGCGAGCCCGACGAGATCCGCGAGAGCCCGGAAGCCGCCGAGCCGCTGCGCATCCAGGGCGGGGTGAACATCCCGCTGCTGCTGATGGTGGTGCTGGTCGTGCTGATGGAAGGGATCTGGCACCCGGGCGCGGTGACCTTCCTGAAGCAGGAGATCGCCATCGAGGTGGTGGTCGGCGACGTGCTGATGCTGGCGATCGCCGCCTACTCGATCTGGGCGACGCCGGCGCTGGTGCGCAACGCCAACGGCTTCACCTGGGGCGCGATGATCGAGGTGGCGAAGGTGTTCGCCGCGATCTTCGTCACCATCATTCCGGCGATCGCGATCCTCCAGGCCGGGCGCGAAGGTGCGCTGGCCGGGCTCGTCGCGCTCACCAGCGATGCGAACGGCAGGCCCGACCCGACGATGTATTTCTGGCTCTGCGGGCTGCTCTCCTCCTTCCTCGACAACGCGCCCACCTATCTCGTGTTCTTCAACCTCGCCGGCGGCGACGCGCAGGCGCTGATGGGGCCGCTCGCGCCGGTGCTGGGCGCGATCTCGGCCGGCGCCGTCTTCATGGGGGCGAACTCCTATATCGGCAACGCGCCCAACTTCATGGTCCGCGCGATCGCCGAGGAGCAGGGCGTGAAGATGCCCTCCTTCCTCGGCTATGTCGGCTGGGCGACCCTCTTCCTGATCCCGAACTTTGCGTTGCTCACGCTGATCTTCTATCGCTGAGCGGGAACAGCGATCGGAGGCGGCGATGACCTATCTCACGGCGGACGGACTGCCTCGCGAGCCCGCAGGCGCGCGGTT
The DNA here is from genome assembly GCF_000378465.1 of Elioraea tepidiphila DSM 17972. Lineage (GTDB taxonomy): Bacteria > Pseudomonadota > Alphaproteobacteria > Acetobacterales > Acetobacteraceae > Elioraea > Elioraea tepidiphila. The sequence goes on from NZ_KB899945.1 coordinate 20,527, forward strand.
CCGGGCGCTGGTCGGGCGCGGCGGCATCCTCCAGATCCCCGGCGCGCATAACGGCATGGCCGGGCTGCTCGCGAAGCGTGCGGGCTTCGAGGCGCTCTACCTCTCCGGCGCGGCGATGACCGCCTCGATGGGGCTGCCCGATCTCGGCATCATCACGGTGGACGAGGCGTGCTTCTTTGTCCGGACGATCGCCCGCGCCACCGGCCTGCCGATCCTGGTGGACGGCGACACCGGCTATGGCGGCGTGCTGAACACGATGCACATGGTGCGCGCCTTCGAGGATGCGGGTGCTGCGGCCGTGCACATCGAGGACCAGGAGCTGCCGAAGAAGTGCGGGCACCTGAACGGCAAGCGGCTGGTGGAGCCCGCCGAGATGGCGGCGAAGGTGGCGGCGGCGAAGCGCGCGGCGCGGCATCTCTACGTGATCGCCCGCACCGATGCGGCCGGCGTCGAGGGGTTCGAGGCCGCGGTGGAGCGGGCGAAGCGCTATCTCGATGCCGGGGCGGATGCGATCTTCCCCGAGGCGCTGACCAGCCGCGACGACTTCGCCCGCTTCGCCGAGGCCGTGCGCGCGCCGCTGCTCGCCAACATGACCGAGTTCGGCCGCACGCCCTATCTCACCGCATCCGAGTTCGAGGCGCTCGGCTACCGCATAATCATCTGGCCCGTCTCGTCACTGCGCGTCGCCGCCAAGGCGCAGGCCGAACTCTACGCGGCGATCCGGCGCGACGGCGGCACCATGCACCACCTCGACCGGATGCAGACCCGCGCCGAGCTCTACGAGACGATCGGGCTCGCGGCCTACGAGGCGCTCGACTCCTCGATCGCGGCGACGGTGGTGCCGCCGGATGTGCGCCCGGCGGCGGAGGAGCGCAGATCCCGATCAGGTGGAGTCGCCTGATCGGGCGAAGACGCGCCCCGGGAAAACCCGGAGCGATCAGAAGCTCCGCGCGATCGCCTCCTTCAGCCGCTTCTCGAGCGCGCCGCGCGCCGTGGCGGCATCCTTCTCCATGGTGACTTCGAACTCGTCGAGCACGGGCGCGATGCCCTTGCGGAAGCGGTCGTAGAACTCCGGGATCGGCAGCTTCTCCCAGACCGGGTAGAGCAGGTCGATCACGATCGGGCAGAACCAGGTCCAGGCCCAGCCGTAGCGCTGCGCGAGGTGACACGTCCGGGCGGTCGCCGAGGACTGGCTCCAGTTCGGCGTGTCGCCGCTGTAGTGGATCGAGTCCGCGTAGTCATAGGCCTCGCGCGCGCTGATCGTGCCGTCGCCGTTGCTGTCGGGATTGGAGGCGAGCGCGCCGCCATAGGGCGTGTGGCCGGCCATCGCCGCGATCCAGTCGCGCGCGAAGAAGTCGAACTCGGCATCGCCCCAGGAGGACTGGTCCTCGACCGTGGCGGAGGCAACCGACGTGTACTGCGCGGGGCTGTTGGCGACGATCGGCGCGTTGAACCCGCCGGCGTGGCACTGCTCCATCATCACCACGAGGCAGCGGAACTTCGGCAGCGTCTTCAGCTTCGCCGCGAAGTCGGCGGCATAGTAGTCGGCGCCGGACTGGACGCAGAGATAGGACTTGCCCCAGCCGCCCCAGCCGCCATGGTTGTTGGTGTGGATCAGCAGCGAATCCTCGGCCTTGATGCGCGCGGCGATGTCGTCGAGGGCTGCGTCGAGATCGGCCTTGGTGCCCTTGCCCTTGATCGGCATGCGGTAGGCCGTGTTGTCGCCCGGCCAGGCGACGATCGGCTTGGGGTTGCCGTTGTAGTTCAGCGTGCCGTCGTGGTTCAGGCAGATGATGTCGGCGTCCGGCACGCCGTAGTGGTCGCGCAATGTCCGGTACAGGAACTCCATGTCGTTCACGTGCCGCGCATTCGAGGCGCCGGAGAACAGGATCGCGTAGCGCTTGCCCTTCGGCACGCGCTTGAAGCAGCCCGGCCGCGGCTTGATCGGCCAGTAGAGCCCCGGGCGCAGCACGATCGGCTCGTGGAAGGTATGCAGGGCGATCTTCGGCGTGCGCAGCTCGAGCGGGAAGCGCGCGGGGATCTCCGTGTAGGGCTCGCCGGTCCGCGCGTCGCAGAGGATGTAGCGGCACGGATGCGACCAGTTCGCGCCGGGCATCTCGTCGGCGAACACGACGATGCTGTCGCGCTCGATGGGGATCGCCTGGCGATAGGCGAGCAGGCGCGCGCCCTTGGCCTGCGGCGCGGTCACGACCGAGAGATTGGTGCGCTCGACCTCGCGGGGCGAGAGCGCGCGCACGGACAGCTCCATCGCGCGCCGCGTGGCCGCGGAAAGCTCGGGAACGGCGGATTCGGGTCTGATGGCCATGGTCTCAGGTCTCCTCTGTCCCGGTCTGGGTGGGGGGATGGAAACGTCCGGGGATCAGTCGGGCGGCTCGAAGGGTGCGGCGAGAGCCCAGTCGGGTACTTCGGGCCCCTTGGCGATCGCGACGAGACTCGGCGCGGCGCCGCGCAGGAACGGCGGATGCGTCGCCTCCGCCGCCCGCACCGCGCCGGTGGCGAGATCGATCAGCAGATAGCGGCAGGGATGGCCCCAGTTCGCCTCGGGCGCCAGATCGAGGAAGGCGAGCGCGGCCGGACGGTCGGCGATCAGCGTCTCCCGGCCAGTGGCGACGGCCTCGCCGGGCGCGATCGCGCGCCGGTCGAGATACAGGACCGCACCACGACGCTGTTCCGCCGGGATGGCCGCGATCGCCAGGCGGGCGATCTCGTCCCAGTCCGTCATGCATCAGCCCTCTGCGTCCGCAGCTCCCGGCCGTCATGCGAACCGTATGATGCCGAATAGCAATAAACCGGGAGGGAGTCGAGCCGGAGCATCGCTGAGGCGTGGGGCGGAAAGCTACGGCCGCGATGCCGAGTTGCGCGCGGCGGCCGCACTCGAGGCTGACGGGTTCGTGATCCTGGCGCGGCGGCGTCGCACCGAGGTGGGCGAGATCGACCTTGTCGCCCGCCGCGGCGACCTCACCGTGATCGTCGAGGTGAAGGCGCGTGGCCGCGCCGCCGAGGCGGCTGAGACCGTATCCGCCCGTCAGCGCGCGCGACTCCTCGCCGCCACCGAGGCATTGATGGCCGAGGAACCGGGCTGGTTCGGCGCGGAGCTGCGCTTCGACGTGATCGTGATGGGGCGCGACGGCACGCTGCGCCGGATCATCGACGCGTTCCGGGCGGGGGACTGATCCGCACCCGGGGGGCTGGTCATCGCGGCCTCAGCGCCTACTCTGTGGCCAGATCCATCCCCGGGAGAGCCCCTGATGCCGGACACCTCCATGCCCGACGGCACGACCATGCGTTTCGGGATCGGCCAGCCCGTGCCCCGCAACGAGGACCCCGTGCTGCTGACCGGGCAGGGCCGCTACACCGACGACATCGCGCTGCCGGGCCAGCTCTGGTGCGTGATCGTGCGCAGCCAGCACGCGCACGGCGTGATCCGCGGCATCGACACCGCGGCGGCGAAGGCGATGCCCGGCGTGCGCGCGGTCTACACCGGGGCCGATCTCGAAGCCGCGGGCTATGGCCGGCTCCGCTGCACCCTGCCCTTCACCAACGCCGACGGCACGAAGATGGAGGCACCCGAACGCGGCGCGCTCACGACCGATCGGGTGCGTTATGTCGGCGACCCGGTCGCCTGCGTGATCGCCGAGACGCGCGCGGAGGCGCGCGACGCCGCCGAGGCGGTGGTCGTCGATGTCGATCCGCTGCCCGCGGTGACCGAGGCTTCGGCCGCCGCCGCGCCCGATGCGCCGGCGCTGTTCGACCGGCCTGGCGGCAACGTGGTGCTCGACTTCCACTACGGCGACCGCGCCAAGGTGGCGGAGGCCTTCGCCAAGGCCGCGCACACCGTGACGCTGCCGCTGCGCAACAACCGCGTCGTGGTCGCGGCGATGGAGCCCCGCTCGGCGCTCGCCGCCTACGACGCCGCCACCGGCCGCTACACGATCCATGTCGGCTGCCAGGGCGTGTTCGGGCTGCGCAACCAGCTCGCCAACGACATCCTCAAGGTGCCGGTCGAGAAGGTGCGCGTGCTCACCGGCAATGTCGGCGGTTCGTTCGGCATGAAGGCGTCGGCCTATCCCGAGTATGTCTGCCTGTTCCACGCCGCGAAGGAGCTTGGCCGGCCGGTGAAGTGGACCGACGAGCGCACCGGCAGCTTCGTCTCCGACCAGCACGGCCGCGACCACGAGGTGGTGGGCGAGCTCGCGCTCGACGCGGACGGCCGGTTCCTCGCCGTGCGGCTGACCGCGTATGCGAACATGGGCGGCTACATGGCGACCGTCGCGCCGCTGATGGGTACGGGCAACTTCGTCAAGAACGTGCAGTCGAACTACGCGACACCGCTGATCGAGGTCGCGACCAGGTGCGTGATGACCAACACCACGCCGGTCTCGGCCTATCGCGGCGCCGGCCGGCCCGAGGGCAACTACTTCATGGAACGGCTGATCGAGGCGGCCGCGCGCGCGAGCGGCATTCCCGCGATCGAGCTGCGCCGGCGCAACCACATCCGCCCGGACGCCTTCCCGTACAAGGCGGCCTCGGGCTCGGTGTCCGACAGTGGCGACTTCACCACCCTGCTCGACAAGGCACTGGCTGCGGCCGATTGGGACGGGTTCGCCGCCCGCCGCGCCGAGGCCGGTCGGCGCGGGAAGCTGCGCGGCATCGGCATCGGCAACTACCTCGAAGTCACCGCACCTCCGGCGAAGGAGATGGGCGGGATCCGCTTCAACGCCGACGGCACGGTGACGATCGTCACCGGCACACTCGACTACGGGCAAGGCCACTGGACGCCCTTCGCGCAGATCCTGAGCGCCGAGCTCGGCGTGCCGTTCTCGGCGATCCGGCTGGTGCAGGGCGATTCCGACCTGCTGATCGCCGGCGGCGGCACGGGCGGGTCGAAGTCGCTGATGGCCTCGGGGGCGGCGATCGTCGAAGCCTCCGGGAAGGTGGTCGAGAAGGGCAAGCGTGCGGCCGCACAGATGCTCGAAGTGGCGGAGGCGGACGTCGAGTTCGGCGCTGGCCGCTTCGTCGTCGTCGGCACCGATCGCGGGGTCGGCATCATGGAACTCGCCGCCGCGCTGCGCGAGGGGCGGATCAAGGGCGAGGGCGTGCCGGCGAGCCTCGATGTCGATCATGTGTTCGACGCCGCACCCTCGGCCTTCCCGAACGGCTGCCACGTCGCCGAGGTGGAGATCGACCCCGACACCGGTGTGGTGGAGGTGGTCTCCTACGTCTCGGTGAACGATTTCGGCACGATCGTGAACCCGCTGCTGGTCGAGGGGCAGGTGCATGGCGGGGTGACGCAGGGGATCGGCCAGGCGCTGATGGAGCGGGTGGTCTATGACGAGTCCGGCCAGATCCTGACCGGCAGCTTCATGGACTACGCACTGCCCCGCGCCGCCGACCTGCCGCCGATCGGCTTCGCCTCGCACCCGGTGCCGGCCAAGACCAACCATCTCGGCGCCAAGGGTTGCGGTGAGGCGGGTTGCGCGGGCTCGCTGCCCGCGGTCATGAACGCGGTGATCGACGCGCTGCGCCCGCTCGGCGTCACGGCGCTCGACATGCCGGCGACGCCGGAGCGGGTGTGGCGCGCGATCCAGGAGGCGCGGCGGGCAGCCTAGAGCCTGATCCATTTACGGTGAAGCATAGCCTGCGTGCCGGAAGTAGTTGGCGCATTCGGTGGGTGAGAACTCGCCGAGCAGGGCGCCGATGCGGTGCCATACGGTGGCGATGGATCGCTCGTCGGCCTTTCGCAGCAGGGTCTTGAGCTTGGCGAACATCATCTCGATCGGGTTCAGGTCCGGGCTGTAGGGCGGCAGGAACAGCAGGTGGGCGCCGGTGGCGCGGATGGCGCGGCGGACGGCGACGCCCTTGTGACTGCCGAGATTGTCGAGCAC
>NZ_KB899946.1 GCF_000378465.1 Elioraea tepidiphila DSM 17972
CTCAAGCCGGGCGACGTCGTCGTGCTCGACAATCTCGGCAGTCACAAGGGCGTCGCCGTCCGCCGCGCCATCCGCGCCACCGGCGCCCACCTGCTGTCCCTGCCGCCCTACAGCCCGGACCTGAACCCGATCGAGATGATGTTCGCCAAGCTCAAGACCCTGCTGCGAAAGGCCGACGAGCGATCCATCGCCACCGTATGGCACCGCATCGGCGCCCTGCTCGGCGAGTTCTCACCCACCGAATGCGCCAACTACTTCCGGCACGCAGGCTATGCTTCAGCGTAAATGGATCAGGCTCTAGGGGAGGCGCCGGGACAAGTCCAAGTCTGCCGGGTCTGACAAGCGCGCGTGCGGCAGTCCCTGCCGGGTGCATCGTGCCGGGCCGGCCTTGCGCGGGGCCCTCGCTCCCCATGGCGGGTGGCACGCCGTTTGCTGCCCTACGGTCACGAAACCTTAACCCCCACGGTCCATTTGACCGCCTTGGCTCTACTACCTATGGTCGCATGACGGGTTTCGCGACGCGTCCAAGGGTGGAAGCCAGGCGGCACTCCGACAGGTGCCACATGCCGCTCGACACCCTCGCTCCGCCCATCGACCGCGTCGCCGCCCGTGGTCCGCGACCGTGGCCCGACCCCGGCGCGCCCGAGACATGGTGGAGCGAGCCGGTGGGCAAGCCGACCAGCGAGGAGACCGATGCGCTGACCGGGCTCTGCAACCGGCAGGGCCTGACGCGCAGGCTTGCCGAACGGCTGGAGGCGGCCCGACGCAACGGCGAGATCGGCGCGGTGATCTTCTGCGACCTCCAAGCCTATGGCGTGATCGGCGAACGCTTCGGCCCCGCCGCCGGCGAGGCGGCGCTGCGCGTGGCGGGCGAGGCGATCGCGCAGGTGGTGCGCGGCATCGATGCGGTCGGCCGGATCGAGGGTGGCTGCTTCGCCGTGCTGCTCGGTCGGGTCGCCGCCGATCAGGCGCTCGCGATCGCCTCGCGCATCAGCACCGAGGTGCGCGGCCGCCGGCTCACCTGGAACGATTTCGTCCTGCCGGTCGCGGTCTCGGTCGGCATCACCACCTTCACCGGCGGCGAGGAGGCCGAGGCGCTGCTCGCGCGGGCCGGCACCGCCGCGCGCGCCTCCGACGCGGCCTGATCAGCCCTTCTTCACCGGCGGCAGGTCGAGCCGGATGTAGAGCTCCTTCAGCCGCTCCGGCGGCACCGGCGCGGGGGCGCCCATCATCAGGTCCTCGGCCTGCTGGTTCATCGGGAACAGGATCACCTCGCGGATGTTCGGCTCGTCCGCGAGCAGCATGACGATCCGATCGATCCCCGGCGCCGAACCGCCATGCGGCGGCGCGCCGTAGCGGAACGCGTTCAGCATGCCGCCGAACCGCGCCTCGACCTCCTCCTGCGGGTAGCCCGCGATCTCGAAGGCGCGGATCATGATGTCCGGACGATGGTTGCGGATCGCGCCGGAGGACAGCTCCACGCCATTGCAGACGATGTCGTACTGGAACGCCTTGATCGCGAGCGGGTCCATCGTGTTCAGCGCCTCGAGCCCGCCCTGCGGCATCGAGAACGGGTTGTGGCTGAACTCGATCGCGCCGGTGTCCTCGTTGCGCTCGTACATCGGGAAGTCGGTGATCCAGCAGAAGCGGAACGAATCGACCTCGATCAGGTCGAGCTCGGTCGCGATGCGGGTGCGCACCTTGCCGGCGAAGGACGCCGCCGCGGCCGGCTTGTCGCAGGCGAAGAACACCGCATCGCCGTCGGTCAGGTCGAAGGCGGCCTTGATCGCGGCGGATCGCGCGGGTTCGAGGTTCTTCGCGATCGGTCCCTTGGCCTCGCCCCCCTCGAAGGCGATGTAGCCGAGCCCGCCCGCGCCTTCGCTGCGTGCCCACTCGTTCAGCTTGTCGAAGAAGCTGCGCGGCTTCCCGGCCGCGCCCGGCGCCGGGATCGCCCGCACCACCGCCCCCGCCGCGATCGCGCGCGCGAACAGCCCGAACCCGCCGCCCCGGAACGCCTCCGTCACGTCCTTGATCCGCAACGGATTGCGCAGGTCCGGCTTGTCCGAGCCGAACTCCAGCATCGCCTGATCATACGGAATGCGCGGGAAGGGCGGCGGCGTCACCGTCCGCCCGGCGGCGAACTCCTCGAACACGCCGGCGAGGACGGGCTCGATGGTCGCGAACACGTCCTCCTGGGTGACGTAGCTCATCTCGAAATCGAGCTGGTAGAACTCGCCCGGGGAGCGGTCCGCGCGCGAGGCCTCGTCGCGGAAGCAGGGCGCGATCTGGAAATAGCGGTCGAACCCCGCGACCATGCAGAGCTGCTTGAACTGCTGCGGCGCCTGCGGCAGGGCGTAGAACTTGCCCGGATGCAGCCGCGAGGGGACGAGGAAGTCGCGCGCGCCTTCGGGGCTGGAGGCGGTCAGGATCGGCGTCTGGAACTCGATGAAGCCCGCCTCGATCATGCGCCTGCGGATCGAGGCGATTACCTGGCTGCGCAGGACGATGTTGCGGTGCACGCGCTCACGCCGGAGATCGATGAAGCGGTAACGCAGCCTGAGTTCCTCAGGGAACTCGGCATCGCCCGCGACCTGGATCGGCAGCACCTCGGCGGCGGACTGCACGGTGAGCTCGGCGGCGCGCAGCTCGATCTCGCCCGTGGGCAGCTTCTGGTTCACCGTGTCCGGCGTGCGGCGCACCACCGTGCCGGTGACGGTGATCACGCTCTCGGGCCGCACCCGCTCGGCTTCCGCGAGCAGCGGCGAGCCCGCATCGATCACCACCTGGGTCAGGCCGTAATGGTCGCGCAGGTCGATGAACAGGAGGCCGCCATGGTCGCGCTTGCGGTGCACCCAGCCCGAGAGGCGCGCGGTCTGGCCGGCATGCTCGGCGCGCAGCGCGCCGCAGGTATGGGTGCGGTAGGGATGCATGGGACTGTCCGGCGCGGGATGCAGGGGCCGCGAAGGAACCGGCCGCGGCCCCGGAAGTCAAGCCGGGCCCCCACCTCCGGCTGGTCGGCGCCGACCGGGGCGCGCCAGCGGATGATGCGCCGCAACCACCTGCTCCAGCCGCCCCGGCGCGACATGGGTGTAGATCTCGGTTGTCGCGATGTCGGCGTGGCCGAGCATGGCCTGGAGGCTGCGCAGATCGGCACCGTGCGCGAGCAGATGCGTGGCGAAGGCGTGGCGCAGCACGTGCGGGCTGACCCGCACGGGGTCGATGCCGGCCGCGAGCGCAACATCCTTGAGGATCTGGGCGAGACGCTGGCGCGTCAGATGCCCGCCCGCGGCGCGCGAGGGGAACAGGAAGCGCGTCGGCGGCTTCGGGCCACGCGCCGCGTCCTCCGCGGCGAGCCAAGCCTCGACCGCCGCGCGCGCCGGCGCGCCCACCGGCACCAGCCGGTCCTTGGCCCCCTTGCCGCGCACCACGAGCGCCTCGGTGCCGGGCCGGAACGCCGCCCGCGGCAACGCGATCAGCTCGGAGATGCGCAGACCCGTGGCGTAGAGCAGTTCGAGCAGCGCGGTCGCGCGCAGCCCCTCGCGGCCGGGCAGACGCCGCGCCGCATCGAGCAGCCGCACCACCTCCTCCTCGGTCAGCACCTTGGGCAGCCGCCGCGCGGGGCGGCCGACCTCCAGCGTGACGGTCGGGTCGTCCGCGCGCACGCCCTCCTGGAGCAGGAAGCGGTGGAACTGGCGCAGGGCCGAGAGCCGCCGCGCCGCCGTGCGCGCGGACAACCCCTGCGCGTACAGCCGGCCGAGATAGGCGCGCAGCGTCCCGGTCTCGGCCCGGTCCGGCGCGACCCCCGCCGCGGCGCAGAACGCCGCGAAGTCCGCGAGGTCGGCCGCATAGGCGAGCAGCGTATTGCGCGCGGCGCCGCGCTCGGCGGCCATCATCTCGAGGAACGCCTCGATGCGGCGGTGCACGGCGCTCAGCGCGGGGCGAAGCGTTCGGCCGGCAGCACGCGCTCGACCGCCTGCTGGCGCGGCTCGGGCGGGAAAAGGCCGATCCACACCGCGCCGCCGGCGGCGATCGCGAGCAGGGCGAGGATGAGGATCGTCGCGAAACGCAAAACCGGGTCTCCGTCGGATCAGGCGGCCGGCGGACGCTGGCGCGACCGGAGCAGCGTGCTAGCGTGGCGCCGATCCCATGACTCAAGCGCAGGTCTCACCCGAGTCGCTGGCCCCCCAGTCTAGCGGCCCTGCCCTTCCGGACGAAACCCGGCCTCTGCCGTGGGGCGGACGGCCGATCGTGCTGGTCGGTCTGATGGGGGCGGGCAAGACCTCGATCGGCCGGCGGCTGGCAGCCCGGCTCGGCCTGCCCTTCGTCGATGCCGACCACGAGATCGAGGTGGCTGCCGGGATGTCGGTGGCCGAGATCTTCGCCCGCTTCGGCGAGCCCGCCTTCCGCGCCGGCGAGCGCAAGGTGATCGCGCGGCTGCTCGCCGGCCCGCCGGTGGTGCTGGCGACCGGCGGCGGGGCCTTCGTCGATCCCGAGACGCGCGCGGCGATCCGCGAGAAGGCGCTGTCGGTCTGGATGAAGGTCGATCTGCCGGTGCTGGTGCGCCGGGTGTCGCACCGGTCGGACCGGCCGCTGCTCGCGAAGGGCGACCCGGCGGCGATCCTGGCCGAGCTGGCCGCCAAGCGTGACCCGTTCTACGCCGAGGCCGACGTGATCGTCGCCTGCCGCGACGAACCGCCCGAGCAGACCACCACACGGGTGCTGAACGCGATGCTGAGCCACCGGCCTGCCCTCGGCGTCACGGTCCGGCTCGGCCCGCGCTCCTACCGCATCGCGATCGCCCCGGGGCTGCTCGATCGGGCCGGCGCGCTCGCGGTGCCGGTGATGCCGCGGCGGCGCGCGGTGGTGATCGCCGATCAGGCAGTGCACACGCTGCACGGCGCGCGTTTCGAGGCCGCACTCGGCGCGGTCGGCATCGAGGGGCGGACGATCCTGGTGCCGCCCGGCGAGGGCTCGAAGGGCTTCCCGATGCTGACCGAGGTGCTCGAGCGCATGCTCGGCGGCGGGATCGATCGCAAGACCACCGTGTTCGCGCTCGGCGGCGGGGTGGTCGGCGATCTCGCCGGCTTCGCCGCGGCGATCGCGCTGCGCGGCCTGCCGTTCATCCAGGTGCCGACCACGCTGCTCGCGCAAGTGGACTCCTCGGTCGGCGGCAAGACCGGCATCAACACCGCCCAGGGCAAGAACCTGGTCGGCGCGTTCCACCAGCCGCGCCTGGTGATCTGCGACACCGCCACCCTCGCCACCCTGCCGCCGCGCGAACTGCGGGCCGGCTATGCCGAGGTGGTGAAGTACGGGCTGATCGACGATCCGGAGTTCTTCGCCTGGTGCGAGGCGCACGGCGCGGCGCTGCTGGGCGGTGACGCCGCGCTCCAGGCCGAGGCGGTGCGGCGGGCCTGTCTCGCCAAGGCGCGCGTGGTCGAGGGCGACGAGCGCGAGGAGAAGGAAGAGGGCGGGCGCGCGCTGCTGAACCTGGGCCACACCTTTGCGCACGCACTGGAGGCCGAGGCCGGCTATGACGGCCGCACCCTGCTGCACGGCGAGGCGGTCGGGATCGGCATGGCCCTGGCGTTCCGCTTCTCCGCCCGGCTCGGGCTCTGCGAGACGGAGGATGCGGAGCGGGTCAGCGCGCATCTTGCCGCCTCGGGCATGGCCGCCTCGCTCCGCGAGACCAACCGGCGCTGGCCGGCCGAGCGGCTGATCGGCCACATGCGCAAGGACAAGAAGGCCGAGACCGGCGCGCTCACCTTCATCCTGGTGCGCGGGATCGGCCAGGCCTTCGTCAGCCGCGACGTCGCCGAGGACGAGCTGCGCGCCTTCCTCGCCGAGGAGGGTGCGGTCTGATCAGCCGCCGAGCGCGACGACCACCGCGCGCGCAAACGCCTGCGTGCCGAGGGTGCCGCCGAGATCGGCGGTGCGTGTCGCGGGGTCGGCGAGCGTCGCATCCACCGCCGCCTCGATCGCGCCGGCGGCCGCGGCATACGACGGCAGGCCGCGCGTCTCGGCGAGCCAGAACAGCAGCATCGCCGCCGACAGGATCAGCGAGGTCGGGTTGGCGCGGTCCTGCCCGGCGATATCGGGCGCGGAGCCGTGCTGCGCCTGCGCCGCGCAGAGCGTATCGCCCGCGTTGATGGCACCGGCGAGGCCGAGGCTGCCCGAGAGTTCCGAGGCCAGATCGGACAGGATGTCGGCGTGGAAGTTGGTGGCGACGATCACGTCGAACCGCGCGGGGTCGCGCACCAGCAGCGCCGCGCAGGCATCGATGATCACCTCGTCGAGCGCGACCTCGGGGTAGTCGCGCGCGACCTTGCGCACCTCGTCGAGGAACAGCCCGTCGGAGAGGATGAAGTTGTTCGCCTTGTGCACGGCGGTGACCTTCCTGCGCCGGCGCCGGGCGAGCGCAAAGGCGCGGCGCGCGATCCGCTCGCAGGCGAAGGCGGTGATCTTGCGCATCGAGATCGCGACCCCGGGCACGGGCATGAACTCGCCCGAGCCGCGATACATGTTGCGGTCGGGATAGAACCCCTCGGTCGCCTCGCGCATGATCACGAGATCCATCGGCGCGGCGGCGCGGCCGATGCCGGGGCGCGAGCGCGCGGGCCGGACATTGGCGTAGAGATCGAGCTTCACCCGGATCGCGGCCGAGACATTCACCCCGCCCTGGTCGCGCGGCGGGTAGTCCATGTGCGAGATCGGGCCGAGGATGATCCCGTCCGCGCGGCGGGCGCGCTCCAGCACCGCGTCGGGCAGGGTGGTGCCGTGCGCGCGATAGGCCGCGAAGCCGATCTCCCGGGTCTCGAACCGGAGATCGAGGCCGAAGCGCCGATCGGCCGCACGCAGCACGGCGAGCGTGGCCTCGGTGATCTCGGGTCCGATCCCGTCGCCGGGGAGAACGAGGATATCCAAGCGTCGATCCTTCTTCAGCGCGCGAGGCGCGGCAGGGCAAGCACGAGGTCCGGCACCAGCACCAGCATCACGGAGACGAGGGCGGTGATGACGACATAGGGGAACGAAATGACCACCAGGCGCTCGAACGGCACGCCCGAGACCTTCACCAGCGCGTAGAGCACCATGCCCACGGGCGGGGTCAGCAGGCCGAGAGTGAGGGTGAGCGCCATCACCATGCCGAAATGGATCGGGTCGATCGCGTATTGCTCGGCGACCGGCAGCAGGATCGGCGTCAGGATCAGGATCGCCGGCGTCTGCGCCATGAAGCAGCCGACCACCAGCCAGAGCAGGATCATCAGCAGCAGGAAGAGGGTGGGATCGCTCGTGAGCGTGGTGGCGAGCGCGGCGAGCTGGTCTGGCAGTTGCGCGCGGATCAGCACCTGGCCGAAAGCCGAGGTGAAGGCGATGATCAGCATGATCGCCGCGCTGTCGATCATCGCCCCGCGCAGATCGGCGATGAGCTGCGCGAGCGAGAGCTCGCGGAACACGATCACGCCGATCGCGCCGGCGTAGAACACGGCCACCGCGGCCGCCTCGGTCGGCGTGAAGATGCCGAGATTGATCCCGCCGACGATGATCGCCGGCATCAGGATCGGCAGCACGGCGCCGCGGAAGCTGCGCCAGACCTCGCAGGGATCGAACCGACCGGCCGGCGGCACGTCGGTCTCGAAGCGGAGCCGCCAGGCGACGTAGAGCATGTAGCCGAGCGCTAGCAGTATGCCCGGAACGATCGCGGCGAGGAACATCGCGCCCACCGACTGCTCGGCCACCACGGCGTAGGCGACCAGCGCGATCGAGGGCGGGATGATCGGTGACAGCAGCGACGAGGCGCCGGTGATGCCGACCGCGAAGTCGCGCCGGTAGCCCGCATGCGCCATCGCCTTGAGCTCGATCGTGCCGAGCCCCATGGCATCCGCGGTCGCGCTGCCCGACATGCCGGCGAACAGCACCGACGCGAGCACATTGGCGTGCGCGAGTCCGCCGCGCAGGGGGCGCGTGACGGCAGAGACGAAGTCGAACAGCCGCACCGTGATGCCCGCCCCGTTCATCAGCCGCCCGGCGAGCAGGAAGAACGGCACGGAGAGCAGCAGGAACCCGTCGATCCGGTCCAGCATGGTGCGCGCGAGCGCCGAGGCGACGCGCGGATCGGCGAGGCTGCCATGGACCTCGGCGAGCCCGAACGCGCTGATCACCCCGGCGGCGAACCCGACCGGGAAGCCGATGACGATCAGCCCGACCAGCGCCAGGGTGAGGAGGCCGAAGACGCCCACGGGTCAGCGCGTCGGCACGGGGCGCGCGAGGGTCGCGCAGTGACGCACGAGACTGCCCGCGACCAGCAGCGCGAGGGCGGCGAGACAGGCGATCTGCGCCAGATGCAGATGCGCCGAGGTGAACCAGGGGATGGTGATGAAGGCCGAGCCCCAGGTGAGCTCGACCATGCGCACGGCCCCGCGCAGCAGGAGCAGCAGGAAGGCGAGCACGACGAGATCGAACAGCGCGCCGACCGCGGCGGCGGGTCGGGGCGGCAGGCGAGCGCGCAGGAAGTCGACCACGATATGCTCGCCGCGGCGCTGCGCGATCACGAACCCGCACATCATCGCGAGCAGGAACAGCACGCGCGCCGCCTCCTCGGTCCACAGCACGGGCCACTCCAGGACATAGCGGAACAGCACCTGGGCAACGGTGGCGAGCAGCATCGCGGCGAAGCAGACGAGGCCGATCGTCTCGACCATCCGCTCCGCCGCGCGCAGGAGAGGCCTCATTCGGCCGCCTTGGCGATGTCGTCGAGGATGCCGGGCCGGCAGCGCTCGGCGGCGAAGCGCGCAACGATCGGCTGCGCGATGCGCTGGAACGCGGCGACATCGGGGCGGACGATCTCGATGCCGCGCTCGGCCTGCATGCGCTTCAGCAGGTTGTCCTCCTCGTTCGCGGTCGCCTCGGCGAGCCAGGCCATGGTTTCGCTGAGCGTGCGGTCGAAGATCGCCTTGTGCGCGGGCGAGAGCCCCTTCACGAACCCCGCATTGGCCGTCACGACGGTGAAGGACCAGACATGGCCGGTCAGGTTCACGGCCTTCTGGACCTCGTAGTACTTGTTGCCCCAGATCGTGCTGATCGGGTTCTCCTGCGCATCGAACACGCCGGCGCGCAGCGCGCCGTAGAGCTCGTCGATCGGCAGCGTGCCGGGCAGCGCGCCCATGGCCTGGAACACCTGCGCGCGCAGCGGGTTGGTGACGCGCACCTTCATGCCCCTGAGATCGTCGGGGCTGCGCACGGGCCGGGAGGAGGTCAGGTGGCGCGCGCCGCGCCGGCCGACCGCGACGATGCGCACGCCGTGATCGCGCTCCAGCACCCCGTTCAGCTCGCGCCCGAGCGCGCCGGTCCAGACCCGGAACCCGTGCGCCTCGTCGCGGAACACGAACTCGGCCTCCAGGCACTGGTACTGCTGGGCGAGGTGGTGGACCACCGTGGGGCCGGAGACGTGGAGCTGGATCTCGTTGCCCTTGAGCTGCTGGAGCAGCTGGCGGTCACCGCCCAACGCGCCGCCGCCGACGAAGTTGCCGGCGAGCGCGCCGTTCGACTCGCGCTGCATCGCCTCGGCCCAGCGGATCATGGCCTGGCTGGAAAGGTCGCGCGGGGAGTTGCCCGAGCCGATGGTGAAGCGGATTGGCGCCTGGGCGTCCGCCGGGGCGAGCGGCATCGCGACGGCCAAGCCGGCGAGGCCGAGAGCGAGCAGGGCGAGCCTGCGGGGTCCGGTCATGGTGTCCCTCCCGAGGGCGTGTTCTTTGTTGAGCACTTGTGTATACAGTTTGGGCACGATAATCGGCATGGGAGCGTCGTGCAAGCGGTGAGAATCGCCAAAAGTCGCGAAAATGCCCCCGAGCGGGCTAGTGCGGGAGTCTAAACGGTATGCAGAATAGAGCGCTTGCCCATGCGACTGAGCCGCAGGATCGGCGTGGGCTGGTGGAGCGCGCCTATGCGGACCTGCGCCGCCGCATCATCCGCAACGAACTCACCCCTGGCACCAAGCTGATCGAGGCCGAGGTGGCGCTGACCCTCGGCATCTCGCGCACCCCTGTGCGCGAGGCGCTGCTGCGCCTGGAAGGCGAGGGCCTGGTCGAGGCGACGCCGCCGCGCGGCATGCAGGTCAAGCCCCTCTCCGCCCGCGATGTGCGCGAGATCAACGAGGTGCTCGCCTGCCTGGAGGCCGAGGCGGCCTCGCGGCTGGCCGCTTCCCGGCCCGGGCCGGAGGTCATGGCCCAACTGGACGCCGCGATCGCGGCGATGGATGCGGCGCTCGCCGCGCGCGACCACGACGCCTGGTCCGAGGCCGATTACCGCTTCCACTGCCTGCTGGTGGAACTCGCCGGCAACCGCCATCTGGCCGAGACCGCGCGCCTGTTCCTCGACCGGGCCCACCGCGTCCGGCTGCTGACCACAAGGCTGCGCGAGCCACCGGTCTACTCCAACGCCAACCACGCCGCGGTGGTTGAGGCGATCCGCCGCGGCGATGCCGAGACCGCGCTCGACATCCACCGCGCCCACAAGCGGCGCTGGTCGCGCGAGCTCGACGGACTGCTCGACCGGCTCGGGCTGCGGGACTGAGGCTTGCGGGGCCCGAACTGGTCGTCGGCCATCCGGGGTGCCATATCGGGTCGTGCCGCGCCGCACCATGCCGGAGACGACGCCATGCCCCTGAGCCAGCCCGCCAAGCGCGACAAGCTGCACGACCGCACCATCGTGCTGGAGGGGTTCCGGCGCGAGGACGGGCTGTTCGACATCGAGGCGCGGCTGACCGACACCAAGACCTACGCCTTCTCGAACGAGGATCGGGGCGAGGTGAAGCCAGGCGAGCCGCTGCACGGTATGCTGATGCGCCTGACCATCGACGAGGACATGCGCATCGTCGCCTGCGAGGCGGATACCGAATACGGCCCCTACACGGTCTGCCCGGCGATCACGCCGAACTTCGCTTCGCTCGCCGGGCTGAAGATCGGCCCGGGCTGGCTGCGCGCGGCGAAGGAGCGGGTCGGCGGGGTGAAAGGGTGCACGCACCTGGTCGAGCTCCTCGGCCCGATGGCGACGGTCGCGTTCCAGACCACGGTGGTGCTGCGGCGCAAGAGGCCGGTCGATCCGGCGAAGCCGCCGGCCCTGCTCAACACCTGCCACGCCTATGCGGCGGATGGCGAGATCGTCGCCCGGCGCTGGCCGCAATTCTCGACGCGCGGCCGTGCCGGCGACGCAGGCACCGATCAGCCGGTGGACGGTGCGGCCAGGGCGCGCTCGCGCGCCTGACCCGGCGGCTTCGCCTCAGTCGGCGCCGAAGGCCGCGAGCGCCGGTCGCGCCTCGAGCGGGGCATGGCCATTGCCCATGTGCTGGGACACGACCTTGCCGTGGCCGGCCCCGGCATGACCCTCCTCGGTCGCGGCGGCGCGGAAGTACTGGACGATGAAGACGCGCATCGCCGAGGTGCGTCCGCCCGGCAGGCCGGACCGCTCCAGCCGCCGGCACAGCTCGCTCGGCGAGGTTCGCTCGCGCCGGCAGATCTCCGCCAGCGCGTCCCACAGCTCGGGCTCGAGCCGCATGCTGGTGCGGCCGCGCTCGGCGACGATGTTGCGGTTGACGAGTGTGCTTCGCGGCATGAACCGACCCTCCGTGGAGCGGCACCATGCGCCTCAAAATTTAAAATGGGGTTGAGGGGCATCATGCTCCTGGCCCGCCACGCGGTTGCGCCTCCTCGGGGCTCAACAGCCTGAGGCTGAGCGCGTGCAGACCGGTCGCGAACTCCTCCGCCAGCGCCGCATGCACCGCGCGCGACCGCGCAAGCCGCCCCATGCCGGCGAAGGCCGACGAGACCAGGGTCACGGCGTAGTGCGTCTCGCCGCGCCCGTCCGGGTTGCCGGCGTGACCGACATGCCGCCCGCTCTCGTCCACCACCTGCACCGCGACCGGCGCGAACTGACGCTCCAGGGTCGCGCGGATGCGCTCGGCGCGCGTCGCCGTCATGCCTGGGTCTCTCCATCCCTTCGCTTGCGCGGCCCCTGCCGCGTCGCCATAACCGAACGATGCGCAATGGCACAGTCCGCGCCCGTCGCTACAGCGCGCACGCCGAGGCCGAGGCCCAGGCGGCGGGGCGCGGCTGCGAGCAGCCCGGCTGCGCCGGGCTCGGCGCCTATCGCGCGCCCAAGTCGCCACGGACGCTGAACGACTACTGGTGGTTCTGCCTGGACCATGTGCGCGAGTACAACCGGTCCTGGGACTACTACAAGGGCATGAGCCCGGGCGAGATCGAACGCGAGATGCGCCGCGACACGACCTGGCAGCGCCCGTCCTGGCCGCTCGGCAGCCTCGGCCTCTCCGAGGAGGCGCTGCGCGATCCGCTCGGCCTGCTCGGCCGGCATCGCCGCCGGCCCGATCCGCGCCCGAACGAGGCGCCGGTGGAGCTGCGGGGCCCGCTTGGCGCGCTCGGCCTCGCCTGGCCCGTGACGCGCGAGGACGTGAAGATCCGCTACAAGGCGCTGGTGAAGCTGCACCATCCCGACGCGCATGGCGGCGACAAGGCGGCGGAGGAGCGCTTCAAGGCCATCAACGCGGCCTATTCGGCGCTGGTGCGCGGCCTCGCCGCGCGCGAGGCCTGAGCCGCGCGCGCCCCGGGGCTTCGCGCCCCGCCCTTCGCAAGCGCAGCGCGGGGGGGTAACATTCCCATTCAACGGAAAGACCGGACGACAACATGAACAAGGTGACGCAATTGGCCGACGCGAGGCCCACCTCGGCGATCGATCTTCCCGATACGCGTGTCCGCGTGGATCAGACCTTCGGCTTCCCGTCGGACATGGAGGTGCCGGCCTTCAGCGTGCGCACCGAGCACGTGCCCGACATCGACGAGGCGTACCGCTTCGACCGCGAGACCACCCTCGCCATCCTCGCCGGCTTCGCCTTCAACCGCCGCGTGATGATCCAGGGCTATCACGGCACCGGCAAGTCCACGCATATCGAGCAGGTCGCCGCGCGCCTCAACTGGCCCTGCATCCGCGTCAATCTCGACAGCCACATCAGCCGCATCGACCTGATCGGCAAGGACGCGATCGTGCTGCGCGACGGCAAGCAGGTGACCGAGTTCCGCGAGGGCATCCTGCCCTGGGCGCTCCAGCACCCCTGCGCGCTGGTG
The DNA here is from genome assembly GCF_000378465.1 of Elioraea tepidiphila DSM 17972. Taxonomy (GTDB): domain Bacteria; phylum Pseudomonadota; class Alphaproteobacteria; order Acetobacterales; family Acetobacteraceae; genus Elioraea; species Elioraea tepidiphila. Next base: position 13,134 of record NZ_KB899946.1, read on the forward strand.
TTCGACGAGTACGACGCCGGCCGCCCGGACGTGATGTTCGTGATCCAGCGCGTGCTCGAGGTCGAGGGCAAGCTGACGCTGCTCGACCAGAACCGGGTGATCCGCCCGCACCCGGCCTTCCGGCTGTTCTCCACCGCCAACACGGTGGGGCTCGGCGACACCACGGGGCTCTATCACGGCACGCAGCAGATCAATCAGGGCCAGATGGACCGCTGGAACATCGTCGCGACCCTGAACTACCTGCCGCACGAGCAGGAGACCGACATCGTCGCCGCGAAGCTCGGCATCGATCCCTCGGACGCGGCGGCGAGGAAGCGCATCGCGGCGATGGTGGCGCTCGCCGACCTCACCCGCGCGGGCTTCATCAACGGCGACATCTCCACCGTGATGTCGCCCCGCACCGTCATCACCTGGGCCGAGAACGCCAAGATCTTCGGCGACACGGCCTTCGCCTTCCGGGTGACCTTCCTGAACAAGTGCGACGAGGCCGAGCGCGCGACGGTCGCCGAGTATTACCAGCGCTGCTTCAACGAGGAGCTGCCGACCGGTCTCGCGCCGCGCCGCGCCGCCTGAGGCGCGATGACGCGCGAGACCGCCCGGTCGGAGGAGTTCCGCCGCGCCACCGCCGGCGTGCTGCGCTCGATCGCGCATCGCGGCGATGTGGACGTGGCCTTCGCCCCGGGGCCGCCCGGGGTCGCGGGCAAGCGAGCGCGCCTGCCCGTGCCCTCGCGCGCGCTGCCGCCGGCCGAGATGACGCGGCTGCGCGGTGCCGCGGACGCGATGGCGCTCCGCCTCGCCCTGCACGATGACGCGGTGCACGCGAAGCGCGCGCCCTCCCGGCGCGAGGCGCGCGAGATCTACGACCTGCTGGAACAGGCGCGCGTCGAGGCGGTGGGGGCGCGGCAGATGCCCGGCGTCGCGGCCAATCTGCGCGCGCGGCTCGCCGAGGAGTGCGAGGCCGAGGGCTATGACCGCATGGTCCGGCGCGAACAGCTGCCGCTCGCCAAGGCGATCGAACTGCTCGCGCGCGAACGCCTGACCGGCGACGCCCCGCCCGAGGCCGCGCGCGCCATCCTCGATGCCTGGCGGCCGCATCTGGCCGGCAAGGTCGATGCCGCCCTCGACACGCTCGCCCGTTCGGCCGACGACCAGGACGCCTTCGCGCGCGCCTGCCGCCGCCTGCTCGCGAGCCTCGATCTTGCCGAGGAGGAGGCCGAAGCCGAGGCCGAGTCCGAGCAGGACGAGGAGGGCGAGCAGGAGGGCGGCGAGAGCGACGAGCAGGAGAGCGCGGGCAGCGCGGCCGAGGCGGAGTCCATGCCCGGCGCGCGCGAGGAGGAGGCCGACGGCCAGGCCGAGGCCATGGACGCCGCCGAGCAGCAGGAGGAGGAGGGGGCGGCCGCCGATGGCGATGACCGCCCCGCCGGGCCGCAGGCGCGGCGCGACCAGCCGCTCGACCCGAACGTGATCCGCTACGAGCCCTTCACCCGCCAATTCGACGAGGAGGTGGATGCGGCGGATCTCTGCGACGCCGACGAGCTCGCGCGGCTGCGCGGCCAGCTCGACCAGCAGCTCCAGCACCTCCAGGGCGTGGTCTCCAAGCTCGCCAACCGGTTGCAGCGCCGGCTGCTCGCGCAGCAGTCGCGCTCCTGGGAGTTCGACCTCGAGGAGGGGCTGCTCGATGCCTCGCGGCTCGCGCGCATCGTCGCCAATCCGATGCACTCGCTCTCCTACAAGCGCGAGCGCGACACCCAGTTCCGCGACACGATCGTCACGCTGCTGATCGACAACTCGGGCTCGATGCGCGGCCGGCCGATCACGGTCGCGGCGATGAGCGCCGACATCCTCGCCCGCACGCTGGAGCGCTGCGGTGTCAAGGTGGAGATCCTCGGCTTCACCACGCGCGCCTGGAAGGGCGGGCAGAGCCGCGAGCGCTGGGTGCAGGAGGGCAAGCGCCGCAATCCCGGCCGGCTCAACGACCTGCGTCACATCGTCTACAAGGCGGCGGATGCGCCGTGGCGACGGGCGCGCAAGAATCTCGGCCTGATGCTGCGCGAGGGGCTGCTGAAGGAGAACATCGACGGCGAGGCGCTGGAATGGGCGTATCGCCGCCTGCTCGCCCGGCCCGAGCACCGCAAGATCCTCATGGTGATCTCGGACGGCGCGCCGGTCGATGACTCCACGCTGAGCGTCAATCCCGGCAACTACCTCGAGCGCCACCTGCGCGACGTGATCCGCCGGGTCGATCGCGAGCGGCTGATCGAGGTCACCGCGATCGGCATCGGCCATGACGTCACGCGCTACTACCGCCGCGCGGTCACGATCGTCGATGCCGAGGAGCTGGGCGGGACCATGATGAAGAAGCTCGCCGAGCTGTTCGAGGAGGACGCGGCCGAGGCGTGGCATCGCGCCGCGGCCGAGCGCGCCGCCCTGGTCGCCTGAGCCTCTCCCGCCGCTTCGTTGTCGCCGGCGGCCTCGCCGCCCTGCTGGCGCCGGCCGCCGAAGCCGCGCCGATCGCCGTTCGCGCCCGACGCCTGCCGCTCTCCGAGACCGATGAGGCGCCCGACCGTCTGGGCCCGCTGCGCTTCATGGGCGCGCTCGACCTCCGTGCCGACCATCCCGACTTCGGTGGCTTCTCCGGGCTGGTGCTGGACGCGGACCTGACCCTGCACGCGGTCAGCGATCGCGGCGCGGGGCTCACCGCGCGGCTGGTGCTGGATCATGCGGGCGCACCGGCGGGGCTTGCCGAGCCCCGGCTGTTTCCCCTGCTCGGCAGCCGGGGCCGTCCGCTCGGCCGAGGCGCCTGGGGCGACGCCGAGGCGCTCGCCCGCCTGCCCGACGGGCGGTTCCTGATCGCCTTCGAGCGCCAGCACCGGATCATGCGCCACGACGGACTCGACCGGCCGGGCCGCCCGGTGCCCGCGCCGCCGGGACTTGCCGCGGCGCCGCGCAACGGCGGCATCGAGGCGCTGACCGTGCTGGCCGACGGGCAGGTGCTGGCGATCGCCGAGCGGCTCGCGGGCAGCGCGCCCGACACCGTCGCCGCCTGGCTCGGCCCGCCCGACGGCCGCGCCTGGCAGCGGCGCGACTGGCACATCGGCGAGCACTTCGTGCCGGTCGGCGCGGCTGCGCTGCCGGATGGCGGCGTGCTGGTGCTGGAACGGCGGTTCGCCTGGCTTTCCGGCTTCGCGAGCCGGATCGTGCGGCTGGAGGCCGCCTCGCTTGCCGCGCCGGTGCTGACGGGGGTGGAGATCGCGCGCCTGGAGCCGCCGCTGCTTGCCGACAATTTCGAGGGCATCGCCGTCGCGCCGGCGGAGGAGGGACTGCATGTGGTCCTGATCTCCGACGACAACTTCTTCGCGCTGCAACGGACGCTGCTGCTGCTGTTCCGCTACGACGCCGCCTGACGGATCTTCATGGTCTTCACGGAATGACACGATGCCGGTTGGTGGCGCGCGCTCTGCGACAACGGGGCCACGCGCCCGCAGTTCATCGCCCGGGCCGTGCGCGACCGCCGGCGCATCCCGCGAGCTGATGCGCGTGCATGGCGCTCGACGAGCGCCTGGCGGACGACGCGGAGGCCCGCATCGTCGTGGTGGGTGATCTCGATGACGGACCGGGGGTGCACTCCATCGAGGAGCACTCTCTGATCGACGACGTGGTCGCGGTGGTGTCGGGCTACCCGTTCAACCCGCGCCGGATGCTGCGCCACGCCTTCATCGACCGTGAGCTCGGGGACCGCAACCGGACCGCGCGGTTCGACGAGTACATCGACGGGATCAGGGGCCGGCCGCTGCTGCTCGACCACATCCTGCTCGCCCCCGCGATCTACTGGGGGCCGTTCCGCAAGGCGCGGATCGAGTACGACGCGTTCGAGCCGCAGATCGACCGCCGGGCATCGGGTCGGATGCGCGACCCGTCCGACCCCCGGCCGCAGAGCGTGACGCTGGAGTTCGGCTGAGGCCAGCGCCGCGCGCCGGCCGGCGATCAGGCCGCCGACTTCTTCTCCGCCGCGCGGGCGATCCGACGCTTCAGTGTCTTAGCCTCGTCGGTGAGCCTGCGGTCGGGCGTGTTCAGCAGCCAGGCATCGAGCCCGCCATTGTGCTCGATGGTCTTGATCCCGCGCGTGGTCAGCCGCAGCCGGACGGTCGTGCCCAGCACGTCGCTCATCAGCGACGTCTCCTGCAGATTGGGCAGGAAGCGCCGGCGGGTCTTGTTGTTGGCGTGGCTGACATTGTTGCCCGTCAGCACGCCCTTGCCGGTGACGCTGCAGCGACGCGCCATCACCCGTACTCCTCGGCTCGCGAAAGACCTTCGGGCGCCCGTCAGGCGCCCGATCGAGAGCGAGCCTATACGCCGCCCCCCCCCGGCCGGTCAAGCCGCGCGGGCGGGGCTCACCCCTGCGGCGGTTCGGGCTCGTGGAGTTCGCCCGCCCGCACGCTCGCGATCGCGTTCTGGAGCACCTGGACGATCGCCTCGTCGCTCATCTGGCGCGAGAGCAGCCCGATCGCGCCGCCAAGCAGGGCGGAGGCCGCCGAGAGGGGCCCGATCTTCTGCTCCATCATGTACTCGATCGCCTTGTCCACCACCGAGCCGGCATGGCTCAGATCCTGCGGCGCCTCGCCCATCGGGTCGGCCTGCATGCGCGCTCTCCATCTCTGCCAGCGGCTGACATGGGGAACCGGGGGCGGCAGGGAAACCCCTGCCGGGCTATCCTGCGGCGCGGAGGGAGATCATGGCCATCATGCGCGCGATGGTTCTGGAGCGTGCGGGACGCCCCCTGGCGCTGCGCTGCCTGCCGGTTCCCGAACCCGGACCCGGGCAGCTCCGGCTGCGCGTCGCCGCCTGCGCGGTCTGCCGCACCGACCTGCACGTCGTCGATGGCGAGCTGCCCGACCCCAAGCCGGAGATCATCCCCGGCCACGAGATCGTCGGCCGGGTCGAGGCGCTCGGGCCAGGGGTCGCGGGGTTCCGCGAGGGCGACCGGGTGGGCGTGCCCTGGCTGGGCTTCACCTGCGGCGCCTGTCGGTTCTGCCGCTCGGGGCGCGAGAATCTCTGCGAGGCGGCCCGCTTCACCGGCTATCAGATCGACGGCGGCTATGCCGAGCATGTGGTGGCGGATGCGCGGTTCTGCTTCCCGATCCCGGACTCGTATTCGGACGTGGAGGCGGCACCGCTGCTCTGCGCCGGGCTGATCGGCCATCGCGCGCTGCGCATGGCGGGCGAGGCGCGCCGGCTCGGCCTGTACGGCTTCGGCGCGGCCGCGCACATCGTCGCGCAGGTCGCGCGCCACGAGGGGCGGCGCGTCTTCGCCTTCACCCGGCGCGGCGACGCTGCGGCGCAGGATTTCGCCCGCGCGCTCGGCGCGGAGTGGGCGGGCGGGTCGGACGAGGCCCCGCCCGAGCCTCTCGACGCGGCCATCCTGTTCGCCCCTGTGGGCGCGCTGGTGCCGGCCGCGCTGCGCGCGGTCGATCGCGGTGGGGTGGTGGTCTGCGCCGGCATCCACATGAGCGAGATCCCGGGCTTTCCCTATGAGATTCTCTGGCAGGAGCGGGTGGTGCGCTCGGTCGCCAATCTGACGCGCCGCGACGGGGAGGAGTTCCTCGCCCTTGCCCCACAGGTCCCGGTGCGCACCGAGGTCGAGACGCTGCCGCTCGATCGGGCGAACGAGGCGCTGGCGCGGCTGCGCGAGGGGCGGGTGACCGGCGCGCTGGTGCTGGTGCCTTAGCGGTCAGTCGGCGGCCGCCTCGGCTTCGCGCGCGGCCTCGGCCTCGGCTTCCGCCTCCGCGAGCTCGGCCTGGCGGCGCCACATCTCGGCGTAATGTCCGTCCTTGGCGAGCAGGGCCGCGTGCGTGCCGCGCTCGACCACCCGGCCGTGGTCCAGCACCAGGATCTCGTCCGCGTCCATCACGGTCGAGAGCCGGTGCGCGATCACCAGCGTGGTGCGGTCGCGCGCGAGCTCCTTCAGGTTCGCCTGGATCTCGCGCTCGGTGCGCGTGTCGAGCGCGCTGGTCGCCTCGTCGAACACGAGGATCGGCGGGTTCTTCAGGATCGTGCGCGCGATCGCCACGCGCTGCTTCTCGCCGCCCGAGAGCTTGAGCCCGCGCTCGCCCACGCGCGTCTCGTACCCGTCCGGCGTCGAGACGATGAAGTCGTGGATGCGCGCGAGGCGGGCGGCCTGTTCCACCTCCGCATCCGTCGCGTCGGGCCGGCCGTAACGGATATTATAGCGGATCGTGTCGTTGAACAGCACGGTATCCTGCGGGACGATGCCGAGGGCTCGGCGTAGGCTTTCCTGGGTCACCGCGCGGATGTCCTGGCCGTCGATCGTGATGCGGCCCGCGTTCACGTCGTAGAAGCGGAACAGCAGCCGCGAGATGGTCGACTTGCCCGCGCCCGAGGAGCCGACGATCGCCACCGTCGCGCCCGGCGGCACGGTGAAGCTCACCCCGTGCAGGATGCCACGATCGGGGCGGTAGGCGAAGTGCACGTCCTCGAACCGCACCTCGCCCTCGGCGACGACCAGCGGCTTCGCGTCCGGCGCATCGGCGATCTCGCGGCTCTCGGCCAGCAGGCGGAACATCGCCTCCATGTCCACGAGCCCCTGCTTGATCTCGCGATAGGCGAAGCCGAGGAAGTTGAGCGGCACGTAGAGCTGGATCAGGAAGGTGTTGGCCATCACGAACTGGCCGACCGTCATGGTGCCCGCCGCCGCGCCATAGGCGGCGAGAAGCATCACCGCGGTGAGCCCGAGCGCGATGATTCCCGCCTGGCCGAGGTTCAGCATGTTGAGCGTGACCTGGCTCTTGACCGCCGCGCGCTCATAGGCGCGCAGCGCTGCCTCGTAGCGCTTCGCCTCGTGCGCCTCGTTGTTGAAGTACTTCACCGTCTCGTAGTTCAGGAGCGAATCGACCGCCTTGGTCGAGGCCTCCTGGTCGGTCTCGTTCATCGCGCGGCGGAACTTCACGCGCCACTCGGTGAACACCAGCGTGAACGTGACGTAGAGCGCCAGCGTGGCGAACACGATCGCGGCGAATTCCCAACCCAGTGCGATCCAGATCACGACCGTCGCGAGCCCGATCTCCACCAGCGTCGGCAGGGTGCTGAACAGGGCGAACCGCAGCACCGTCTCGATGCCGCGCGTGCCGCGCTCGACCATGCGCGACAGCCCGCCGGTCTGGCGATCGAGGTGGAAGCGCAAGGAAAGGGCGTGCAGGTGGCGGAAGGTCTTCAGCCCGACCGTGCGGATCGCCGCCTGGGCGACGCGCGCGAACACGGCATCGCGCAGCTCCTGGAATCCTGAGGCGGCAAGACGCAGGAGTCCGTAGCCGAGCACCAGCGCGATCGGCACCGCGATCAGCCCGTCGCGCGGGGCGAGCGCATCGACCGCACGGGCCAGCACCACCGGCACCGCCACGGTCGCGACCTTGGCCAGCGCCAGGAAGGTCAGCGCGGCGACCACCCGGAGCTTCAGCGTGGGGTCGTCGGCGGGCCACAGATAGGGCAGCAGCGTCTTCAGGGTCGCGAGATGCGACCGCCCCTGGGCGGGCTTGGCGTGGGTCACGTGACTGGCGCTCCGTTCGCCCCAAGCATGTCGTGCCGGAGGGCCCGGATCAAAGCCCCCTGGCCGGCATCCCTGCCATCGCCGGCCCGCGCGCCCCGTGCTACCCGCCCGCCATGGACCTCGCGCCCTTCTTCCGCCACGTCGCCGCCTGCAACGACATCCTCTCGCCCGCCGGGTTCGAGCCGTTCCGGATCGAAGGGCGGCCGGTCGGCTGGCTCGCGCCCGACCTCGTGCGCGCCCTCACCTACTGGCCGGCGGTGTTTCATTTCGACGCCGACGGGGTGGCGATGGCCGGGCGTCTGCGCAGCCCCGGCGCGCGGTCGGATGCGCTGGCGCGGGTCTGCGAAGGGCTTGTCACGGCCGGGCTGATCCCCCGGCTCCGGTCCGAACGCTATGACATCCGCGCCGAGCCCGGCGGGCTCAGCCTTGCCACGCTCGACCGCGCCGCGGTGCCTGCCTTCGGCGTGCGCGCCGAAGGGGTGCACGTGAACGGGCTGGTCCGCCGCGCCGACGGGCTGCATCTCTGGATCGGCGTGCGCGCGCGCGACAAGTCGATCGCGCCGGGCAAGCTCGACAACGTCGTCGCCGGCGGTATCCCGGCCGGACTGACCCCGCTGGAGACGCTCGTGAAGGAAGCCGCCGAGGAGGCGGGCATTCCGCCCGAACGCGCCGCCACCGCGCGGCCGGCGGGGCGGATCGGCTACGTGATGGCCTGGAACGAACCGCGCCAGGCGCGGGGCATCCGCCGGGACACGCTGCACGTGTTCGACCTCGTCCTGCCGGAGGACTTCGTGCCGCGCCCGGGCGATGACGAGGTGGAGCGGTTCGAGCTCTGGCCGATCGCCCGGGTGTTCGCCGCGGTGCGCGACACGGACGCCTTCAAGTTCAACGTCAATCTGGTGCTGATCGACCTGTTCCTGCGCGAGGGGCTCATTCCCCCCGGCGAGGGGGCGATGCGCCTGCGCGCGGCGCTCGACCAGGGGGCATAGCCAACCGAGGCCGGGCGCTCGCCGAACCGGCCACGCTTAACGTCGGCGCAATAAGTCCGGTGGATGCTCGAATGATGCCAGAGCCGACCCGGACACATTCCCGACGCACCGGCCACTGTCCCACCGCGCGAGTCCGGCCGGCGACCACATGACCGGCGAGCTTGCCTGGTCCCCCAGCCATCGGGACCTGAGAGAAATGTTCGCGTGCAGCGGGCTTGGTGCGTGGCGCGTCGATCTGCGGACATCGAGCGTGGCGTGGTGCCCGCGCACACGGGCGATCCACGAGGTGGACGATGCCTTCACGCCGACGCTGGAGAGCGCGATCGCGTTCTATGCGGGGGAAGCGCGGTCCGCGCTGCGGCGGGCCATCGAGGCGGCCATCGCCGACGGCACGCCCTGGGACCTGCGCCTGCCGTTCGTGACGGCGCGGGGACGGCGGCTGACCGTGCGGGCGCGCGGCATGGCGGTGCGGCAGGGCGGCCGCGTCGTGCGCCTGGTCGGCACCTTCGAGGACGTGACCGAGGCCGAGGCGGCCGCGCTCGACCATGCGCGTCTTGCGCTGGTGGTGCGGCAGATGACCAACGCCGCGATCATCACCGATGCGGCCGGCCTGACGGTCTGGGTCAATCCCGCCTTCGAGCGGCTGACCGGCTACGGGCTGGCGGAACTGGCCGGGCGGAGCCCCGGCTCGGTACTGCAGGGGCCCGGCACCGATCCCGCGACCGTCGCCCGGATGCGGGCGGCGATCCGCGCCGGCAGGGGCTTCGCCGTGGAGATCGTCAACTACACGCGCGCGGGCGGGCCGTACTGGATCAGCATCGAGACGACGCCGCTCACGGACGCGGCGGGCCGCCTGACCGGCTTCGTCGCGATCGAGACCGACATCACCGCGCGCCGCTGCGCCGAGGAAGGGATGCGGGCCGAGATCGCCCGGCGCGAGGCGGCCGAGCGGGCGATCGGCGAGATGCTCGACACCCTGCCCTCGGGGGTGATCGTGTACGGGCCGGACGAGCGGCTGCGCTTCGTCAACCAAGCTTACCACGAACTGTTTCCGCGCCTCGCGCCGCTGCTCCGCGAGGGCGACACGATCGAGACCGTGCTGCGCAAGGGGGTCGCCGCCGGGCAGTACGCCGCCGAGATCGCCGCCGACGCGCCCGAGGAGACGGTCGCGCGCTGGACGGCGGATCTCGCGGCACGGCTGCGCGCGGCCGGTCCCGCCCGCGAGATCCCGCTGCCCGACGGGCGCTGGCTGCAGGCGCTCGAGCGCCGTTCGCCCTCGGGCATGCTGGTCTGTCTGCGCTCCGACATCACGCGCCTCAAGCAGGCGGAGGCGGAGGCGCAGCGGCGCGCCGAGACCGATCCGCTGACCGGCCTGCCCAATCGCCGCTGCCTGCTCGCGCGGCTCGAGCGGGCGATCGCCACGGCGGACGGCCACGCGATCGGCCTTCTGCTCATCGATCTCGACCAGTTCAAGGCCGTGAACGACGCCCACGGCCACATGGTCGGGGATGCGCTGCTGCGCGAGATCGCGGTCCGGCTCCGGGCGTGCCTCGGCGGCCGGGAGCTCGCGGCACGGCTCGGCGGCGACGAGTTCGCCGTTCTGCTGCCCGGCCTCGGCGGCCGGCGCGATCTGTTGAAGGCGATCGCCCGGGTCCGCAGCGCGGTCGCGGCCCGGCTGGATCTCCGCGGTCTCAGCCTGCGGCCGGGAATCCGCATCGGCGCGGCGCTTTGGCCGCAGGATGCCGAGGATATCGCGGCGCTGCTGCGCGCCGCCGATCTCGCGCTCAGGGAGGCGAAGCGCCGCGGAACCGACGCTACAGTGCTCTTCGAGCCGAAGCTCGGCGCCGACCTGGGTCGCCGCGCCGCGCTCGGCGAACGGTTGCGCTGCGCCCTGGCCGAGGAGCGGATCGCCATCTGCCTGCAGCCGCAGGCCGCCGCAGCCGACGGCCGGCACCTCGGTTTTGAGGTGCTCGCGCGCTGGTCCGATGGCGGCACGCCGATCCCCCCCGCCGAGTTCGTCCCGCTCGCCGACGAGATGGGTCTCGCGATCCCGCTCGGCCAGGCGGTGATGCGCGCTGCCTTAGCCGCACAGCGGCGGATGCACGATGCCGGCTTGGCGCCGGGCGTGGTCGCGATCAACGTCTCGACAGCCCAACTGCTCGCCGGCGCCTTCCTGGAGGAGACCTTCGGCCTGCTGGTGGCGCATGACCTGTCCCCCAGCGAGATCGAGTTCGAGGTGACCGAGACCGTGCTGCTCGACCGCGCGGGCGAGCGCATCGAGACGGTTCTGAAACGGCTGCGCGCCGCCGGGTTCCGGCTCGCGCTCGACGATTTCGGCACGGGCTATGCATCGCTGGCGCACCTGCCGCGCTTCCCGGTGCAGCGCCTCAAGATCGACCGCTCCTTCCTGCGCGACGTCAGCGGCGCAGGCCTCGGCCCGATCGCCCGCGCCGTCATCCGCCTCGGGCGCGATCTGGGGCTCGAGACGCTGGCCGAAGGGGTCGAGACAGAAGAGCAGCGGGCGGCCCTGCGGGCCGAGGGCTGCGACGCGATCCAGGGCTACCTGCTCGCGCCGCCGCTGCCGGTGGACGAGGCGATCGCGTTCCTCCGCCGCGTGGCGACCGCGCCCGTGCCGGCAGCCCGGCGACCCGGGCGCCTGCGTCTCGTCTCTCCTTGAGCCGGCGTTCCGGCCGGGCCGGATCGGTCGAGGCCTCGCCTACTAAGGCAACCGTTCCTTAAACATGGGAAACGATCATCGTCGCTCCCCGAGCTAGGAGCCAATCGCATGATCTCCGCCATCGCCTCGCTGCGGATCACCGCCAAGTTCGGCATCCTCGCCGCCGCTCTCGGCCTCGCCATGCTCACGCTTGGCGGCATGGCGCTGCGCGGGATCGATCGATTGATCGACGACCTCGTTCGGGTGGAAAAAGAGGGCGACGCGGCGGCCCACGCCGCGCGCATCAACGCGAGCTTCGCCCATATCCGCCGGCTGGAATTTCGGGCGGCGACCGACCGTACCGCAGAGATCGGCGCGATCCGGTCGGAGATCTCGCAATTCCATGCGCGCTTCCGCATGGGGGCGGAGGCCATCGGGGCGCACGCGGGCGCCGAGCGGCAGGGAATGCTCGCGGAGCTCGCGCCGGCGGCGGAGCGCTACATGGCGGGTGTGGCGCGCACCCTGGCCGCGGCCGAGCGGCAGGACGCCGAGGCCAACCGGATAGTGTACGCGAGCCTTCAGGATTTCCTGACGCTGGACAAGCTGACGGATGAGCTCGAGGCCGCCGCCCAGGCGGCTCAGGCACGCGCGCAGGCGGACGCGGAGGCGGGTGCGGCCGCGCAGCGGCTGATGGTCCTCGCCGTGGTCGCGATCGCGCTCGTCGTCTCCGCCCTGCTCGTCTGGCTGATCGGCGCGCGCGGCATCGCCCGCCCGATCGAGCTTTCCGTCAGGCGGCTGCGCGGGTTGTCGGACGGCGACACCGAGAGCCCGATCTACGGTGAGGGCCGCCGTGACGAGGTCGGCGATATTGCCGCCACCATGGCTGTGTTCCGCGACAACCTGATCAAGGCGCGCGAGCTGCAGGCCGCACAGCTGCGCGAGGCCGAGGCGAAGGCGGCACGCGCCAAGGTGATCGAGGAGACGACCGCGCGCTTCGAGGCCGAGTCCAGCGCGGTGGTGAAGGGTGTGGCGGCTGCTGCGACGGAGCTTGAGGCGACGGCGACCGGGATGGCTGCGGGAGCGGAGGAGACCTCGCGGCAGGCGACGGCGGTGGCTGCGGCGGCGGAGCAGGCGAGTGCGAACGTGCAGACCGTCGCCTCGGCCGCCGAGGAACTTGCCGCCTCGATCGCCGAGATCAGCCGCCAGGTCGCGGAGAGCACGCGCATCGCCTCGGAGGCGGTGTCGGAGGCGACCCGCACGAACAGCACCGTCGAGTCGCTGGCCGCGAGCGCGCACCGGATCGGCGAGGTGGTGCGTCTGATCAACGACATCGCCGGCCAGACCAACCTGCTGGCGCTGAACGCGACGATCGAGGCGGCGCGCGCCGGCGAGGCGGGCAAGGGCTTCGCGGTGGTCGCCTCGGAGGTGAAGAACCTCGCCTCGCAGACGGCGAAGGCGACCGAGGAGATCGGCGGCCAGATCGCCGCGGTGCAGGGCGAGACCGGCCGGGTGGTGGAGGCGATCCGGGCGATCGGCGGCACGATCGAGAAGATCAGCGGCATCGCCGCCTCGATCGCGGCGGCGGTGGAACAGCAG
>NZ_KB899947.1 GCF_000378465.1 Elioraea tepidiphila DSM 17972
ACCAGCAGCTGAAGGAGGAACTCGGCCTCGATCACTTCGAGGGGCGATCATGGGCCGGGCGGCACCGCCACGCGCTGATGACGATGATCGCCTACGCCTTCCTGCAAGCCCAGCGGCTCGCTGCGGCGAAAGGGGGGAAAAAACCAGCCGCCGGGACCGCCGCCTGAGCCGAGCCTTCCCGCCGTCAGACGCGCCTTGCAGCAGCATCTCTTCGGCCCCCACAGCCGCCGATGTCCGCACTGCAGCCAAAGCCTCGCCGTCAAATTCATGGCCACTTTGCCAAAGTAGTGCTAGCCTGCCAACGGGTTGAGGCGTGCCGACACCGTCGTCACCGCGCTGTCGTGCGCGACCAGCAACCCCACGAGCCGCGCCAGGAACAGCACGACACCGGCGAACCACACCAGCGAGGCCGCGATCGCCACACCCGGCGCATCCTGCGTGACCGCGAGGTAGATGCCGGCCGGGAAGATCAGCGCCGAGCCGGCCGAAAGTCCATACTGCGCCCAGGCGAGCGGCCGGCTCCGCAGGAGCTCAGGATAGGCCCGCAAGGTCAGGCCCATCAGCGCGAGCGAGGTCCAGCCGAGCAGGTTCAGATGCGCATGCACGGGGCTGAGCGAGAAGTCGTGGGTGATCCCCATCGCGATCCCCATGCCGACGCCGGCCAGCAGGCAGGCGGCAGCCGTTGCAAGGAACAGCAGAGGCAGCTTGGACACGGAGGAGACTCCAAAACGTTGCACGGACGCGTTGTCTGCGTGCGCCGTGTTTCAGCCCGATGTCTGCCCGTCCATCGTCGCCGCGGCCGGCACGCGCTCCAGGCGTGCCTCCTGCGCAACGCTCGCGGCGCGCCGCCGCTGCACCTCGCCCGCGCGCCCATGCCGGGGCACCTCGCCGGACGCGAGACGCAGCACCGCGCGCAGCCCCGGCCCGCCCTCCGGGTCGCCCCCGAATTCGAGCGTGCCGGCGTGCAGATGCGCCACCGCCTCGACCAGCGTCAGCCCGAGACCCGAGCCCGGCGTGCCCCGGCTCGTCTCGGCGCGATAGAAGCGCTCCGTCACGCGCGGGCGTTCGGTTTCCGGAATCCCCGGTCCGGTGTCCGCGACCACGATCTCCACGACCTCGTCGCCGCGCGAAGCGCCGAGCTGCACGCGACCGCCGGGTGGTGTGAACTTGATCGCGTTGTCGAGCAGATTGGCGACCGCCTGAAGAACGAGGTCGCGATCCCCGACCATGGCGAGCCCCGCCGTCGGCTCGGCCTCCAGCCGGACCCCCTTCTCCTCCGCCACGGCCTCGTAGAGCTCGGCTGCATCGGCAAGCAGCGCCGAGAGATCGAACGGCGCGAAGGCGGAGCGCCGTGCGCCGGCTTCGATCTCGGCGATGCGCAGGATCGCCTGGAACACCGCGATGATACCGTCGAGTTCGGCGATGCCACGCTCCATCGCCGCGCGCAGCTCCGCCTCGTCCGTCGCCTCGCGCTGCGACTCCTCGAGCCGCGCGCGCGTGCGCGCGATCGGCGTGCGCAGATCGTGCGCGATCGCGTTCGAGACCTGCCGCACGCCGTCCATAAGCCCGCCGATCCGGTCGAGCATGCCGTTGAAGATGCGCGCGAGCTGGTCGAACTCGTCGTCGGCACCGGTCAGCGGCACCCGACGCGACAGGTCGCCGTGGCCGATCGCCACCGCCGTCACCGCCACCTGGTCGATCCGCCTCTGCAAGACACGCTGCACCAGCACGCCGCCCAGTCCCGCCAGCAGCACGGCCAGCGCCGAGCCGTACAGCACCGCATCGGCAACGAGCTCGCGCAGGCGCAGCCGGTTCGCCACATCGCGCCCGACGATCAGCCGGTAACCGCCGGCGAGTTCCATGCCATAGAGGCGTCCGGTGGACTTGATGCCATCATGCTCGATCGGCGATTCGATCCACTGCGCGTCGAGCGGCATGCCGGCCGGCCAGGATTCGAGATTGCCGGCCAGCGATCGACCGTCGGGGCCGACCAGCAGGAAGACCTCCTCCTCGTCCGAATCCTCGGCGAGCCGCTGCGCGATCGTGCGGATGATCGCGTCGATTCCGCCGTCCTCGAAGCGCGCGGTCATCAGCGCGACGTCGTTGCGCAGCGACTGGTCCACCTGGCGGTTCAGGTAGCCGGCCGTGTTCCACCAGAAGAACCCGCCGAGCGCCGCGCCGGAGGCGATCAGCAGCACGGCGTGCAGGGCCGCGATCCGGAAGCCGAGCGAGCGCACCAGCCGAAGCAGCGGCCCATCGGCCGCGCGCTTCGGCGGATGCGCGGACAGGCTCACTGGTCGGCGCGCAGCATGTAGCCGGCGTTGCGCACGGTGTGGATCAGCGGGAAGGCGAAGCCGCGATCGATCTTCTGGCGCAGTCGCGACACGTGGACGTCGATCACGTTCGTCTGCGGATCGAAATGATAGTCCCACACCGCCTCGAGCAGCATGGTGCGCGTCACCACCTGGCCGGCGTTGCGCAGCAGGAACTCGAGCAGGCGGAACTCGCGCGGCTGCAGGTCGATCGTGCGGCCCGCACGCTTCACGCTGCGCGCGAGCAGGTCCATCTCGAGATCGGCGATCGCGAGCCGTGTGACCGGCCCCTCGCCGCGCGACCGCCGGCCGAGCGCCTCGATCCGGGCGAGCAGTTCGGTGAAGGCGAAGGGCTTGGTGAGGTAGTCGTCCCCACCCGCCTTCAGCCCCTTCACGCGGTCATCGACCTGGGCGAGGGCGGAAAGGAACAGCACCGGCACCTTCGAGCCGGTGGCGCGCAGGGTTTCCAGCAGCCTGAGCCCGTCCATGCCGCCGGGCAGCATCCGGTCCAGCACGATCAGGTCGTAGTTCTCCGAGGCGGCGAGGAACAGGCCGTCGCGGCCGTTGTCGGCTTGGTCGATCACGTGGCCGCTTTCCTTCAGTCCTTTCGCGACGAACCGCGAGACGTCCTTGTCATCTTCAACGAGCAGGATGCGCATCAGGCGCTCCAAGGTGAGTGGTCGGAGGGCGGCGGCGCCGCCGCGCGCAGTATATCCGGCCAGCGGGGTCTCCCCCAACGTCGTCTCGGACACGGCCGTATTGCGCCGCCGGAGCGCCGCGGCGGCGCGGGGTTGCACCGCAGCATGACCCGCGTAGGGTGGCGGCACCCTCCGCCACCGGGTTCCGGCCGTGTCGCTTGCCCTCACCGCCACGCTCGCCATGCTGGTGCAGCAGGCCTTCGCGACCTTCACGCGCGGGGTCGTGCCGGTGCTGGCGCCGCCGATCGGCGCGGAACTCGGCATCGATCCGTCGCATGCCGGCAGCTACACAGCGCTCGCCGCCGCCGCCGCCATGGTGGGCACGGTGGGCGTGGGCGGGTTCCTGCGGCGCTATGGCGGGTTCCGGGTGAGCCAGGTCTCGCTGGCGATCGCCGGGCTCGGCGTCGCCCTGGGCGCGCCGGCCGGTGTCATCGCGATCGCGGTCGGCGGCTTCCTGGTCGGGCTCGGTTCGACCGTCTCGACGCCCGCCTCCTCGCACGTGCTCGCCCGCGTGGTGCCGCGCCGCCAGCAGCCGCTCTATTTCAGCATCAAGCAGACCGGCGTGCCGCTCGGCGTGGCGATGACCGGCGCACTGGCCCCGGCCTTCGCCGCGGTCGCCGGCTGGCGCGGTTCGCTCGGCCTCTGTGCGCTGCTCTGCATCGTCCTCGCCATCCTGCTGGAGCCCTGGCGCGCGCGCTGCGACACCGACCGCGACCCCGCCGCCGCCCTCGGGCTCAGCGCGGTCGGCGAGACCATCCGCTCCGCCTGGAGCCCCGGGGTCGGCACGATCACCGCGATGGCGATCTGTTATGTCGGCCTGCAATTCGTGCACACCACCTTCATCGTCGTGTTCCTGGTCGAGGCGCAGGGGCGAAGCCTCGCCGCCGCCGGCGGGCTGTTCAGCATCGCCACCCTGGTCGCGATCCCGGGCCGCATCCTCTGGGGCTGGCTCGGCGGGCGGTTCGTGGCGCCGCGCCGCCTGCTGGCCGGCATCGGCTTCGGCACCGCGGCCGCCTTCGGCGCGATGGCGATGCTGCCTGCTTCCGCCTCCGACCTGATCGTGCTCGGCGCGCTGGTGCTGAACTCGGCCACCGTGATGGCCTTCCACGGGCTGATGCTTGCCGAGGTTGCCCGGCTCTCGCCGCCGGGCCGCGCCGGTTCGGTCACCGGCGGGGTGCTGTTCTTCGCCCAGATCGGCCAGATCGTGCTGCCGCCGCTGTTCGGGCTGGTCGCCCTCGCAACGGGCTACCGGATCGCCTGGGCGGTGTTCGCGCTGCCTGCGGTGGTCATGGGCGCCTGGCTGTGGCGGGAGCCGCGGTCGTAGAGGGGTCTTCGGGCCAGGCGTGCTTGGGGTAGCGACCGCGCATGGCCTTGCGCACCTCGGCCCAGCCGCCACGCCAGAACGCCGCGAGATCGCCGGTCACGGCGATGGGTCGCCCGGCCGGCGAGAGCAATTCGATCTGCACCCGCACGCGCCCGCCGGCGAGGCGCGGTGTCGCCGCCAGCCCGAACAGCGCCTGCGCACGCGCCGAGACCGTCGGCGGATCGCGCGTGTAGTCGATCATCGCCCGCCCGTGCGGCAGCGCGAGATGCGTCGGCAGCGCGGCGTCGAGCGACGCGGCGCGCTCCCAGCCCAGGAGGCCGCGCAGGATCGCGGCGAGATCGAGCCGGGCGAGTTCGCCGAGGTTGCGGACACCCGCGAGCTGCGGCGCCAGCCAGTGCTCGAGCGTGGCGGCGAGCGCCGCGTCGGCGAGATCGGGCCAGCCGGGCTCATGCGCCGCCATCAGCGCCACGCGCGCCTGGAGGTTGCGTGCCGCCGGCGTCCACGGCAGCACGCCGAGGCCGCGCGCCCGCACCCCCGCGCAGAGCCCGCGCGCCACCAGCGCCGCCTCGGGATCGGCGATCGGCGTCTCGTCCAGCACGAGCGCATCGAGCACGCGCCGCCGCCGCGCCCGCACCGCGCCGGCCTGGTCGTCCCAGGCGACGTCCTCGGTGGTGGCGATGCGCGCGGCCGCGAGCGTCTCCACCTCGGCGCGTGCCAGCGGCGCGGCGAGGCGGATGCGCGCATCCGTCCCCGAGAGGTCGAGCGCCGCGACCGCGAGGAACGGCGCGCGCGCGAGCGGGTCGGCGGGCGAAAGCCGCGCGCCTCGGCCATTCGCGAGCAGGAACGCGCCGGGCGCGCCGCGCGCCATCGCGATGCGGTCGGGAAACGCCGCGGCGAGCAGCACACCGGCATGGTCGGGATCGCCGTCGCGCGCGGACACACCGAGACGGCGCCGGTACTGCGCCGCCGCGCGCGCCGCCGCGCCCCCGAGCCGGCCGAGCCGGAGCCGGATGTCGGCGGAGGCGTCCGCGCCGCGCAGGGGGTCGCGCTCCTCCAACACGGCGGCGAGTTCGGCGGCAAGCGCGGCCTCGGCCTCGCCCCGCTCGCGCGCCGCGACCATCATCGCCGCGAGCCGCGGATGCGCGCCGAGCCGCGCCATCAGCTGGCCACGCGGCGTGATCGCGCCTGTCGCATCGAGCGCGCCGAGCGTGCGGAGCAGCTCCCGTCCGGCCGCGAGCGCGCCCGCGGGCGGCGGATCGAGGAACGGCAGCGCCGAAGGATCGGCGCCCCAGGCGGCGAGATCGAGCGCGAGCGGCGCCAGGTCGGCCTCCAGGATCTCCGGCCGGTCGGAAGCGGCGAGCCCGCGATGCGCCGCCTCGGTCCAGAGCCGGAACACCACGCCGGGGCCCAGCCGCCCGGCGCGGCCCGCGCGCTGCTCGGCGGCGGCGCGGCTGATCCGCACGGTGGCGAGCCGCGTCAACCCCGAGCCCGGATCGAAGCGCGGCGCGCGGCGGAAGCCGCTGTCCACCACCGCAGTCACACCCTCGACGGTGAGGCTCGTTTCGGCGATCGCGGTGGCGAGGATGATCTTGCGCCGGCCGTCGGCGTCCGGGCGGAGCGCGAGATCCTGCGCCTCGGGCGGGAGTTCGCCGTGCAGCGGGCGGACGACGGCCGGCGCGTCGGCGAGCGCCGCCTCGGCGCGGTGGATCTCGGCCATGCCGGGCAGGAACACGAGGATATCGCCCGACGTCTCGGCGAGCGCGCGCTGCGCCGTCGCGGCAGCGCGCTCGGGCAGGTCGCGGGGATCGTCATCGCGGGCGGCCCAGCGCACCGCGACCGGGAACATCCTTCCCGCGCTCTCGATCACCGGCGCATCGAGCAGCCGCGCGAAGGCGGCCCCATCCAGCGTGGCGCTGATCGCGACCAGACGCAGCTCCGGCCGGACCGCCTGGAGGTCGCGCGTCAGCGCCAGCGCCAGATCGGCATCGAGCGAGCGCTCATGCACCTCGTCGAACACCACGCAGGCGATGCCGGAGAGGCCGGGATCGGCGTGCAGCCGGCGCACGAGCAGGCCTTCCGTGACGACCTCGATCCGTGTCGCGGCCGAGACGGCGGCGTCGAGCCGCGTGCGCAGGCCGACCGTGCCGCCGACCTGTTCGCCGAGCAGGGACGCCATGCGGCGGGCCGCCGCGCGCGCCGCGACCCGGCGCGGCTCCAGCACGAGGATGCGTGCCTCCGGCGCGCGCCAGGCCGCGTGCAGCAGCGCGAGCGGCACGACCGAGGTCTTGCCCGCGCCGGGCGGCGCCACCAGCACCGCGTTGCCGCGCTCAAGCGCGCCGAGCAGCGCCGGCAGCGCCTCGGCGACGGGCAGCGCGGCGGCCTCGGCGGGAAGCGGACGATCGGTCATCGGCGCCATGGTGGGGCGGCAGCGCGCGATCTGGAACCGGCGCGCACCGCGGGGGTGGCTCGACAGCCGCCCGCCAGGGCGGTACCGCGGGCCGGACGCGCAGCGTCTGCGTCCGCAACCGCTTCGACACGGCAGGTGACCGCATGAGCACGATCGAACGCCTCGACGCCGCCCTCTATCGCATCCCCCTGCCGGTCGCGCTCTCCGACAGCACGCACCACACCATCACCCATTTCCAGCTCATCACGGCCACCGTGACCGATGCCGATGGGGCGACGGGGCTCGGCTACACCTACACGGTCGATTCGGGCGGCGCGGCCGTGCTGGCGCTGATCCAGCACGACCTCGCGCCCGTGGTGATCGGCCAGGACGCGGAGCGGATCGAGGCGATCTGGCAGGCGATGTGGTGGCGGCTGCATTTCGGCGGCCGCGGCGGGCAGACCAGCCTCGCGGTCGCGGCGATCGACATCGCGCTGTGGGACCTCGCGGCGAAGCGCGCGAACGCCCCGCTCTGGCGCCATCTCGGCGGGTTCGACCCGCACGTGCCCTGCTATGCCGGCGGCATCGACCTCGACTTCCCGCTCGACCGGCTGCTCGCCCAGGCCGACGACTTCCAGGCCCAGGGCTTCCGCGCGATCAAGATGAAGGTGGGTCGTCCGTCGCTGCGTCAGGATGTCGAGCGTGTCGCGGCGATGCGCGCGCATCTCGGCGACGACTTCGCGCTGATGGCGGATGCGAACATGCGCTGGAGCGCGGACGAGGCGATCCGGGCCGCGCGCGCGGTCCAGCCCTATGGCCTCGTCTGGCTGGAGGAGCCCACCATCCCCGACGACATCGCCGGCCAGGCGCGCATCGTGCGCGAGGGCGGACACCCGATCGCGGCCGGGGAGAACCTCAAGTCGCTCTGGGAGTTCAAGGAGCTGATCGCGGCGGGCGGCGTCACCTTCCCCGAACCCGATGTGGCGATCGTCGGCGGTGTGACCGTGTTCATGAAGGTCGCGGCGCTGGCCGAGGCGTTCAACCTGCCAGTGACCTCCCATGGCGTGCACGACCTGACCGTGCATCTGCTCGCCGCCGCGCCCAACCGGTCGTACCTGGAGGTGCACGGCTTCGGGCTCGACCGCTTCATCGCCGAGCCCATGCGGATCGTCGAGGGACGCGCGATCGCGCCCGAGCGGCCCGGCCACGGTGTCGCCTTCGACACCGCCGCGCTGGCACCATTCAGCACCGGCTGAGGGCTGGAGCGGGTAGCGGGAATCGAACCCGCGCATTCAGCTTGGGAAGCTGACAGGCTACCATTACATCATACCCGCACGTCCCTGATGTATAGGGCGCAGCCCCGCCCCCCTTCAAGTGCGCCCCGTCGCGGGCCGGCATCTTGATTTCGCCCGCTGCGCGGCCTAGCCACGGGGCGCGGGGCGACCCGCCCTCGTGATTTGTCCGGCCGGCTTGCGGCGAGGTGAAACAAGCGCGACGGGGGGCGATGCCGGTGCATCGCCGCCCGGCTAAAGAGGCCAGCGGACGGGTCGCCGTTCGCGTCTCCGAGGGCCGGACCCAACATGAGAGGGTCCGATGACCGACCGTCCCCGACTGACCTACGCGCCGACGCACCGTGCCGCCACCACCGCGGTCCGCGGCGGCCTGATGCGCAGCCCGCACGGCGAGACGTCGGAGGCGCTCTACCTCACCTCGGGCTTCGTCTACGACGATGCCGCGCAGGCGGAGGCGACCTTCCTCGGCGAGGCCGATCACTACCAGTACTCGCGCTTCGGCAACCCGACCGTGACCATGTTCGAGCAGCGGCTCGCAGCCCTCGAAGGCGCGGAGGCGTGCCGCGCCACCGCGACCGGCATGGCGGCGGTGAACGCCGCGCTGCTCGCGCATCTGAAGGCGGGCGACCGCGTGGTGGCCTCCCGCGCGCTGTTCGGCTCGTGCCACTGGATCGTCTCCACGCTGCTGCCCAAGTTCGGCATCAAGACCGTGTTCGTCGACGGCACCAACATCGTGCAGTGGCAGCAGGCGCTCTCCTGGCCGACCAACGCGGTGCTGCTGGAGACGCCGTCCAATCCCTGTCTCGACATCATCGATCTGGAACGCGTCGTGGCGCTGGCGCATGACGCGGGCGCGGTCGTGATGGTGGACAACGTGTTCGCCACCCCCTTGCTGCAACGCCCGATCGAGTACGGCGCGGATGTGGTGATCTACTCGGGCACCAAGCACATCGACGGCCAGGGCCGCTGCCTCGGCGGCGCGGTGCTGGGGCGGAAGACGTGGATCGAGGAGACGCTTCAGCCCTTCATCCGCAACACCGGCCCGGCGATCAGCCCGTTCAACGCCTGGACCATGCTGAAGGGGCTGGAGACGCTGCCGGTGCGGCTCGAGGCGATGTGCCGCTCGGCCGCGCGCATCGCCGACTTCCTCGCCGGCGAGAGCGCGGTGACGCGCGTGCTCTATCCGGCGCGCAAGGACCATCCGCAGCATGCGCTCGCGATGCGGCAGATGTCGGCCGGCGGCACGGTGGTGAGCTTCGAGCTTGCCGGCGGCAAGGAGGCGGCGTTCCGCTTCATGGACGCGCTCTCCTTGATCGACATCAGCAACAACCTCGGCGACGCGAAGAGCCTGATCACGCATCCCGCGACCACAACGCATATGCGCATCGGCGCCGAGGAGCGGGCGCGGCTCGGCATCGGCGACGGGCTGGTGCGGCTCTCGGTCGGGCTCGAGGATGTGCGCGACCTGATCGACGATCTCGCCCGCGCGCTTGCCGCCACGGGACTCGCCCGCGCTGCCGAGTAGCCGGGGCTTGCGCCGGCTCGCCACGATGGCAGAGTCGCGCGGCCGACCCGGAAGGACTGGTGCATGACGTTCGAAATCTGGCTTGCGTTCGTCGCCGCCTCGGCGGTGGTGCTCGCGATCCCGGGCCCCACCATCCTGCTGGTGATCGGCCAGTCGCTCGGCGCGGGACGGCGCGGCGCACTCCCGCTTGTTGCGGGCGTGGCGCTCGGCGACCTCACGGCGATGACGCTCTCGCTCGCCGGGCTCGGCGCGGTGCTCGCCACCTCGGCGACCGCCTTCACGATCGTGAAGTGGCTCGGCGCGGCGTATCTCGTCTGGCTCGGCGTGTCGCTGTGGCGCGCGAAGGTGCCGGAGCAGGACGCGGCGGCGGTCGCGCTGCCGGCCATTCGCGCGATGCGCGACGCCTATGTCGTCACCGCGCTGAACCCCAAGAGCATCGCCTTCTTCGTCGCCTTCGTGCCGCAGTTCATCGTCGCGGGTGCGGCCTTCGCGCCGCAGGCGGCGATCCTGATCGCGACCTTCGTCGTGATGGCGGCGGCGAACGCGGCGCTCTACGCCCTGCTCGCCGGCCAGCTCGCCGGGGCGGTGCGGCGGCCTGCGGTGCGGCGCTTCGTCAATCGCGCGGGCGGCACGATGCTGATCGGCGCCGGTGTGGCGACCGCGGCGATGCGCCGCGCCTGAGGGATGGCGAGCGGCGATTACACCGAGGTCACGCGCGGCATCCGCGTCAGCGTGTGCGCCCGGTTCCTCGACGAGCAATCCGCGCCGGACGAGAACCGTTTCGTCTGGGCCTATCGCGTGACGATCGGCAACGAGGGCGGCGAGACGGTGCAGCTGCTCCGCCGCACCTGGACGATCACGGACGCAGCCGGGCGCGTGCAGCGCGTGCACGGACCGGGCGTGGTCGGCGAGCAGCCGGTGCTCGCCCCGGGCGAGCAGTTCGAATACACCTCGGGCACGCCGCTCGGCACGCCTTCGGGCTTCATGTCGGGGCTCTACCACATGGTCGTGCGCGACACGGGCGAGCTGTTCGACGTGGTGATCCCGACCTTCTCGCTCGACAGTCCGCACCAGCCGATCCGGCTGCATTGAACCTCAGAGATAGCGCGCACGCAGATCGACCGAGGATCCGACACCGACCATGTCGAACGCGCGCGCGAGCCAGGCGCGCGCCGCCTCGCGGCCGAGGTCGCGCAGTTCGCTCAGGAAGCCGATATCGCCGTTGAACTTGGTCGAGACATTGAACCGCGCCATGGCCTGCTCGGCATTGATGCTGTGGATGTTCAACCGCTTGTAGCGCGCCGGATCGACCGCGCCTTGATCCAGGAGCTTCTGCACGAAGGCGATCGCGCGCATCTCCGACATCAGCGCGGTGTTGAAGCTGATCTCGTTCACCCGGTTGATGATCTCGGGCGCGGTGTCCGGCACGTCGGGGCGGTGGATCGGGTTGATCTCCACGACGATGATGTCCGGTGCGGTGCAGCGGTAGAACATCGGCCAGAGCGCGGGATTGCCCATGTAGCCGCCATCCCAATATGCCTCGCCCTCGATCTCCACCGCGCGGTAGAGATGCGGCAGGCAGGCCGAGGCCAGCAGCGCGTCGATCGTCACCTCGCGTTCGGTGAACACGCGGTTCCGCCCGGTGCGCACATTGGTCGCGCTGATGAACAGCCGATGCTGCGTGCAGCCGTGCAGCGTGTCGGGATCGACCAGATCGTCGAGGATGTCGCGCAGCGGGTTGAGGTCGAAGGGATTGAACTGCACCGGCGCGAGCGTGCGCGTCACCGCGTCGAAGGCAAGATAGCCCGCGGTGAAGGTCAGATCGTAGCCGTACAGGAACCGCTCGATCGGGCTCGGCCGCAGCGGCGAGCAGGCGAAGGCGTCGGCGATGCGGCCCCAGAAGGCGGCGAGCTTGGCGCGTGCCGCCTCGCGGCCGCCCTCGATCAGCCCCTGGACCATCAGCGCCGCGTTCATCGCCCCGGCCGAGGTGCCGGAGAGCCCGTCGAACGTGAGCCGCCCATCCTCAAGCAGATGATCAAGTACACCCCAGGTGAATGCGCCATGCGCGCCGCCACCCTGGAGGGCGATGTTCACGTATTTCGTGTTCGCGCTCATCGCATGGCGCCGCCGCCCATGGGCGCAGGTTCACGATCGTCCCGCATTCGGTCCTCCATTGCGCATCCGGGATAGCCCCGCATCGCCCACCGATTCAAGCGATGAGTGGGGGAAGGTCAGCCGAGCCGGCGCAGGAGGGCAACGAGCCGCTTGGTCATCGGCGCGAACAGCTTCGGCACGAAAGCCTGGCCGGCTGCGCGCTTGCCCGCCTCGGAGAGCGTGGGGTAGGGCGCGATCATGCCGGCAACGGTCGAGAGCTTCGCGCCGGTCGTGATCGCGAGTCCCCACATGCCGATCATTTCGCCTGCGTGCGGGGCGAGAATGCCGGCGCCGAGGATGCGTCCCTTCGGCGTCGCCACCACCTTCACCAGCCCGCGCGTGGTTCCCTCCGCGATCGCGCGGTCGTTCTCGGCGAGCGGCCAGCGCAGGATCGCCAGATCGCGGTGCCCCGCTTCGCGCGCCTCCGCCTCCGTCAGCCCCACCTGGGCGAGTTCGGGGGCGATGTAGGTGACGCGCGGCAGCGCGGCGTAATCGATCTTCGCCGGCAGACGGAACAGCGCCGAGCGGACCACGATCCCGGCGTGGTAGCTGCCGACATGGGTGAACTGGCGCGGCCCGATCCCGTCGATGTCGGCGATGTCGCCGATCGCGTAGACGCGGCGGTTGGAGACACTGCGCAGGCCGCGATCGACCTTCACGCCGAGCCTCGTCGTCTCGATCCCGGCCCGGTCGAGGTCGAGCGTGTCGAGATTCGGCCGCCGCCCGGTGGCGATGAGCAGGTGCGAGCCCTCGATCCGCTCCTCCCGACCACCGCCTGCGTCCAGCACGGCCGCGATCGCGCCGCCGCTGCCCTCGATGCGCGCGATCCGCACGCCCTCGCGCAGCGCGATTCCCTCATCCTTCAGCGCCAGCAACGCACCCTCGGCGAGTTCGGGATCGTCCCGACCGAGCATCCTGGCGGCCTCGAGCACGGTGACCTCCGCGCCGAGGCGGCGATGCGCGAACGCCATCTCCAGCCCGATCGGCCCGCCGCCGATCACGATCAGGTGGCGCGGCCGGGTACGGTTCTGCCAGAGCGTCTCGTTGGTCAAATAGGGCACGGTGTCGAGCCCGGGGATCGGCGGCACGGCGGCGCGCGCCCCGGCCGCGATCACGACGCGCCGCGCCTTGAGCGTCATGCCGTTCACCGCCACCGTATCGGGACCGGCGAAGCGCGCCTCGCCGCGGATCACGGTCGCGCCGAGCCCGGTGAAGCGCTCCTCGCTGTCGTTCGGCGCGATCTCGGCGATCGCGTGATGGACGTGATCGAGCACGCGCGTGAAGTCCACCTGCGGCTCGCCCGCCGTCACCCCGAAGCGCGCTGCGGCGCGGATCGCGGCCGCATGGCGCGCGGCGGCGAGCAGGGCCTTGGAGGGCACGCAGCCGAAATTCAGGCAGTCCCCGCCCATCCGGCCGCGCTCGATCAGCGCCACGCGAACGCCGAGCTGGGCTGCGACCGCGGTCACCGACAGTCCGGCCGCGCCGGCGCCGATCACCACGAGGTCGAAGGCGCGCGTCTCAGGCATGGGACTTCTCCGCGCGGCGCGCGGCGATGCGGCGCCGGACGACCGGGACGAGCGCGAGCAGGGCAAGACCGAGCAGCGGCAGCAGCACGCCGGGCGA
This sequence comes from Elioraea tepidiphila DSM 17972, assembly GCF_000378465.1. Classification (GTDB taxonomy): domain Bacteria; phylum Pseudomonadota; class Alphaproteobacteria; order Acetobacterales; family Acetobacteraceae; genus Elioraea; species Elioraea tepidiphila. The sequence goes on from NZ_KB899947.1 coordinate 13,315, forward strand.
CAGGATCACGCCGAGGTCGGGCCGCCCGCCGGCGGCGAGAATCTCGCCGAGCCCCGCACCGATCCCGGCGAACACCGTCGTCGCCGGGATGATGCCGAGAAACGTGCCGAGCGCGTAGGGGCCGAGCCGCATCCCGACCAGGGCCGGGGCCAGGTTCACCAGCCAGAACGGAACCAGCGGCACGATCCGCAGCACCAGCAGATAGGAGAGCCCGTCGCGCTCCAGCCCTGGCCGGACCTTGTCGAGCAGCGGTCCGGCCTTGCTGGCGAGGAGATCGGCCAGCGCGTGGCGCGCGGCGAGGAACAGCAGCACCGCGCCGATCGTCGCGCCGATCACCGACAGCACCGTGCCCCAGAGATGCCCGAACAGCAGCCCGCCGGAGAGGGTGAGGAACACCGCCCCCGGCAACGACACGGCCACGGCCGCGGCGTAGACGAGGACGAACCCGCCGGCCGCGACCGCCGGGTTGGCGCGCACCAGCGCGGCGAGCGCCGCGTGGTTGGCCGCGAGCGCCTCGGCCGAGAGATGGCGGTCGAGCCCCAGCGCGAACGCGACGGCGATCGCGCCGCCGAGCAGAGCGAGCGGCCAGAGGCGTCTCCAGCCGGGGCGCGACGGAATCCTCCCGTCCGCGGTCATCATCGAGCGGTCCTCTCCGGCAGACATGACCGGCCTTCGGCGGCCGGCAGGCGATGGTTTCACGACCGCCCGCCCGACGCAGCCGAGAACTGCGCCGGCGCGGCATTGACGCCCGGCGCGGCGGCCCGGTATACGCCCCCGCACGAACGGGACGCCGCATCGCCCAGCATGCGGCCGCCGCGCATTGTTGCGCCCCGAGCAGGAGTATCAGCCGTGTCCAAGCGCACCTTCCAGCCGAGCAAGCTCGTCCGCAAGCGCCGCCACGGCTTCCGCGCGCGCATGGCCACGCCGGGAGGCCGCAAGGTTCTGGCCGCGCGGCGCGCCAAGGGCCGCAAGCGCCTGTCCGCCTGAGTGCCCCGGATCGGGTGATCGGCGCGCCGAGTCCACGCCCCGCCCGGCTGACGCGACGCGCCGAGTTCCTCGCGGTCGCGGCCAAGGGGCGCAAGCACGCCATGCCCGGAATGCTGGTCCAGGGTCTGAAGGTCGAGGGGCGGCCGGGCACGCGGCTCGGTCTCACCTGCTCGCGCAAGATCGGCAACGCGGTGGCGCGCAACCGCGCCCGCCGCCGGCTGCGCGCGGCCGCCGATGCGGTGCTGCGCCCCGGACCCGCGGGCTGGGACGTCGTGCTGGTCGGCCGTGCGGCCACGCTCGATCGTCCGTTCCCGGCGCTGGTCGAGGATCTGCGCGCGGCCCTCGCCCGGATCGGGGCCGCGCCATGAGCCCGCTCGCGCATCTGCTGCGCGGGGCCGTGGTGACCTATGAATGGACGCTCAGGCCCGTGATCGGCGCGCATTGCCGGTTCGAGCCGTCGTGCAGCGCCTATGCCAAGGAGGCGATCGCCACCCACGGGGCGGTGAAGGGCGCGGGGCTTGCCGCCTGGCGCATCCTGCGCTGCAACCCCTGGTGCGCGGGCGGGCACGATCCGGTGCCGCGCCGCTGCGACACGCCCGACAAGGACGGATGATGGTCGACCAGAAGCGCCTGATCCTCGCGATCGCGATCTCGATCGCCATCCTGTTCGTCTTCGAGGTGCTGTGGAACCAGCCGATCCGCGAGGCGGAGCGGGCGCGCCAGGCGGAGATCGCGGCGCAGGCCGAGATCGAGGCCCAGCAGGCGCGCGAGGCCGCGCCCGGCACCCCGCTCGCCGCCCCCATGCCGGGCGTCGCGCCGGCCTCGCCGCGCCCGGCCACGACGCCGGCCTCCTTGCGCGTACGCATCGACAGCCCGGGCGTGATCGGTTCGATCAACCTGGTGGGCGCGGTGATCGACGACGTCACCCTGCGCCGTTTCGGCGTGACCCCCGATCCGCACAGCGAGCGCGTGCGCGTGCTGGAGCGTCGCGGCAACCCCGACGCCTATTTCGCCCAGTTCGGGTGGAGCGCGGTGGGTTCGGACGTGCAGGTGCCGCCGCCCGACGCGATCTGGCAGACCTCCGCGACGGTGCTCGGCCCGGGCCGGCCGGTGACGCTGTTCTGGGACAACGACCAGGGCCAGCGCTTCGAGATCGCGATCGGCATCGACGACAACTTCCTGTTCACGATCGAACAGCGCGTGATCAACAGCGGCGCGGGGACGATCACGGTGAACCCCTGGGGCCGGATCCGGCGTGAGCATACCCCGCCGACCGAGGGGTTCTTCATCCTGCACGAAGGGCTGGTCGGCGTGTTCGGCGGCCGGCTGACCGAACAGACCTACAAGAGCGCCAGGGAGGAGGCCGAGAAGCGGGGCGGCGCCTCGTTCACGCATGAGGGCCGTGGCGGCTGGGCCGGCTTCACCGACAAGTACTGGCTCGGCGCGCTGATCCCGGACCAGAGCCAGGACGCATCGTTCACCTGGCGCGTGCCGATGGAGGGCGGCCAGCCGCGCTATCAGATCGACTTCCTCGCCGGGCCGAAGACGATCGGGCCCGGGCTGCAGACCGCGAGCCGCAGCCACCTCTTCGCCGGCGCCAAGGAGGTGCATCTGCTCGACCGCTACGCCGTGGCGCTGCGTGTCGAGGGGCTCGACAAGGCGGTGGACTGGGGTTGGTTCCGGTTCCTCACCCGCCCGTTCTTCGAGGCGCTGCACTGGCTGGCCGCGGTCACCGGCAATTACGGCGTGGCGATCCTGATCTTCACGCTGTTTCTGAAGGCGCTGTTCTTCCCGCTCGCCAACAAGTCCTACAAGGCGATGAGCAAGATGAAGCTGCTCGCGCCGCAGATGCAGGAACTGAAGGAAAAATATAAGGACGACGCCACCAAGCTCCAGCAGGAGATGATGGCGCTCTACAAGCGCGAGAAGGTGAACCCGGTCTCGGGGTGCCTGCCGATCATCCTCCAGATCCCGGTGTTCTTCGCGCTCTACAAGGTGCTGTTCGTCACCATCGAGATGCGGCACGCGCCGTTCTTCGGCTGGATCCAGGACCTCTCGGCCAAGGACCCGACGAACATCTTCACCCTGCTCGGGCTGATCCCGTGGGATCCGAGCGTGATCCCGGTCATCGGCGGGTTCCTGCATCTCGGCATCTGGCCGGTGCTGATGGGGATCACGATGTATCTCCAGCAGAAGCTGAACCCGACGCCGCCCGATCCGGTGCAGCAGAAGGTGTTCATGCTGCTGCCCTTCGTGTTCACCTTCATGCTGGCGCAGTTCCCGGCCGGGCTGGTGATCTACTGGTCCTGGAACAACCTCCTGTCGATCGCGCAGCAATGGGTGATCATGCGCAAGGTGGCGCAGCAGCAGCCGGCGCCGGCCAAGACGTGACGCCCTCGGGCGGCCTCGCCGAGGCGGCGGACGAGGCCTCCCGGGCGGCGCTGATCGAGGCAGGCCGCGCGCTGTTCGCGGGCGAGGCCGCGTTCGTGCACGCCGCGCAGACGCTCGACCAGTTGCCTCCGCCGCGCGGGCCCGAGGTGGCGTTCGCCGGCCGTTCGAATGTCGGCAAGTCGTCGCTGCTCAATGCGCTGACCGGCAGGCGCGCGCTCGCGCGCGTCTCGGCCACGCCGGGACGGACCAAGCAGCTCAACTTCTTCGATCTCGCCGGGCGGCTCACGCTCGTGGACATGCCCGGCTATGGCTATGCGGAGGCGGCGAAGAGCGTGAAGGAGGCGTGGCAGGGGGCGATGTTCGGCTATCTGCGCGGCCGCGCCGTCCTGCGCCGCGTGGTGCTGCTGATCGACGCGCGCGTCGGCTTCAAGCCGGCGGACGAGGCGGCGATGGCGATGCTGGACGAGGCGGCCGTCGCGTTCCAGCTCGTGCTGACCAAGGTGGACAAGGTCAAGCCCGGCCCGCTCGCCGCGATCGTGGCGCGGACGCAGGCGGTGGCGCGCGCCCACACCGCGGCGCATCCGTTGGTGCTCGCGACCAGCGCCGAGACCGGGGCCGGCATCGCGGAGTTGCGCGCGGAACTGGCATCGCTCGCCCTGCCTTGACCGCGCGCGGCGCCGGCCGCTAGAGCCCGCGCAGCACGAGGAGGAGGGCCGGATGGACAGCGGCGGGATGCACACGGGCGAACAGCGGGCGCGGATCCTGTCCGAGGCGCTGCCCTTCCTGCTGCGCTACGATGAGGCGACCGTCGTCATCAAGTACGGCGGACACGCCATGGGCGAGGAGGAGCTCGCCGTCACCTTCGGCCGCGACGTCGCCTGGCTGCAGCTCTCCGGGCTCTATCCCGTGGTGGTGCATGGCGGCGGGCCGCAGATCAACGCCATGCTGGAGCGGCTCGACATCAAGTCCACCTTCGTCGACGGCCTGCGCGTGACCGACGAGAAGATGGTCGAGGTGGTCGAGATGGTGCTCGCCGGCACCGTCAACAAGCAGGTCGCCTCGCTGATCACCCAGGCGGGCGTGATGGCGGTCGGGCTCTCCGGCAAGGACGGCGGACTGATCCGCGCACGCAAGATGACGCGGACGAAACGGGACCCGGAGTCGAACATCGAGCGCGTGCTGGATCTCGGCTATGTCGGCGAGCCCGAGCACATCGACACGCGCGTGCTCAATGCGCTGAAGGGGGCGGAGATCGTGCCGGTGATCGCACCCGTGGGCCTCGGCCCGGACGGGCGCACCTACAACATCAACGCCGACACGGTCGCCGGCGCGGTCGCCGGCGCGCTCAGGGCCAAGCGCCTGCTGATGCTGACCGACGTGCCTGGCGTGCTCGACCGCGACCAGCGGCTGATCCCGGAACTCACCGCGAGCCAGGCCGAGGCGCTGATGGCGGACGGCACGATCTCGGGCGGCATGATCCCGAAGGTCGAGCACTGCCTCGCCGCCGTGAAGGCGGGCGCGGAGGCGGCGGTGATCCTGGACGGGCGGGTGCCGCACGCGATCCTGCTCGAGCTCTTCACCGAGCAGGGCGCGGGCACGCTGATCCGGCTCTGAGCGCGGCCTCGGCTCAGCCCGGCACGGGCTGAGCACCGGCGGGGACCGGCCCGCGCGGCGCGGCGACGCCATCCCGCGCGAGAAAGCCGAGATGCCAGCGCATCTCCTCCTCGGTGAGCGGCCAACTGCCCGGGGGGGCGGTGAGGATCGCGCTCGGCGGCAGCCGGCCGAGCAGGGCCTGCACGCTGGCCGCCGCGCGCATCGAGAACCCGGCCTTCCAGCAGATCGCGACCAGCCCCTTGGCGCTGCGGAGGTTCGCGGCGCGCTCCACCACCGACAGCGCGACATCGGCCGCGCGCGCCAGCATCGCCGCGACCATGCGCACCTCGCCGCGATCGGCCGCAGCCAGCACGTGCGCCTCGGTCAGGCGTCCGCGCGCCTTCAGCTCGCCGGCGGCGGCAAAGGCATCGACCGGCAGCGGCAGGTCGGAGCGGTGGGTCGGCACGGCCGGGCTGCCCCAGGCCACCTGCTTCACCACCTGCCGGCGCAGGAACTCGGCCGTGGCGGCGTCGAGGTCAGGCCGGGTGGAGAGCGCGTGCACCAGGTGCTCGGCGACGATCGCGGCGAGCGCCCGGGCGGCGCGGGCCGAGAGATGCGGCCGGCGCACCAGCGGCTCGTGCCACTCGACGTGATCGGAGGCGCGCGCGATCAGCGCGTCGAGCGTGGTCTCGCGGATCTGGGCGGACTTGTTGCGCAAGAGCGCCGTGATCGCCGGCGAATTCGCGGTCTCGGCGATGGCGTCGGACACCCTCTCGTTCAGATGCGGCCGGCGCGCGATCGCGCCGATCGTCTCGGCGCCGGGCGGGGCGTAGACGAGGGCGAGCAGGTCCTCGGTCGAGAGCAGCGGCGACAGCTCCAGCACCGGGCCGGCCACGGGGATCTCGGTGTCGTGCGCGAGCGCGACGATCAGCTCGCGCGGCGCGTCCGGCATGTCCTTGACGACATCGGCGATCGCCGCGCGCACCTGCACCGCCGTGTCCTGCACCAGCCGCGCGAGCGTCTCGGCGGTCAGGCGCTGCAGCCGGTCCTGGCTGGTCGGGTCGAGCTGCGGCGCCAGCGCGGCGATCTTGCGCGCGAGTGCCACCCGCACGCGCTCGTCGGCATCGTCGGCGAGCAGCCGGTCCGCCTGCGGCGGTGTCAGGCCGTTGGCGGCGACCGCGACGCGCACGTCGCTTTCGTGATCGGCGGCGAGATAGAACAGCAGCTCCGGCGCCATGTCGCCGCGCTGGGCGAGCGCCGCACGCTCGGCCGCCGTGCCCGACCGGGCGATCCGCTTGGCATCCTCGTAGTCGGCCGCCCGCATGAGCGGACGTTGGATCGTGCTCATGGCTCTGACAGGCTCCAGCCGGCCTTGCCGGCACGCTTCGCGGCATACATGGCGGCATCCGCGCGCAGCATCAGGTGGTCCGTCGGCTCGCGCGTCGCCGGGGCGCGCATGGCGATGCCGATCGAGAGGCTGATCCGCACGTCGCCGCCCGGCGCATGATGCGCGAGCGCCAGCGGCGCATCGGCGATGATCCGCTCGGCCCGTCCGACCGCGATCCTGGCATCCGCGCCGTCGAGCCAGAGCGCGAACTCGTCGCCGCCGATCCGTGCGACCAGGTCGGAGGGGCGCACGGCCGCGCGCAACTGCCCGGCGGCGGCGCGGATCGCCGCATCGCCCGCCTCATGGCCGTGCTGGTCATTGATCGGCTTGAGGTTGTCGAGGTCGACGAACAGCAGGGCCCCGGGCTGTCCCTGCCGGTCCAGCCGTTCGAGGCGGCGTTCCAGCTCCTCGAAGAAGGCCCGGCGGTTCAGCAGGCCGGTGAGCGGATCGGTGCGCGCCTGGCGCAGCATCTCGGCCTGCATCGCCTCCTGGGCGAGCAGCAGCCCGATGACGTCGGCGGCGGTGTGAATGAGCGCGCGCTCCTCGCCGTCCCAGCCGCGCACGCCCGGGGCACGCCAGATCACCAGCAGCCCGCCACCCCCGCCCGGCTGATGCGCGGCGGCAACGGCGATCGACCGTCCATCCGGCCCCTCGCCGACGGCCGTGCCGGACCCTGCCTGGCGGTCGAGCGCGGCGGCGGTGGCAACCAACGCAGGCAGCGCCTCGCCGACGGTCAGCACCGGCGTCAACCCGGTCTCGGTGCGCCGCAGGATCGCCGAGCCCGCCGCGCCGAGGGCGGGCATCATCGCCCGCGCCGCCCCGGCCAGCATGCCCTTCGCCAGCACCTCCGTGCGGGTCTCGGCCAGCACGGCCTCGATCAGCGCCTCGCGCCTGAGCGCGGTGGCGAGCGCACCGGTGCGCCGCTCCTCCTCGGTGACGTCGCGGCCCACCCCGCGCGCGCCGATCAGCCGGTCATCGGCATCGACCAGCGGCACGCCGGCGAAGGCGAGGCAGGCGAGGCGGCCATCGGCCCGGCGCAGCCAGGCGCGCACGCCGCGGCGCTGGCGGTCGGGGCGGAAGGGCGAGAACGCCGGCACGCCGGCGGGACCCTCGGCGAGAATGTCGTCGGCCGGGCGGCCGATCAGGTCGCTCGCGGACCACCCCAGGGCTGGATCGGGGAAGACGAAGGTGAAGCGGCCCTCGGCGTCGGTCTCCCAGGCGAAATCGGCCGCCATGTCGACCAGATCGCGCCACCGCTGACGGCTGTCGAGCAGCGCGTCGCGCAGTGCGCTGTCGAAATGAGCGGTGGCGAGATCCAGGGTCATCGCGGCGTTCCGTCCGTCGGCACGGCGACAGTGAACCCTGTTCCACGTTAACGGCGGGTTGCCGTCCATGCACGTTGACAGGCCTCGCCCCTGCCGCGAGGCTCCGTCCGCCGCCGCACAGGGGAGACGGGCCGCCGATGACTGACGCGCTGAAGACCGAGATCGAGGCGCTGTGGGACCGCCGGGCCGGGCTGAATGCCGCGACCGGGGGGCGGGCGCGCGAGGCGGTCGAGGCCGCGCTCGAGTTGCTCGATTCGGGGAGGGCGCGGGTGGCCGAGCCCACCGGCGCGGGCTGGGCGGTCAATGAGTGGCTCAAGAAGGCGGTGCTGCTGTCCTTCCGCCTGACCGACAGCCGAATCATGGACACCGCCGCCGGCGCCTACGACAAGGTGCCGCTGAAATTCGAGGGCTGGGGCGAGAACCGCTTCCGCGAGGCCGGCTTCCGCGCCGTGCCCGGCTCGGTGGTGCGCCGCTCCGCCTATATCGCCCCCGGCGTCGTGCTGATGCCCTCCTTCGTCAATGCCGGCGCCTATGTCGATTCCGGCACGATGGTGGACACCTGGGCGACCGTCGGCTCCTGCGCCCAGATCGGCAGGAACTGCCACATCTCCGGCGGCGCCGGGATCGGCGGCGTGCTCGAGCCCGTGCAGGCCGCCCCCGTGATCATCGAGGACGAGTGCTTCATCGGCGCGCGCTCCGAGGTCGCGGAAGGGGTGATCGTCGAGCGCGGCTCGGTGCTGTCGATGGGGGTCTATCTCGGCGCCAGCACGAAGATCATCGACCGCGCCTCGGGCGAGGTGTTCCTTGGCCGCGTGCCGGCCTACTCGGTCGTGGTCCCGGGCTCCCTGCCGGGCAAGCCGCTGCCGGACGGCTCGCCCGGCCCGGCGCTCTACTGCGCCGTGATCGTCAAGCGCGTGGACGAGAAGACGCGCGCCAAGACCTCGATCAACGACCTGCTGCGTGACTGACGGCGCCTCCCTCGCCGATCCGCTGCCGCTCGCCGCGGCGCTCATCCGCTGCCCCTCCGTCACGCCCGAGGATGCCGGAGCGCAGACCGTGCTGGCCGAGGCGCTGACCAGCCTCGGCTTCGCGTGCACGGCGCTGACATACGGACGCGTGCGCAACCTCTATGCGCGCATCGGCACCGGACGGCCCGCACTCTGCTTCGCCGGACACACCGACGTGGTGCCCGCGGGCGATGCCGCCTGGTCGTCCAACCCGTTCGCGGCCGAGGTGCGCGGCGGGGTGCTCTACGGCCGGGGGGCGACCGACATGAAGGGCAACATCGCCGCGTTCGTCGCCGCGCTGGCCGGCTGGCTCGACCGGCACGGCGGCACCCCGCCGGTCGCCGTCTCGCTGCTGATCACCGGCGACGAGGAGGGTGAGGCGGTGGACGGCACCGTCAAGGTGCTGGAGTGGATGGCCGAGCGTCAGGAGATCCCAGGGTTCTGCCTGGTCGGCGAGCCGACCTCGGTCGCGACGCTGGGCGATCTGGTGAAGATCGGCCGGCGCGGTTCGATGAGCGCGCGGCTGGTGGTGGAGGGAACGCAGGGCCACAGCGCCTATCCGCAGCGCGCCGACAATCCGATCCACCGGCTGGTGCGCGTGCTGCACGCGCTGACCGAGCAGCCGCTCGATGCCGGCACCGACTGGTTCGAGCCCTCCACGCTCCAGATCACCAGCGTCGATGTCGGCAACCCGGCGACCAACGTGATCCCCGCGCGCGCCGAGGCGAAGTGGAACATCCGCTTCAACGACCGCCACACGGCGGCCAGTCTCGAGGCCTGGATGCGCCGCCTCATCGATGCGGCGGCGCCACGCCACACGGTCAGCTTCTCCTGTTCGGGCGAGGCGTTCCTGACCACGCCCGGACCTGAGGTGGCGAAGCTCGTCGCCGCGATCACGGCCGCGACCGGGGTGACACCGAAGCTCGACACCGGCGGCGGCACCTCGGATGCCCGCTTCATCGCCCGCTACTGCCCGGTCGCCGAGTTCGGGCTGGTCGGCACCTCCATGCACCAGGCCGATGAGCGCGTGCCGGTGGCGGAGCTCCGGGCGCTGGCGCGCGTCTACGAGGGCGTGCTGGACGCCTTCGCCACGTGAGTGCGCGCGACATCGCCGCGGGGGTCGCGTCGGTGTCGCTGCTCGCCCGAGGGCGCAGGATCGGCCTCGAGCTGCTGGACGGCTCGCCGCACGGCGCGTGGCGCAGCTTCGTCGCGCTGTTCGTCGCGGCCCCGTTCTTCCTCGCGTTGAAGCTGCTCTCCGAGCCGCCGATCGTCGCCGGCGCCGACCCCGTGCGGCTCTGGATCGCCGAGGCGATCGGTTACGTGGTGGGCTGGTTCGCGCTGCCGCTGATGATGCTGGCGTTTGCGCGCGTGATGGACCGGCTGCATCGCTGGCCGCTGTTCGTGTGCGCCTGGAACTGGACCAACGTGGCGCAGATCCTGGTGTTCCTGGCGGCCGCCCTGCTCGCCGCGCTGCTGCCGCGCGGTCTCGGCCAGCTCATCACCCTGGTGGCGCTCGGCTACGTACTCTGGCTGCAATGGTTCGTCGCACGCGAGGCGCTCGACATCCCCGGAGCGCGCGCGATCGCCGTGGTCGGCCTCGACCTCGTGCTCGGCCTGTTCATCTCCGGGCTGACGCTCTCCATCGGGCTCGCCCAGTAGGGGACGCGCTCAGCGCAGCACCTCGAAATAGCCTGTCTCCTCGTCCATCCGCGCCTGCTCCATGGCGCGGAAGTCGTAGCGCGAGACGATGCCGACGACGTGGCCGTCCTTCACCACGGGCAGATGGCGGAAGCCGCAATCGCCGAGCAGGCGCAGCGCCTCGATCGCGTTCTGCTCCGGCGTGATGGTGACGGGATTGCGCGTCATCACGGCGGCGAGCTTCGTGTGCGCCGCGTCCAGCCCCTCGGCGAGCAGGCGCACGGCGTCGCGGCCGGTGAAGATGCCGACGAGCCTGTCGCCGTGCTCCACCACCAGCACGGCGCCGACGCGGCGGGCATGCATCGCCTCGCACGCCTTCTTGACCGTCGCCGTCGGCGGCAGCGTCAGCGGCTTCTGGTTCCGCACGATCTCGTGCATCGAGCGCGTCTGCATGGCGTCACTCCGTTGTCACGCCGACTCCATAGACGGGAGCGCGTCCAGGCGGGTTGATGCAGCGCAACCGGCACGGCCGGCCGCAAGGTGGCAGGCCGTCCCGCCAGAGCCGCTCCCGACCAGTCGGAACCGGCCCTAGTGGAGTGATTCCAGCAGACGTTTCCCGCGCTGGTGCTTGCCGATGATGGTGTCGGCGGGCGCGGTCCAGCGGAAGGGCTTCGGGTCGGCGTTGTGGGCGTCGAGGTAGTCCCGGATGGCCTGGTTCAACTCGATGACGGAGCGGAAGACGCCGCGTTTCAGACGTCGCTTGGTCAGCGTGGCGAACAGGCCCTCGACGGCGTTGATCCAGGAGGCCGAGGTCGGCGTGAAGTGGACATGGAAGCGCGGATGCCGGGCCAGCCAGCGCTTCACTGCCTCGGTCTTGTGGGCGGCGTAGTTGTGCCGCTTCGCGTCGCCTTTGGCTCCGAGGATCAGGTGCAGGTCGAGCTCCGCCGGGGTCTGCTTGTCGATCAGGCGGAGGAAGCGGATGAACTCGGCGGCACGGTGGCGGAGCATGCACTGGCCGATGACGGTGCCCGCCTTCACGTCGAGGGCGGCGAACAGCGTCGTCGTGCCGTGGCGCTTGTAGTCGTGCGTCATGGTGGCACC
>NZ_KB899948.1 GCF_000378465.1 Elioraea tepidiphila DSM 17972
GTCGACCTGCACCGGCACGAGCTGGCCGCCGATCTCGGCGAGCAGGGTCTGGCCGGGCCGCAGGGCGCCGGCCAGGAATGTCTGGCCGAACGTCGCGATACCACCTTCGAGAGAAAGAACGCCCGAGTTCTGGAACACGATCGACGTGATCGGCGCGGACATCAGCCACTCCCCGTTGTTCTGGCAACCACGGCGCGAGAACGCGGCGACCAAGCCCTCTATTCCCGGAGGGTGTCAAGCTGCACCGCTACCGCCACAAAAATTCCATAATTACCCCTTCAACGCGAGATAGTATCCGAAACGGAGTCTCGAAAAATTATACGCCAGCTTGCCTCGTTTCCTTCCGCCAGTTGCTTCCGATCCCGGACAGGACATGACCCTTGTCTGTCTGAATTGTCTTGCTCCTGCATCGACGACCTTCGCCGACCGGGTGTCCGCGGCAGCGCCCCGGCGCCGGCTGCCCCGATACGGGCCCAGCTTCATCGTGTTTTGACCTGGCACGCCCATTCTGCGACACGCTCGGTCAGGATCGAGACGCCGCCTCCACCGCCGCGGAGACGCACCCCATGAACGCGATCGGCCAAACGGTCGCCCCGCCCCCCGCCGCGACCGAATCCGCGCCTGCGCCCGCGGACTGGCGGCCGACCGCGCTCGCGCTGCTGCTCGGCCTCGCCGCGCTGCTCGCGGTGTTCTGGGACGAGGCGGCCGCCGCCGTCCGGGTCTGGGAGACCTCCACCGCCTACAACCATTGCTGGCTGATCGCGCCGATCGCCGCCTGGCTCGCCTGGCAGCGCCGCCACCGCCTGGCCGAGATCGCGCCCCGCCCCGAGCCCGCGCTCGCCCTGCTCGCGATCCCCCCTGCCCTCGCCTGGCTGGTGGCGGAGCGGCTCGGCATCATGGAGGGCCGCCAGCTCACCGCCTGGGCGCTGATCCAGGTCTTCGTGCTCGCCGTGATCGGCTGGCGCGCCGCCCTCGCGATGGCGATCCCGCTCGCCTACACGATCTTCCTCGTCCCGTTCGGCGGCTTCACCGTGCCGTATCTGCAGCTGATCACGCTGCGCTTCATCGAGGTCGGGCTGACGCTGTGGGGCATCTCGCACTACGTCGAGGGGATGCTGATCGAGACCCCGGCGGGGCTGTTCCACGTCGCCGAGGCCTGCGCGGGGCTCCGTTTCGCGATCGCCGCCCTCGCCTTCGGCGCGCTCTATGCCGCGACCATGTTCAAGAGCCCGGGCCGCCGGCTGATCGTGATGGCGCTCGCCATCATCGTGCCGATCATCGCCAACGGCATCCGCGCGCTTGGCATCGTCATCGCCGCCGAGTACCTGGGCAGCGCCGAGGCGGCGGCGGCCGACCACATCATCTATGGCTGGGGCTTCTTCTCGGTCGTGCTGCTGCTGCTGATCCTGGCCGGGCTGCCGTTCCGCGAGGACCGGCCCGAGAAGCCGGGGGAGGGCTGGTGGCGCCGGCTCGCCCGGCCCGGCGGTCCGGCGCGGCCGGGGATGCTGGCCGGCGCGGCGGTGCTGGGGGTGGCGCTTGCCGCCGCGGCGCCCGTGGCGGCGGCCACCTTGCAGGCCGAGGGCGCGCGCCCCCCCGACGAGCCGGCCCCGCGCCTCGCCCTGCCGGCCGGCTGCACCGCGACCGCCTGCGGCGAGTTCGTGCTCACCGCCCGCGTGCTGGTGTTCCCTCGGGAGGCGACCTGGAACGAGGTCGCCGGGGCGCGGCGGCGGATCGCCCAGGAGCATGACCAGGATCTCGGCTTCACCGTGCCGATCGCCGGCGGCGGGGCGTGGCAGGTGCGCCAGCAGGGCGCGGCACGCAGGCTGGTCGCCACCGCCTCGTTCCTCGACGGGCGCGCGGTCGGCGACGGGCTGCGCAGCCGGGCCGAACAGGCGGCGAACAGCCTCGCCGGCGGGCGCGGCCACCCGGTGGTGGTGGCGGTGGAGCTGCGCGTGCCGGAGGACATGGCGGTGGCGCAGGGGCGCAGCGCGTTGCAGACGCTGCTCGAGGCGCAGACGGAGGGGTTGGCGGCCCAGGCGGCGGCGCTGTCGCGGCGCTGATCGCCCGGCGCGGTGCCAGGGTTCACCGGATGACCGCCCCGTCCGCCGATCTCGTGCTGGAGGTCCGCGCCATCCGCGCCGATCTGGCCGAGCTGCGCCAGGACATCGCCGAGGCGCGCCGGCGTCTCGGCCATCTGGAGGCGCAGTACGCGACCATCTCCGGCCGGCTCGACCGGATGGCGGGGGGTATCGGCCGCATCCGCGACCGGCTCGGGCTGATCGACGTCTGACGCCCGCGCCCCTGTCGGAAAACGTTACGCGCGTTCAGCCGACGCCCAGCACCGTCACGGCGCACCGGGCTCGTCGTCGAACATCGAGACCCGTTCGAGGAACTCCATGGTGTCGTCGAAGCCCGGTCGGGCATCGACCCGCCGCGCCTGGCGTCGCGCCTCGGCGGCGAAGCCGGGGGCCCGGGTGTCGGGCACCCGGATCCGGGCCGGTCTCAACCCACGCGCGCGCAGGGCGGCGCGGTGGGCGGCGGCGCCCCGATACTGACAGCAGCCAACGCCTGCCAGTACATTGTCCCGGCCGATCCATCGACGATCGCGCACGAGGCTACCGTCAACGCGAACGCCTTCTTCACCTTCAACGACTGGCAGTTCAACCCGGGCAACGGCAAGCTCGATCTGGATCCGGCCCAGTCGTCGGGCACGTGGAGCATCGTCGGTGTGAACTTCACCGCCTTACGACTACATCCTCGTGTTCAAGGGCGGGGCCGGAACCAGCCTGAGCGCGTTCAAGTTGAGCGAACTCTATTCATCGGGTGGGTCGAACACGCCGTTCTCTGATCCGCCGTTCGATCTGCCCGGTGCGAGCACGTCGGCGGACGTTTCGCACTTCAGCATCTCCCGGCGCTCGACCGGTGACGTGGTGATCCCTGCGCCCGCGTCGCTCGCGCTGCTCGGCATGGGCCTGCTCGGCCTCGGCTGGGCCGCGCGCCGCAGCCGCGCGCTCTGACACGCTGACCAGGGGACGGGCGGCTCCGGCCGCCCGCCGCAGGGCCCGGAGGGCAAGCTCCCAGCCCTTTCGCATGTGCGGCGACGCCGCACCGGCGTGTCGGAATTCTTTACAGGCGACCTGACCGGGCGGCAGCCATCGCGACAACCCCTTGGAATCCTGAATTATTGTGGCTCTGGCATGATATTTGCCCGTCAGATTCGCAACGGAGAGCCGAAGGGGAGATCGCAGATGCTAGACCTGGATGCGCTGAATCGCCTGACCCGCCCGCTGTCGCGCCTCGCCATGGCGTCGGCGGTGGCGATCGGGCTCGCCGCCCTGCCGCGCGCCGAGGCGGCCACCATCGTCGCGCCGTTCGACGCCAACTATACGCTGACCAGCTTCGGCCAGCCGGGTGGCGTGCCGGGCCCACTCGGTGGCATCACCTTCCTGAACAACAACACGCTGCTGGTCGGCGGCAACGCAAACAACAGCTCGGGCGCGATCTACAGCGTCGGCGTGAACCGCGATCCGGTGACGCAGCTGATCACTGGTTTCTCCGGCCCCGCCAGCTTCTATGCCTCCGCACCGAACATCGATGGCGGTCTCGCCTTCGGTCCCGGCGGAGTGCTGTTCTACACCGCCTATCCGATCAACCAGATCGGCCAGATCCTGCCGGGCGGCGTCGCGCCGGCCCGAACCGATACCATGCCTGGTGCGTTCAACTCGGTCGGCACGCTGCAGTTCGTCCCGGCCGGTTACCCCGGCGCGGGCAACATGGTCGTCGGCAGCTACAACCAGAACAACTGGGGTGTGGCCACGCTGACCCCGGACGGGGCCGGTACCTACGACATCAGCGGGCTCACGGCGCTGACCAACACGCCCGGCGGGCCGGAAGGCATCGTCTATGTGCCGCCGGGCAGCCCGGATTTCGGCCCCAACACCGCGCTCGTCTCGCTCTGGGGCATCGGGCGGGTGGATGCCTGCGGGATCGACGGCAACGGCCTTCCGGTCGGCGCCACCTGCACCACCTTCATCAGCGGCCTGTCCGGTGCCGAGGGCGCGGTGATCGATCCGGTGACCGGCGCCTTCCTGTTCTCGACCTTCGGTGGCGGCGACCAGGTCCTGATGGTGAGCGGCTTCGCGGCCCCTCCACCGCCGCCCCCGCCGCCGACCGATGTGCCCGAGCCCGCCAGCCTCGCGATGCTCGGCATGGGCCTGCTCGGCCTCGGCTGGGCCGCGCGCCGCCGCAAGCCCGCCTGAACACCACTTCCAGGGGAACGGGCCGCCCTGCGGCCCGACGCAAGGGCCGGGAGGGTGACCTCCCGGCCCTTGGCGTTCGCGGGTCCGGTCGTACCAGGACCGCTCCGTTTGCCCGTCGAGATTCTTTACACCGCCCTCAGTCAACGCCGCGGACCGGCCGGCAACCCTTCGACGTCCCACGATCCGCGCCGCATGGCCCAGGTCTTGCTGGACGGTGATCCACCATTCCAGACGCCGGGAGAGACCGCATGTCCGCTCGCCACCTGCTCGCCGCCGCCGGCGCCGCCGCGCTGATCGCCGCCGCCGCGCCGGCCCAGGCCGCGCTCAGCCAGCTCAACGCCAACTGGTACACGCTGTCGGCCAACCACATCGACGCGAATGTCAGCATCCCCGGCTTCACCACCGGCCTGGTCCAGAACACGCTCGGCCCCGATGGCATGCCGGTGCGCTCGGCCGCCTCCACCGGCTTCCCGCTGAGCTCGTCCAACCACATCCTGGACGTGGACGCGAACAACCAGATCCTGTGGTGGACGCCGGGCAACCGTACCGCTTCCCGCCTCGCTGGGCCGGTGAACTACTCGGTCTCGATCGACCCCTTCTACTCTTCGCCGGTGGCGATCCCGTTCAACCAGCCCTCGAACCTGTTCCCGGGCGGTGGGCCGAGCAACGCCAACGGCTTCCTCGCGCTGCACATGTTCGGCACCTTCGAGGCGCCGGCCGGCGGCCAGATCACCATCACGATGGGCGCGGACGACGACGCCTGGGTGTTCATCAACGGCCAGCTGGTGGTGGATCTCGGCGGGGTGAAGGCGCTGACGCCGGCGCCGGTGACCATCTCCGGCCTCGCCGCCGGGACGAACCGGATCGACGTGTTCTTCACCGACCGCAACGTCGTCCAGTCCGGCCTGGTGTTCAGCGCCGACGTGGTGTTCAACCCGATCGACGTGCCCGAGCCCGCCAGCCTCGCGCTGCTCGGCATGGGCCTGCTCGGCCTCGGCGCACTCGCTCGCCGCCGCCGCGCCTGACACGCTGACCAGGGGACGGGCCGCGAGGCGGCCCGGGGACGGGGCCGGGGGTTTCCCCCGGCCCTTTCCGTCCGCAGCCCCTCGGCCGACCTTAATGATGTCCTCTTTCTGTCCGTTATATCATCTTTGCTTGTCGGACTTTTTTTACAGCCCCTCTGCCGGCCGGCCACCGGCATAACGCAACCCCTTGACTTGCCGACGATCGCGTTCGTTGGCATTCCGTATGCATCTCCCTCTCCGATGCCCGGTGTCGGGCGCGAGAGGGGACAGAAACATGAAGAAGCTTCTTCTGGCGGGCGTGGCAGCAGCGGCGACGGCCTTCGCCGCGCCGAGCGCCGAGGCGGCCTTCATCGGACAATCGCCGCTCGGCGGCGGGCAGACGAACAACGTGTTCGGCTCCCCTCCGGGCGCCGCCGTTGAGGGCTGGTATGGCGCCAACCTGTATCTGATCGCCGCCGGGCCGGTCACCGCGACGATCGAGTACCTCGGCCGCGAGGCTGGGTTCACCAATTCCTTCACCATCACCAGCTCTGCCGGGTCGGTCTCGACCGGCAATGTCGCTGGCGGCAACTCGGGCGCGTCTACGGTGTTCGGCGGCAGCTTCGCCCCGGTCAACCTGGGCAATCTGAATCTGGATCCTGGCCTGCTCAACTTCGTGTTCAACGTGATCACCACTGGGCAGAGCGTTACCAACGGCTTCAATGACTACATCGCAGGCGTGCCGAACTTCTTCATCAGCCTGAGCAACAATGCCAACTCGTGGGATCAGACCGTCAACGGCTCGACCCCGGGCAGCGGTACGGTGGCGCTGATCGCGCTCGATGACAGCGGCGCCGGACCCGACGACAACCACGACGACCTGGTGATCCGGATCACGCTGCAGGGCGGCACCTTCACTGTGCCCGAGCCCGCCTCGCTGGCGCTGCTCGGCATGGGCCTGCTCGGCCTCGGCTTCGCCGCGCGCCGCCGCAAGGCCGCCTGACACGACCTCCAGGGGACGGGCCGCCCTGCGGCCCGAGGACGGGGCCGGGGAGAACCCCCGGCCCTTTCCGTTTGCCGGGCACCTGTCGGAAAACTTTGCAGCCCCGCAGGCTGGCCGGCCGTGGACTCCGCGGTTGCCGGCGCCCCGGCGCGACCGGCCGTGTCGGGAAACTTTACACATCGCACACCCCCCATGCGGTGGCGTGCGGCAGGCCATTGAATTAACTGCCTTTCATCTTTTGGCACCCTCCTTGCTTTCCCTCCGCCGGCCACCCCGGGCGGGCCTCTTGTCCCGCCGGAACCACGAGAGGGGAGACATCATGAAGACCATTCTTCTTGCAGGCGCTGCCGCGGCGGGGCTGACCTTCGGGATCGCCGGCGTCCAGGCGGCGACGATCACGGCGGTCATCGTCAACGACCCGACCCTGGCCAACGTGCCCTTCACCCTCGAGAATCTCGGCTCGGGCGGCGCCCCCGGCGCGGTCGACCTGAACAATTCGTTCATCACCAGCACCGGTGCCATCGTCAGCTACACCGGATTGTCGGGCATCTACAGCGGCGACGTCAGCGGCATCACCCGCTCGCCGATCCGCGATGCCGGCGGCAACGCCACCGACGTGCACTACCTGAACGCGCGCGCGAACAGCGGCTCCATCCAGATCGACATGCCGATCAACGCGACCGCGTTCAACATGCTCTGGGGCTCGGTCGACGGCGCCCCGCCGGCCGACTGGAACCTGCTGACCTTCACCTTCATGGGCGCGGGCAATATCGTCTACACCATCACGGGCGACGACATCATCGCCGCGGCCGGCGGCGCGCCGCCGGTGTTGCCCGGCACCAGCAACATCGCCGTGACCATCACCGACCTGCCGTTCTTCGACATGATCCTGGTCACCGCCACGCAGAACGCGTTCGAGTTCCTGCCCGGCGTGCCGGTGCCCGAGCCCGCCTCCATGGCGCTGCTCGGCGCGGGCCTGCTCGGCCTCGGCTTCGCGGCTCGGCGCCGCAAGCCCGCCTGAGCGGCGGATCACAGCCACGGGTCGCCCAGGGGCGATCCGCACAAGGGCCGGGGATCGCTCCCCGGCCCTTTTTCGTTGCCGCTGCATCCATCGGCTGCATGTCGGTTTTCTTTACACGCAGCGCAGACGATACCATGTCGCATTGATAGTGCTATGTCTTGAAAAGATTTCCTTCGTTGGCATGAAGCTGGCATGGCTACGCCCGGAACGTGTGGGGAGGATCGACCGCACACGCCGGACAAGAGATTCGTTGACCATGCGTGACCGTCATTCCCGCCGCCGAGCTCTGGCCGCCCTGCCGCCCGCCGCGGTCCTGCTGGCAAGCATGCTGCTGTCCCAGACCCCGGCCACCGGCGGTCCGCCGCCCGCGCCCTGGCTGATGGTCCGTGACATCGCCGCGCTTCCCATGGCGCCCGCCAGCCTGACCCTGCCTTATGTCCGGGTGCCGAGCCGGCCGCGTCCGATCGAGGCCGCGGACCCGCCCACCCCCTCGCCCGCGACGCCGGAGCCGACCACGGAGGGCGCGCCCACCTTCAGCGAGGCGATACTGCCGTCCGCACCGCCCTTCGCCGACCATGGCGAGACCGCGAAGCCCTGGGACTGGCCGCCGCTGCGGCCCGTCGCCCTCCCCCGCCACGCTTCGCATGGCGGCCCTGGCGGCGGTTTCGCACCGGACGGCGGTTTCTCCCCTGGCGGCAGTTTCGCCCCGGGCGG
Source organism: Elioraea tepidiphila DSM 17972 (assembly GCF_000378465.1). Lineage (GTDB taxonomy): Bacteria > Pseudomonadota > Alphaproteobacteria > Acetobacterales > Acetobacteraceae > Elioraea > Elioraea tepidiphila. Next base: position 8,002 of record NZ_KB899948.1, read on the forward strand.
CAGCCGCTTCGGCAGCGACGCGCCCGGTGGCACGGGAGGCGGCGGACCGCCCCCTGCCCCGCCGGTCGAGCTGGCCGACATCAACCCTCCGGCGCCACTGCCCGACCCCGGCCCGCCACCCCCCCTCACCTCTCTCGACCTGCCGGAGCCGCCGCCGCAGGCCGACGCGCCGGCATTGCCGGTGACGCCCGCGACAGTGCCGGAACCGGCGAGTCTGGCGCTGCTGGGGCTCGGGCTGCTCGGCCTCGCGGCGACGCGGCGGGCACGCCGCCGCCATTGACGCCGCCCCGCCCCCGCGCGACAGACGGCGGGTGCGGCAGGACGATACGATGACCGATCAGACCCGGGTGGCCGCCTCCCTGCGCGAGACGGCACGCGTCGTCGACGCGATGGCCGCCGATCCCGCCCTCTGCGCCGCCGCCGCCGAGGCGGCCGGGTTGGTGGCAAGCAGCCTGCGCCAGGGCGGCAGGCTGCTGCTCTGCGGCAATGGCGGCAGCGCCGCCGACGCCCAGCACTGGGCGGGCGAGCTGGTCGGACGGTTCCTGCGCGACCGGCCCGGTCTCGCCGCGATCGCGCTCACCGCCGACGGGGCGATCCTGACCGCACTCGGCAACGATTACGGCTATGCGCGCGTGTTCGCCCGCCAGATCGAGGCCCTGGGTCGGCCGGGAGACGTGCTGTTCGCGCTCTCCACCTCCGGCCGGTCGGCCAACATCCTCGCCGCCCTCGAGGCCGCGCGCGCCGGCGGGCTCGCCACCGTCGGCTTCACCGGGGCCGAGGGGGGAGCGATGGCGCCGCTCTGCGACCTCCTGCTCTGCGTGCCGAGCCGGGCGACGCCGCGCATCCAGGAGGGCCACGAGGCGCTCGGCCACATCATCTGCGGCCTGATCGAGGACGCGCTCAGCCCCCCTTAAGCGCGCGCGCGAGCCGCGCAACGAGGCCGCGCCACGACCAGGTGGGCACCTGCTCGGTCCAGACGAGGTCACGGCTGCCGGTGGCGAGGCTCGACTTGTAGCGCGCCTCGCCGGCGAGGAAGTCATAGACCGCGTCGCCGCGCGCCGCCGCCTGGCCGATCGCCAGCAGATGCGCCACCAGCCCCGGCTTGCGCTGCGCGTCCGCCGCCTCGGCCGCGAAACCGCTCTGATAGGCGCAGACATGGCCGTCGCGGCGCAGGTTGTAGAGATAGCCGAGCACGCGATCGCCCGCGGTCAGGCGCAGCAGGTCGAGCTCGCCCTGCGCCATCGCGCGCGCCACGAGCGCCGCGTGGAACCGGCGCATGAAGGGGTCGGCGAAGGCGCCCGGCCGGCCGCGCGCCTGCCAGCTTCGCTGATGCAGCCCGATCAGCGCCTCGAGCCAGGCCGCCGCCTCGGCCGCGCTGCCGGCCGCGGCCAGTTCGACAGGGCCGGCCTCGGCGAAGCGCCGGAGCGACCGGCGCACCTGCTGGCGGGTATTGGCGCTGAGATGCGCGAGCGGATCGCCGGCCTCGCGCACGACCTCCAGGGCGACGAACGGCGCCGGGCTCGTCCGCCGCCGCCATGCCACGCCCGGCGCCGCGGCCGCGACCGCCGGGGCGACGCCCGAGAGCACGAGGGCGTGCGTGCCCGGCACACGCGCGGCCGCCGCCAGCAGCGTGCCGAGTGCCCCAGCCTGATCGGGCCGCAGCAGCGGCGCGTTGTGCTCGATATAGGGGGCATCGAGCCTCCCCTCCCCGCTCTCGGCGAGCGCGAGCCGGCCCTGGCGGCGGTTGAACAGCGCGAGCCCGACCAGCCGGCCGCCCGCCTCGGCGCGCAGCAGCACCGGGTCGGGGTAGCGTTCCTCGGCAAGACAACCGACCCAGGTCCAGCTGCGGAACGGCGCGACCGGCGCGGCCTCGGCCTCGAGCGCGCGCCACTCGGTCGCGAGTCGTTCGAAGGAGACGACCGGCGCGGCGGTGACGGTCACCGCGCCGTTCACGGCAGGGCGCTCTGCCGGGAGGCTGGCGGGCCGCCCGCATTCCGTCTTTCCGTTTCTCCTGCTTTCCGGATTTCCCGTTTTCCTGTTTTCCGGTTTTTCGTCTTTCCGTGTCGCAGGCGGCTAGCGCGGGCGCCGCCGCTCGTCCGTGATGTCCTCGTCGCGCACCTCAACCCCGGCAAGCCGCAGCGCGAACAGCACCTGGTTGCGGATCGTCACCCCGCTCTCGGCGTAGCGCCGGCGCAGCTGGCGCAGCACGTAGTCCGGCACCTTGGTCGAGAGCGCGACCTCGGGCGCGGTGCGGCGCGAGCCGCGCGGGCCGATCAGCCCCGGCGCGGTCTCGGCGTTGATCGCACGCACCCGCCCCGCCGCCACCGCCTCACGGATCATCTCCGGCCGCTCGAGCGTCTGGGCAAGCGCGAAACGCGGATCCTCGGGCGCGACGCGCGCGGGCCGCGGCGCGGGCGTCTCGACGCTCGGGACCTGCAGCTCGGGTCGTCGCGGTGTCTGCGCCATCCCTTCCCTCCTTCCGCTCACGCCGCCGCCGACGCCTCGCTCCGCGCGAGCAACGCCATCAGCTCGTCGAAGATCGCCGCGACGTTCTGCGCGGCGTGGCTGTCGCGGTCATGCAGCACCGGCACCCACTTGGCATAGCTCATCTCGCGCCAGACCGTGCGGTCGCCGAAGCTGGCCGCCAGCACTTCCGCACCCGCGTTCTCATAGGCCTCGCGCACGAACGACTCCACGCGCGGGCGCACCGCGCTCGCCGAGGTGCGCACCATCAGCACCGCGCGCGCGATCGGCCGGCGCGCCACCAGCTCGGCCTCCTCGACCTGACGCCAGGTCTCGATGCCGCCGCGGAAATCGTCCTCGCCCATCTGTGACGGCACGACGACGAGATCCGAGAGCGCGAGCGCCACCTGGGTGTCGTTCGTCGCCGCCCCCATCAGATCGATCACCACGTTGTCGTGGCGCGCGGCGAGGTCGCGCACGAGCGCGCTGACGCGCTGATCGCCGCCCGGCACCGCGACCTCGACGTCGCGCAGTTCGGGGATCTGGGCGAAGAAACGCCCGAGCGGTCGGTTCGGATCGAGATCGAGGGCGGCGATCGGCAGGCCGCGCGCGACGAACTCGGCCACCAGGCACTTCGCCAGGGTGGTCTTGCCGCTGCCGCCCTTGATCTGGGCGAAGGTGATGATCGCCATCGCGCGTCGTCCGGGTTGCCTGTGTTCCGGAAAGCAGGAAAGCCGAGAAGCCCGTGAGCAGGCAAGCCCTTTTTCCGCATTTCGGGATTTCCGGATGACAGGCGACGCGCATCACGGGATCGCGGCCTTCACATTGGGGGGCGTGTCCAAACGGTGGTTTAGAACGTGCTTCCTCGTTATGAACGGCCATGGCCCTGATCGGCTACGCCCGTGTCTCGACCGCGGACCAGGACCTCGCCGCGCAGCGCGCGGCACTCGCCGCCGCCGGTTGCTCCCTGATCGTCGAGGAGACCGCCTCCGGCGCCGATGCGGGCCGGCCCGCGCTCGCCCGCCTGCTCGCCCGCATCGCTCCGGGCGACACGCTCGTCGTGGTCCGCCTGGACCGGCTGGCGCGCTCGCTCACCCATCTGCTCGCCGTGATCGCCCGGCTGCGCAGCCGTTCGGCCGCGCTGCGCTCGCTCGGCGACCCGATCGACACCTCGGGCCCCTCGGGCCTGTTGGTGCTGCAGATCCTCGGCGCCGTCGCCGAGTTCGAGCGCGCGCTGATCCGCGAGCGCACCCGTGCCGGACTGGCGGCCGCCCGGGGGCGGGGCAGGGCAGGGGGGCATCCGGGGCTGCGCGCGCGTGACCCCCGCGCGATCGCCGCGCTCGCCGAGGCGCGCGCCCGCGCCCGGCTCGCCCGCATCCTGGCCGAGGCCGAGGCCTGGATCGGCCATGTCCGCCGGCTGCGCCCCGCCACGCCCTGGCCGGAGCTTGCCCGCGTGGTCAACGCGGCCGCCCCGCCCGGCCGGGCACCGCTGAGCGGGGCCGCGCTCGCCCGCCGCGCGCGCCTGCTCGCCCGCGAGGGCCTGCTCGATCCCGCGCTCCTCCGCCCCGCCCCGACCAGGCCTGGCCGCCGGCAGAGCCGGCCGGCGCACGCCGTCGAGCTGGCCGCCGCCTATCTGCGCGGCCGGCCCGACGCCACCCTCGCCGAGCTCGGCACGGCGCTGCTGCGGCTCAAGCTCCACCCGCCGCGCGGCGGCGAGGCCTGGGCGCCCTCGTCGCTGAAAGGACTGCTGGACCGCGCGCGCGCCCTGGGGCTAATCACCGCCGGTGCGCCGGCGGACGGCCGGGCACAGGACGGGTCCCCCGGCTGACCCACCCGGGCCCTGCGCCACAGGCCGGTTCACGCACCGGTGACCTCCGCCCGGCAGACTGTCCGCATGCGACCGATCCCGAGCCCAGACCGCCCTCCCGGATGCGCCACCGGCGCGGCCGGCCGCTCCCGCCACTGACACGCCGAGCCCGTGCGCGAGATCTCGCCCAGCCCCGAGCCTGCCGAGGCCGCGATCCTTCAGCGCACCGCCCGCGGTGCGGCACTCATGGTCGGCTGGCGGATGGTCAATCGCGGCCTCGGCCTGATCAGCACGCTGATCCTGGTGCGGCTGCTGACGCCGGACGATTTCGGCCTGATGTCGCTTGCCGCCGCGGTCACGGCCACGCTCAACAGCGCCTCCACCCTCGGCATCTACAACCAGATCATCCGCAGCCGTACCGTCACGCGCGAGTCCTACGACACCGGCTTCACCCTGAGCGTGCTGCGCGGGCTGCTGATCGGGGCGATGGTGTTCGCCATCGCCGGTCCGGCCGCGTCCTGGTTCGACGACCCGCGGGTGCGGCCGATCCTTCAGATCATCGCCGTGATCCCGATCATGGAGGGCATGTACAGTATCGGTCTCGTCGAATATCGCCGAAAACTGATGCTGGAAAAGGATTTCATTCATCTGAGCGCGACACGGCTGTTTCAGATCGTCACCACGATAACCGCCGCATTCATTCTCCGCGACTACACGGCACTGATGATCGGACTCACCGCGAGCCGGCTGTTCGCGCTGATCCTGAGCTATCTCATGCACCCCTACCGGCCTCGGCTCTCGCTCAGGGCCTGGCGGGAGTTCCTCAGCGTCTCGTTCTGGGCCTGGCTGGTCAGCGTGGCGAATATCGTGCGCGAGCGGGCCGATACCTTCGTCATCGGCCGCCTGCTCGGGGTGGAATCGGTCGGACTCTACGCGGTCGCCGAGGAGATCGCGACGCTCGCGATCACCGAACTCGTCAGCCCCCTCGCCAATGCCTGCATGCCGGGCTTCGCCGCGCTGCTGCGCTCGTCGGATCCGGGGGCCGCGGCGGCGGCACTGCGACGCATCTCCGCCATCGTGATCCTGGTGGCCGCGCCGGCCGGGTTCGGCCTGTCGCTGGTGGCGCAGCCGCTCGTGACCGCTGGTCTCGGCGCACGATGGCTCGAGGCCGCGCCGCTGATCGCGGTGATGGGGGTCGCCTTCGTGCCGAGCGGGCTCGGGCTGATCGGCTACGCCCTGATGACGGCCCAGGCCGCCTTCGTGCAGCTGTTCATCATCGTCGCCCTGACCGGTGCGGCCCGGGTGGCGGGGCTGCTGACGGTGGGCAGCCGCTATGGCCTGCTCGGCATCGCCGCGGTCGCCGGCACGGTCGTGGCGGTTGAGCAGACGGTGCTGACCTGGGTGGCCGCGCGCCGGGTCCGGCTTGCCGTCAGCACCGTGCTCAGGGTGGCCTGGCGACCGCTGTTCGCGGCCTGTGCGATGGCCGTGCTGCTCTGGAGCCTGGACCTCGGCTGGACCGCGGCTCCACCCGCCACCACGACCAAGGCTCTCGCCATGCTCGCCGTCGCCGTGCCGCTGGGGGCGGCCATCTTCGCCGCCGTGCTCGCCCTCTGCTGGTGGTTCAGCGGCCGGCCGCGCGGTGCCGAGACCGACCTGTTCGAGCTGATGCAGCGGAGCCTCGGGGCCGTGCTGCGCCGGCTCGGGCTGCGGCGCGTGGGCGGCGTCGCGTCATGACCGCGACAGCCTGAGCGGCGCGGGAGGATGTCCGCCCAGGGCGCGCTCACCGTGCTCGTGCTGCCGCCGCTCGGGCTCGTGCTGGCCGCGCTCGCGCTCGCCCTGCTGGGGGCGCGCGGCCGGCGGGGCGCGGCGGCGATGGCGGCGGGCGCGCTCGGGCTGCTGCTGGTGCTGGCGACCCCCTACGTCGCCGGCCAGTTGCGCCGTTCGCTCGAACCATCCGCGCCGGCCGTCACCGCTCCGCCCGGCGCGATCATCGTCCTCGGCGGCGACGGCGTGCTCGATCGCGGCCGGCTCGAGCTCGGAGCGCTGACGCTGGAGCGGGTCCGGGCCGCGGCCCGGCTTGCGCGCAGCCACGGCCTGCCGATCCTGGTCACCGCCGGGCCGGTCTCGCCGCGGGTCGCGACCCCGCTCGCCGAGGCGATGGCGCAGAGCCTGCGCGAGGATTTCGACCTTGCCGTGCCCTGGATGGAGACAACCGCCCGCGACACGGCCGAGAACGCCCGGGCGAGTGCCGCGCTGCTGCGCGCGGAGGGGATCGAGGCGGCCTACCTCGTGACTCATGCCTGGCACCTGCCGCGCGCGCTCGAAGCCTTCGCTCGCACGGGCTTCGCCGTGATTCCCGCCCCGGTGCGGCTGGAGGACCCGCCGGCCGGGACCCTGTCGGACTGGGTGCCGAACCCGCGCGCCGCCCTCGAGACCTGGTACGTGCTGCGGGAATGGGCGGGGATCCTGGTCTATCGCCTGCGCGACGGATAGGCGTCAGTAGAGTCCCAACTCAGGCCAGACCAAGCCGGCGCGCCTCGGGCCGCGGCACCGCAGGCGGAGAGGGGTGCAGCACCACGCCCTCGCGGTCCGTCTCGACCTTCGCCTCCGGGTAGACCGCAAGCGCGAGCGACAGCGCCTCGGTGAAGGTGGGCTTGATCTGGCGCACGAGGCGGAACCCGGCGCCGAACTGGCCGTGGATCGCGCTCCAGCTCACCGGCATCGGCTTGGCGAGCGCATGCAGCCGGTAGGCGAGCCAGATATAGACATCGATCGCCAGGCTGCGGTTGCTGATCGCCTTGATCGCTTCCTCGCGCACGGGCACCGGGTGTTCGCGCAGCGAGCGCCAGAAGCCCTCGTCGAGCCGCACCTTGTCCTGCCAGAGTGCCGGCTGGTTCTCGTCGTCCACCACCCCGGCGAAGGAGATCGCATCCTGCACGAAGGCGCCGTTGTGGCGGGCCTCGGCGCCGTTCTCGCGGGCGAAGAAGAAGGTCAGCCGGCAGGCCGAGATGCGCCGCGCCTGCTCGGTCACGAGCTGGTAGGTGCGTCCGCCCGTGGTGAGCGACATCCGCCCCATCCAGGCCTTCATCGACCGGCCGAGCTCGACCTCGGGCGAGCCCGTGCGCACCGCCTCGGTCTGCAGGTAGAGCAGGATCAGACGGGCGAAGGAGCCGTAGGGGACGCCCACGAACTGGCCCTTGCGGTCGCGTCCGGACTCCACCAGCAGCGTGGTGCGGTGGCCCTCGCGCCGCCACAGCACGTCCTCGATGCGCTTGTGCGGCAGCGAGGTCATGGCGAAGCCGGCATGGGTGATGCCGAGCCGGTTCTCCTCCTCGGCCATCACCATGGCGGCGGCCTCGATCGCCTGCCGGTCGGCCTTGCTGGCGGCGAGTGCCCTGGCCCCGTCCAGGCCGTGCTCGCGGATCAGCCGATGCACATCACCCATGGGGCGGGATAACGCCCCAGCTCGTTCCCTGAATGCAAGGTGGACTCTGCTGACGCAGGCTAATAGCAAGGTATTAGAAGGGTGTTATTTGATTCGTCAGTAAAGTCCTCTGGATAACCGCGAGTCGCGTCAGCAGGGTCCCAAACCGCGTCAGCAGAGTCCCTGGGATATTTCGGAGACGCTGTGGATAACTGCGGCAGTCCGGGGCGTCAGCAGAGTCCCAACCCGGCAGCCCGCGATCCGAGTCGTCGACCGGTTCCACGCTCGGCGTTTCACGTGCACTCTGCCATCGCCCCCTTCCAGTGTCGCGGATCCCATGCCCCTCCACCTCGTCACCGGCGGCTGCGGCTTCATCGGCTCGCACCTGACGGCTGCCCTGATCGCGCGCGGCGCGACCGTGCGCGTGCTCGACGACCTCTCCACCGGCTCCCGCGCCAATCTCGCCCCCGGCGCCGAGCTGGTGGTGGGCGATGTCGCCGATCCGGCCACGGTGCGGGCGGCGATGGCGGGGGTGGACGGGGTGTTCCACCTCGCCGCGATCGCCTCGGTGCAGCGCTGCACCGAGGACTGGCTGGGCGCGCACCGGGTGAACCTGGGCGGCACGATCGCGGTGCTCGACGCCGCGCGCGAAGGGCGGGGGAGGGCGCCCGTGCCGGTCGTCTATGCGTCCTCGGCCGCGGTCTATGGCGAGGTTGCGCGCCTGCCGATCACCGAGGAGGCGCCCTGCCGCCCGCTCTCGGCCTATGGCGCGGACAAGCTCGGCTCGGAACTGCACGCGCGCGTCGCCGGCGCGGTGCACGGGGTGCCGACGATCGGCTTCCGCTTCTTCAACGTGTTCGGGCCGCGCCAGGACCCGCGCTCGCCCTATTCGGGGGTGATCTCGATCTTCTGCGACCGCTTCGCGCGCGGCGAGGGGGTGGAGATCTACGGCGATGGCGGGCAGACGCGCGACTTCATCGCGGTTGCCGACATCGTCGCCGGGCTGCTCGCGGGGCTGGAGGCGGCCTCGACCGAGGCTCCGGTGCTGAACCTCTGCACCGGCCGGGCGACCTCGGTGCTCGAGCTCGCGCGCGCGATCGCCGGCCTGTGCGGGGTGACGCCGGCGATCACGCATCGCCCGCCGCGCGCGGGCGAGATCCGCCACTCGGTCGGCGCGGCGGAGGCGGCACGGCAGATGCTGGGGCTCGGCGCGCCGACGCCGCTGGCCGAGGGGCTCGCGGCGGTGGTGGCCTGGTTGCGCGCGGGGCGGCCGGGCCTCGCGGAGTAGGCTGATCCGGAAATCGGGGAATCTGGAAAGCGGGAGCGGCGCTCAGCCGATCAGCCAAGTGACGCCGAGGCCGATCAGTCCCCAGAGCGAGAGCGAGACCGTGCCGATCACCGCCACTGCGGCGGGCCAGGAGAGGCGGTCGGGCAGGCCGGACTCGGTGTCGGCGGCCAGGATCGCGGCCCGCCCCTGACGCCTCTCCGATCCGCGTCCCGTCATCTCATGCCTCCGCCCGTCGTCCGTATCCCCGGTCATTGTCATGGTCCGCGCTCCCGTCACGGATCGACTCCGCAACTGGTGCAGGATGGCGCCGCCGCCAATCACACCACCGTAAGCTGTGCGCATCCTCTGTGGCAACGCCAAGGCGAGGCGCGCACGAAGAAGGGGCGGCCCTGGGGGCCGCCCCTTCCTGCACAACGCCGGAGTGTATCGTGGCGGGCGTCAGCCGCGCCGACGGCGCGCGGCGAAGCCGAGGCCGAGCAGGCCCATGCCGAGCAGCGCCAGCGAGGCGGGCTCCGGGACGGGCACGGTCGGGTTGAAGGCGATGTTGTCGAACTCGAAGGCGAACTGCGACGAGGTCGCCACCACCCGGTCGAAGCCGACGGTCGAGGTGATGTTGACGTAGAGCGTGCCGTTCACGCCCTGATCGCCGTTCGGGCTGGCGACGACGTCGCTGCCGGTGATCTGCCCGACCAGGGTGGCGCCGTCGTAGAAGCTCAGCGTGTTGTAGTTGTCCACCGAGCCCCACAGCAGGCCGAAATACTTCTGCAGGCCCGGCAGCAGGATCTCCACCGCCGCGCCCGCCGTCGCTCCGGTCGAGCCCGAGGTGATGTAGGTGGTCGCGTCGACCCCGTTCGGCTGGTTGGTGCCGATCGGATTGCCGAACCCGGTGCCGTTGCCGCCCGACAGGAAAGGGGCAGCATACTGGCCGGAGAGGCTGCCCTGCACGGCCTGGGCGTTCGGCGTGAAGGTGATCGTGACGCCGCTCTGCGGCGAGAGCCCGCCGGCGGTGCCGAGCGTCAGCCAGTCGAGGTTGTCGAGCGTGACGCCGGTCGGCGCACCGCCGACCGAGCCGCTGACCGACAGCGCCGCCTGGGCGGCGCCGGCGCCGACGAAGGTCAGCACCGCCGTGGCCAGCAACGCATTCCTGAAGGTCTTCATGGGTCGATCCGATTCCTGCTGAGCGAAGAGGTGTTCGCGCCAGGAACCCAGCACACGCCATGCCAGACAGCCAAATCCTCGTGTTCTGGCCTATTGAGCAGAGCACAACGCCAAATTGTAAAGTTTTCCGACACTCTTCTCGCCATTCGTGCCGTCCCTCCGGTTCCACTTTCCAATCCCTCGGTGGTACGACCGGCAGGGTCTTCGGCCCCCCGGCGCGCGCGGCGATTGTAAAGTTTTCCGACATGCCGGCAGATCGGTCGGGAACACGGCGATGTTGGTTGTGCCCGGAGCCACCGGCGGGGCGCCACCCGCGGCAGAGATGATCTGGCTGCCCCTGATGGTCTCGACCACGTTGCCGGCGCCGAGGAACGCAAAGCGCGGCAGGTTGTAGTTGAGCGGGTTGTCGGCGTCGACCGAGCCCCGGAGCCAGATTGAAGGCGGTGAACGTGCCCGGCATGACCAAGTCGCCATACCCGCTGTTGGCACGCGTTCAGGTCGTGGAGATCGCTCGACTTGCCGTCGGTGTTGCCGGTGAAGTTCACCGTGATGTCCGAACCGGCAGGAACCCGCTGGCCGTGCCGGCATTCCCTGCGGCGCCGCCGGCCGCGGACGTCTTGTGCGGCCGACGCCTTGTCGGCGGATTTTACAGTCCGGTGTCGGGGCGGGCCGGAACGGCCGCAAGACACTGGAATTCCAATACTGGCATGGCCGTTGCTGCGCCCGGGCTCCGGCGGCGCAAGGCCGCCGGAGCCCGGCTCTCGGGCGTTCTCCGGGGTGGTCGGGGGGCTACCCCGTGACGAGGCAGCGGTCCCGCGAGGGGCCGCTGCTGTCTGTTCACCGCGGCGCTGCGGCGCGGCGATCCGGCACAACCGCGCGGCCGCCACCGGAACGATGTCCCCCCCTCCGACGTGTGTCAGGAAATCTTACACCGCACGCATCCGCAATCTGGGCGTGCGGCAGATGTCTTGGATTACTTGACTTGGCCCGGCGGTTGCAAAAGCGTCCACCACCGGCTGAATGCTGAGATCGCCGGCCGAGCCGACAGGAGTTCTCGATGCGCATGATCCGTTCCGTTGCCCTCGCCGGGGCCCTCGTCGCCGCCACCGCCGCCTCCGCCGTCGCCGCGACCATCACCGGGTCGATCGGCATGGCGTTCCAGTTCCAGGCGAAGAACGCCGCCGGCGTGAACGTGCCCTTCACCCAGGCGGTCGGGATCGACTTCGTCGGCCTGAACGCCGGCCCGGTCAGCAGTGCGAACACCGGGATCTTCCTGGTCACCGGCTCCACCGGCGACCTCGCCGCGATCCCGATCGCCTCGCTCGGCACGATCCACGATCTGCCCTTCGCCGCGTTCTCGCCGATCGCCAACTTCTTCACCGTCGGCGGGCTCAGCTTCGATCTCGACCAGCTCTGGATCACCACCCAGACCGACAACACCCTCGGCCTGATGGGCCGGGGCATGCTGAAGCTCGCCGGCTTCGACGACACCGCCGGCACCTGGGCCTTCAGCGGCAACACCGCGGGCGGGGCGCTCACCGGCACGTTCAGCTGGAGCGCCGATGCCGCCCCCGTCCCTGAGCCCGCCGGCCTGGCCCTGTTCGGCCTGGCCCTGCTGGGGCTCGGGCTGGCGTGGCGGACGCGCGCGAGCGCCGCTCACGCCTGATCGCCCCCGCAGGGGAGGCGAGGCGGGGCCGGGCCTCGGGGGGGCGCCCGGCCCCGCTGATTCAGGGGCGGGCCGTTCCGCGGCCGGCCTGTCCTCTTGCCGCGCGCCATGCCATATCTGACCGGTCAGAATGACAGGTTGAACCCATGCGCGAGATCCAGGCGACCGAGGCCAAGACCCACCTTGCCCAGCTGCTCAGCGCCGTCGAGCGCGGCGAGAGCTTCGCCATCACCCGCCATGGCCGGCCGATCGCCCATCTTGTTCCCGCCACCGCCGGCGCGCGTGCCGCCGCCCGCGACGCGGTCGCGCGCTTCCGCGCCCGGCGCGCCCGCTGGGGCAGGACCGGGGTCTCGCTCGAGGACATCCTCGCCGCCCGCCATCAGGGGCACCGCGCGTGAACCCGCTCGTCGTCGACGCCTCGGTCGGGGCGACCTGGCTGCTCGACGACGAGACCGATGCCCGCGCCGAGGTGGCTCTCGCCCTGCTGGAACAGGTCCCGGGCGTGGTGCCGCAGCTCTGGCACTTCGAGATGCGCAACATCCTGCTGGTCGCTTGGCGGCGCGGGCGCATTTCCGACCAGGGCCTCGCCGAGCGCGTCGCGGCCCTGGCCGAGCTGCCGCTCAGCACCGATGCCGCGCCGGATCTCGCTGCCGCGCTCGACCTCGCCGCGCGCCATGGTCTGTCCTTCTACGACGGGCTTTATCTGGAGACGGCGCGCCGGCTTGGGGCGACGCTCGCAAGCCTGGATCAGGCCCTGGTGCGGGCCGCCAGGGCCGAGGGGCTGGCGGTCCCGGAGTGAGCGAAACCCGCTTCGAACCCCTGCCGCGCGCCGGCCTGCCTGATTGGGCTGAGCCGTTGCTCGACCCCGCCGCCTTCTGGTCCGGGCGGATCTGGTACGACACCACGCTCGCCCACGCCCTGCCGGCCGATGCTGAACCGCTCGCCGCGCGCTGCGGGGCCGTCGCCGTGCCGCTGCTCCGCATCGGTGGGTCGCTCCACAGCCTGACCACGCCCTACACCCAGGACTGGCGCCCGCTCGCCCCGCCGGGCCTCGACGATGCCGGCTGGGGCGACGCCGGCGCCGCGTTCGGGGCCCTGTTGCGGCTGCGCCCGCCCGTGATCCTGGAGGCGATCGACCCCGCCGGCGCCTGGCTCGGCCCTTTCCTCGTCGGGCTGCGCAGGGCGGGCATCCGGGCGGCACGCTTCGATCATGTCGGGGTCTGGCGCGAGACCCTGCCGGACGGGCAGGGCTGGGAGGACTACCTGCTCGGCTGCCCCTCCGCGCTCCGCCACACGGTCGCGCGCAAGGGGAAACGGGCCGCGCGGGAGACGCGATTCGCGTTGATCACCGCCCCCGGTCAGGACCTCGAGTCGGGGATCGGCGCCTTCCACGCGGTGCGCGCCGGCTCCTGGAAGCCCGCCGAGCCCTTTCCGGACTTCGACGCGGCGCTGATGCGCGCGGCCGCTTCCGCCGGCGCGCTGCGACTCGGCGTGCTCTCCCGGGTCGCCGACGGCGCGCCGGTCGCCGCCCAGTACTGGATTCTCGACCAGGGCGGCGCGCGCGCCACCGTGCCCAAGCTGTTCCATCTCGAAACCGAGCGCGCGGCCTCGCCCGGCACGGTGCTGACCGCCATGATGGTGCGCCATCTCATCACGGAGGACCGGGTGCGCACGCTCGACTTCGGCCGGGGCGACGACGCCTACAAGGCGCACTGGGTCTCGGACCGGGTGCAGCTGATCGGGCTGGTGCTGGCCGATCCGCGCCATCCGGCCGGGCTCGCCGCCCTCGCGCGCCAGGCCGCCGGCGCGCTTGCCCGCCGGCTGCGGCGTGCGCTCGGCCGATGAGGATCCTCTACAGCCACCGCATCCAGTCGCGTGACGGCCAGGGGGTGCATCTCGACGCCCTGGTCGCGGCGCTGCGCGCCGAGGGCCACGAGGTGCGCGTGGTCGGCCCGTCCGCCTACGACCAGGCGGAGCTCGGCGGCGAGAGCCGGCTGGTCGCGCTGATCCGCCGCCTGCTGCCGCGCTTCGCGGTGGAGCTGCTGGAGCTCGCCTACAGCCTGCCCGCCTTCCTCAAGCTCGACCGGGCGGCGCGGGAGTTCGCGCCCGATGCCCTCTACGAGCGCTACAACCTGTTCTACCTCGCCGGCGCCCTGGTGGCGCGGCGGCGGAACCTGCCGTTCCTGGTCGAGGTGAACGCGCCGCTCGCCGAGGAGCGCGCCCGGTTCGGCGGGCTCGCGCTCCAGGGGCTCGCCCGCTGGTCCGAACGCTTCGTCTGGCGTCGCGCGGATCGGGTGCTGCCCGTCACCGCCGTGCTGGGCGGCCACGTCACGGCCGCCGGCGTGCCGGCGGAGCGGATCGTCGTGATCCCGAACGGCATCGACCTCGACGACTTCCCCGACAGCCTCGCCGCGCGCCAGTCGGGCGCGGAGGCAGGGGAACTGGTGCTCGGCTTCGTCGGCTTCGTGCGCGACTGGCACGGGCTCGATGCCGTGGTGCGCGGCATCGCCGGCTGGGACGGGCCGGCGCGGCTGAAGCTGCGCGTGGTGGGCGAGGGGCCGGCCCGACCAGGGCTCGAACGCCTCGCCGCCGAGCTCGGCATCACGGGGCAGGTGGAGTTCACGGGACTGGCGAAGCGCGAGGCGATCCCCGGCCTCGTCGCCGGGTTCGACATCGCGCTCCAGCCGGCCGTGGTGCCCTACGCCTCGCCCCTGAAGGTGTTCGAGTACATGGCGGCTGGCCGGGCGATCGTGGCCCCCGACCAGCCCAATATCCGCGAGGTGCTGGAGGACGGGCGCACCGCGATCCTGTTTGACGTGAAACAGTCGGGCGCGCTCTGGCAGGCGATCCGACGCCTCGCCGCCGACCCGAAGCTCCGCGCCCGCCTCGGGCAGGCGGCGCGGGCGGAGGTGATCGGCCGCGAGCGCACCTGGGCGGGCAATGCGCGACGGGTCGCAGGTCTTGCCGAGGCCTGCCTTCGCGGCAGTGGCCGATGAGGGCGGCGAAGGAGTCTGCGCCGAGCTGCGCCGGGAGCTCTCTGCCGGCCGGCCTGTGCCGCCTAGAGTCAATTTCTGACGGGTGGAATCGGCGTGTGGATTCCGGCGCGGGGCTGATCTGTGATTCGTGGGTCTCTGGCGATGAGCTGTGGGTCTCTGGCGATGAGCTGGAGGCTGCGATGGGTTGGCGTCGAGGTCAGGCCTATGGGCCGGAGCTTCGAGGGCGGGTGCTGGCGGCCTGCGACGGCGGGGCGAGCGTGCGCGAGGTGGCGGAACGACTGATGGTCAGCCCGTCCTATGTCGTGAAGGTGCGGCAGCGCAGGGCCGACACGGGCGAGACGGTGGCGCGGCGCGGCACGGGTCGGCCGCCGTCGAAGATGGCGGCGTATCGTGAGCTGCTGCGCGAGCGCGTGGCCGCGCTGCCGGATGCGACGCTCAGCGAACTGCGCGGTTGGCTGCTGGCGGAGCGCGGCGTTGCGGTGTCGCCGGTGACGATCTGGCGGGCGCTGGCCGGGCTTAGGCTGACGCTGAAAAAAAGTCGGTCCGCGCCGCCGAGCAGGACCGCCCGGACGTAGCCGCTGCCCGGGCTGCCTAGCGCGAGATGCAGCCCAGCCTCGATCCCGAGCGCCTAGTCTTCATCGACGAGACCTGGGCGAGCACGAACATGGCCCGCCGCATAGCACGCGGGCCGCGCGGCGCGCACGTCGTCGCGGGGATCCCGTATGGTCACTGGAAGACCTCGACCTTCGTGACGGGCCTCAGGCCCGATGGCATCGTCGCGCCCGTCGTGCTGGATGGCGCGATCAACGGCATGAGCTTCCGCGCCTATGTCGATGTTTAGTCCCGGCATTTGATGGTGCGGATTTGCCGTGAAGGGTTGCGGGTCGTCTGCCCATGCTTTGCAGACGAATTCGTAAGGCGTGAGGCCCCGGAGGCGCTTGAGACGTCGGCCGAAATTGTAGGCGGCGACGAAGTCGTCGAGGTGTCGTCGGAGCTGATCGTGGCTGTCATATTGGAAGCGCTTGACGGTGGCGTCCTTGATGGTGCGGTTCATTCGCTCGACCTGGCCGTTGGTCCAGGGGTGGTTGATCTTGGTGAAGCGGTGCTCGATCCCGTGTTCGCGGCAGCGCATGGCGAACATGTGGGTCATGTAGCGGGCCGTTGGCCCATTGGCGTAGCGGGGCGCGAAGCGGAACTGGATGCCGTTGTCGGTGAGCACCGTGTGGATCCTGTAGGGGACGGCGGCGACGAGGGCTTCGAGGAAGGCGGATGCGGTGACGCGCGTTGCGCTCTCGACCAACTGAGCGAAGGCGAACTTGCTGGTGCGATCGATGGCTACGAAGAGGTAGAGCTTTCCTTCGGCGGTCTGCACCTCGGCAATGTCAATGTGAAAGAAGCCGATCGGATACGCGTTGAACGCTTTCTTGGTGGCCTTGTCGCCCTCGACCTCGGGCAGTCGGGAGATCCCGTGGCGCTGCAGGCAGCGGTGCAGCGAGGATCGGGTCAGCTGCGGGATGGTCGCCTGCAAGGCGTAGAGGCAGTCGTCCAGCGGCAGCAGCGTGTGACGGCGGAATGCTACGATGATGGCTTCCTGCTCTGCGGACAGGGTGGTTGAGCGCGGCGTCTTCGGGCCGGTGGGTTGGTCGGCCACGGAGGAGCGCTTGCGCCACTTGGCAATCGTCTTCGGGTTGACGCCGAAGCGCCGAGCCAGGTCCCTCAGGTGTAGAAGTTTCGATTTGGCCGGACGGTAGGTATGATCGGCGGGGATGGAGGCCGGGGCGCGGAGCCATAGGCGAAGCGCAGCGCCCCGGCC
>NZ_KB899949.1 GCF_000378465.1 Elioraea tepidiphila DSM 17972
CGCCGTGCTGCCGGTCGCGCGATACAACTGCGACCAACGCACCGCGCTCGCCACGCTCACCGAGAACAGCTTGGCCGCCTCGCGGCAACTCGCGCCATTCCGCATGGCCGCCACGACGCGATCACGCAGATCACAGGACAGGGCTCGGGTCATCGGCTGCTGGCCTCCAGCCCAGCCAGCAGCTTGAATCAGAAAACCAAACGCGCCGGAACACCCAATCCGATTCCACCAGAAGGAATCAGGCTCTCGCCGAGAACTGCGCGGAGTCCGCGACCACCGTCACGCCCCAGACGAGCCCGAGCGTGACCACCAGCGCGGGATGCGCGCCGAAGGCGGGACCCGCCAGCAGGCAGCACGCGCCGCTGATGCCCATCGCCCAGATCGTCACGCGTGTGCGCCCGACCCGATCGGCGAGCAGGCCGGCGCCGACACAGCCGAGCGCGGCACCCGCAGCGGCGCGGGCCGCGAGCAAGCCGGTGTGACCGAGCGGCAGCACCAGGATCAGCGCGTTCGCCGCGGCGCCGACCAGGGACGCCGTTGCGATCAGCCGGCGCGGGTCGAGCCGATCGGGCAGAGCGAGGGTGGCGCTGCCGAGCGTGCCGATGACGAACCCCGCCTGGACCGCGCTCGTCAGCCAGGCGAGGAACCCGGTCGGCAGCGTGCCGTCGCGTGCCATCGCCGGGCCGGCCGCCGTGCCGGAGAACCAGAGCGCCAGCGCCAGGACCTGGGCGACGACGATCAGCAGCAGCGTGACAGGCTTGCCCGGTGGCATGGCGCGCTCAAGCGATGGAACGATCCGGCTCTTGCCGGCATTGGCGGGACAGGGCTTCCCTAGGCGGTACACGCTGCGCAGGGAAGTGCGGCGGGAGAGGCAGAATGATGGAAGCGCCCCGGGAAGCGAAGTTCGAGAGCGGGCCGCCTCATGGTCCCCGGCGCCGCACGATCGCCCACCGCACCGGCGCCGCGATCGACCGCGCCTTCCGTGCGTGGCTCAGCACCATGCGCGGACGCTCATGATGCTCGGCCCGCTCGGCGTGCTGGATATCGCCGCCCTCGGGATCTTCCTCTCCTGCTGGTTCGGCTATGCCACGCTGGTCGACCGGGTTCCGGGCATCCGTGCGAAGAGCGTGATCGCGGCCATGGACGAGTATCGCCGTCGCTGGATGCGGGCGATGGTCGAGCGCGAGGCGCGGGTGTTCGACTCGATGGCGATCGGCCATCTGATGTCCTCGGGCGCGTTCCTCGCCACCACCGCGATCTTCATCCTCGGCGGCCTCGTGGCCATGCTCGGCGCCTACGACATGGGTCGGCATGTCGTCTCGGCGCTTCCGTTCGCGGCGCCGACCTCGCAGGCGCTGTGGGAGATCAAGATCGGCCTGCTGCTGCTGATCTTCGTCGCGGCCTTCTTCGAGCTGACCTGGAGCCTGCGCCAGTTCAACTACTGCCTGATCATCGTCGGCGGGATCGGCCGTGAGGCGGATCAGGCTGCGTTTGCCCAGGCCGAGGTCGCTGCCCGGGTCGCCAACCGTGCGGCGCGGCACTTCAATACCGGCCTCCGGGCCTACTATTTCGGCCTCGCCGCGATCACATGGATCGTTCATCCGCTGGCGCTGATCACGGCCAGCCTGCTGGTGCTGGCCGAGCTGCACCGGCGCGAGTTCCGCTCGGTCGTGCGCGAGGCACTGCGAGGGACCGCACCCTGAACCCTCGTGGCCCTTGCACGCGAGGGTTGCCGACGCCGCGCCTCGGCCGGCTTGCCGGGCGCCTGGCGCGCCATGCCGCTTGACCTGCAACGGTGCGGGCGGCAAGGCTCACGCCAAGGCTGCGCCCCGCGCGGCAGGTGACCACACAGGGAGGGATGGAAATGATCAAGATCCGCCGCCGAACGGCGATGCTGGGCAGCGTCGCAGCCGGGGCTGCTGGACTCGCCCGCCCGGCGATCGCGCAGCGCGCCGTCGATTTCAGTGGCCGCACCATCGAGTGGGTCATCCCGTTCGCGGAAGGCGGCGGGAGCGACGTCTGGGCCCGGTTCCTCGCCCCCTATCTGTCCAAGTATCTGCCCGGTCGTCCGAACGTGATCATCCGCAACGTCCCGGGTGGCGGGTCGATCACCGGCACCAACGAGTTCTTCCTGCGTGCGCGGAACGACGGCTCGACCTTCATCGGCACCTCGGGCTCGACGCAGTTCCCGTTCCTGCTGGGCGACGCGCGGGTGCGGTACGACTATGCGCAGATGCCGCCCGTTCTCGTCTCGCCGACCGGCGGAGTGGTGTATCTGCCGACGCGCCATGGTGTGCGGAACGCGAGCGAGCTCGGCAAGCTGAAGGACCGGGAGCTGGTGTATGCGAGCCAGGGCGCCACCTCGCTCGATCTCGTGCCGATGCTTGCTTTCGAGGTGATGGGGCTGAAGGTGCGGCACGTGTTCGGGATGCGCGGCCGGGGCGAGGGTCGGCTCGCGCTCGAGCGCGGCGAGGCGACGATCGACTACCAGACCTCCTCGGCCTATCTCACCCAGGTGACCCCGCTCGTGCAGGCCGGCACCGCGGTACCGATGTTCTCCTGGGGGGTGCTGGACGCGAACGGCAAGGTCGCGCGTGACCCGACCTTCCCCGACCTGCCGCATTTCGTCGAAGCCTACGAGATGATGCACGGCAAGAAGCCGTCCGGCGTCGCCTTCGATGCCTATCTCGCGTTCTTCGGCTCGGGCTTCGCCGCGCAGAAGCCGGCCATGCTGCCCCGCGGTACGGCGGGCGAGATCGTGGCCGCCTACCGCAAGGCGTTCGTGGATGCGGTGGCCGATCCCGACCTGCAGGCGAAGAAGGGCGAGGTGCTGGGCGACTACGAGCAGGGCGTCGGCGATCAGGTCGAGGCGATGTACAAGGTTGCGACCACGATCGCGCCCGAGGCGCGCGCCTGGGTGCGGGACTACCTGTCGAGGAATCACAACGTCCGCTTCAACTGAGCAGGGCCGGGCCGCCTCGGCGGCCCGCACTTCCGACCGGGCACGTCCGGAGACCATGACCCCATGACCGCGGCGATGCTTGACGCCCTGGCTGCGCTGCTGACGGTCCAGCACTTCCTGTTCCTGTGTATCGGCGTCTGTCTCGGCCTCGTCGTGGGCGTACTGCCCGGCCTCGGCGGGATCGCGGGGCTGTCGCTGCTGCTGCCGTTCATCTACGGCATGGACCAGACATCGGCACTCGCGCTGATGATCGGGCTGCTCGCGATCATCCCCACAGGTGACACCTTCACCTCGATCCTGATGGGAATCCCCGGCTCATCGGCCAGCCAGGCGACGGTGCTCGACGGATTCCCGCTCGCGCGGCGGGGCGAGGCGGCGCGCGCGCTGTCGGCCGCGTTCTTCGCTTCCCTGATCGGGGGCCTGTTCGGTGCGGCGGTGCTGACCGGGTTCGTGCTGATCGCGCGGCCGATCCTGCTGCTGTTCAGCTCGGCCGAACTGTTCATGCTGACGCTGTTCGGCCTCTCGATGGTGGGCGTTCTTTCGGGCGCGAACATGATCAAGGGGGTCGCGGCCTGCTGCCTCGGCCTCTCGTTCGGCATGATCGGCGCGGCGCCGGCGACCGGCGAGTACCGGATGGATTTCGACCTGCTCTACCTGATGGACGGGATCCCGCTGGTGATCGTCGGGCTCGGGATGTTCGCGCTGCCCGAGATGGTCGATCTGCTGCGCAGCGGCAACGCGATCGCCGATCGCGCACCGCTCGGCCGCGGCTGGGTCCAGGGCGTGCGCGACACGCTCGCCAACTGGTGGCTCGCGCTGCGCTGCTCGGGGATCGGCGCGCTGATCGGTGCGATCCCCGGGCTCGGCGGCAGCGTGGTGGACTGGATCGCCTACGGCCACGTGGTGCAGACCACCAAGGACCGCGAGAACTTCGGCAAAGGCGACATCCGCGGCGTGATCGCCCCGGAGAGCGCGAACAACGCCACCGCCGGCGGCGCGCTCCTGCCGACCCTGCTGTTCGGCATCCCCGGCTCCGGCTCCATGGCGATCTTCCTCGCCGCGATGATCCTGCTCGGCCTGCAGCCGGGGCCAGCGATGGCGGACCGCAACCTCGACGTGACCTATACGATCGTCTGGTCGCTCGCGCTGTCCAATGTGATCGGCACCGGGCTCTGCATCCTGCTCGCGCCGGGAATCTCTCAGCTGACCGCCATCCGCTATCCGCTGATCGCGCCGTTCATGATGCTGGCGATCTCCTTTGCCGCGTTCCAGGCCACGCGCAGCCTGAACGACCTGATAGCGCTTCTTGTGGTTGGCCTGCTGGGCGTGTTCCTGCGCCGCTTCGGCTGGTCGCGTCCGGCCTTCCTGATCGGCTTCGTGCTCGCGAACGGCGCCGAGCGCTACCTGTACCAGGCGGTGCAGTTCGCCGGTTGGTCGTTCATCACGCGCCCGGTCGTCCTGGTGATCCTGGCGGTGACGCTGCTGTCGCTGTGGGCCGGCCTTCGCGCGCGACCTGGCGGGGCGGTCACTGTGCACACCGAGGGCAGCGTCGAGACGGCGCGCGCAAAGCGGCTCGGGCCGCAGATCGCGTTCGCAGTCGTTGCACTGTCGGTGTTCGCCTTCACTCTGCAGCAGGGGCTGAAGAACTCGTTCCTCGCGCTGATCATGCCGGTTTCCGTCGCGGTCGTCGGCGGGCTGGCGACGCTGATGTTACTTTGGGCTCTGGCGCGCGGGCCGGAGTCTGCGGGAACTGCCAATTTTGACAGCGAGGCGAAGGCCAGCGATCTCGGGCCCTGGCCGTTCGTCCTATGGTTTGCGGGCTTCATCGGCGTCGTTTCGCTGATCGGCTTCTTTGCCGGGCTGTTGCTGTTCTTCGCGGCCTTCCTGCGAGTGGTCGCCCGCTCGTCCTGGATTCAGATCGTCGCGTTGACCACCAGCGCAGCTGTTTTCGTCCTGGTTCTCGCGAACGCGCTGAACCTCGTCTTCCCGGGTGGTTTACTCCAGGATATGTACGATCTCCCCTGGCCGTTCCGCTGAGGAATGCATGGACGATCTGGTCGCGATTCCCTGCCTGTTCATGCGGGGCGGCACCTCGCGCGGGCCGTATTTCCGCCTCGCCGACCTGCCGTCGGACATCGCGGCGCGCGATCGCGTGCTGCTCGCGGCGATGGGCTCGCCCGATCCGCGCCAGATCGACGGTCTCGGCGGCGCCGACACGCTGACCAGCAAGGTGGCCATGGTCTCGCCCTCGTCGCGTCCCGGCGTCGATGTCGATTACCTGTTCGCCCAGGTCTCGGTGGACAAGGCGCTGGTCGATACCAGCCCGTCCTGCGGCAACATGCTCGCAGGCGTCGGCCCCTTCGCGATCGAACGCGGCATGGTCAAGGCCGAAGATGGCCTCACGCGCGTTATGATCTACAACGTGAATACCGAGAGCCGCATCGAGGCGATCATCCAGACGCCGGGCGGGCGGGTGCGCTATACCGGCGACGTCGCGATCGACGGCGTGCCGGGCACGGCGGCGCCGGTGCGGCTCAACTTCGCGGACATCGTCGGCTCCAAGACCGCGGGCCTGCTGCCGACCGGCAAGACGCAGGAGCTGATCGATGGCGTGCCGGCGACGCTGATCGATGTCGCGATGCCGATGGTGATCTTCCGCGCGCAGGACTTCGGCAAGACCGGCTACGAGACGCCGAAGGAGCTCGATGCCGATCGGGACTTCTTCGCGCGGCTGGAAGCGTTGCGGCGCGAGGCCGGGCGGCGCATGGGGCTCGGCGACGTGTCCGACAAGGTGATCCCGAAAGCGGCAATCCTGGCGCCGCCGCGCCACGGCGGAGCGGTGACCTCGCGCTACTTCGTGCCCCACAAGACCCACGCCGCGCATGCCGTGACCGGCGCGATCTGCGTCTCCACCTGCGCGATGATGGAGGGCTCGGTCGCCGACGGGATCGCCGTGCGGCCGCCGGGCGACGACCGGCTCGTGGTGGTCGAGCATCCGTCGGGCGTGTTCGAGGTCGCGCTCGCCACGCGCGGTCGGGGCGCGGCGATGGACGTGGTCGGCGGCGGTGTGATCCGCACCGCGCGCAAGATCATGGACGGGCAGGTCTTCGTGCCGGCGAAGGCGTTCATCGGGTAGCCGTCATACCCGGCGCGCGAAGGTTTCACCGTCGTGCGCCGGGTATGAGGTTTCCTTTGGCGCGCAGCCGCCACACCAGCCCTGCGCGCGATCCCGGGCCGCCAAAGGTTTGACCTTTGGCAGCCCGGTATCAGAACGGCGCGGCCACGCCCGTCTTCTCCGCCTCCGCGCGCAGTGCCGCGATCAGTTCCGGCCCCAGCGTCACCCCGTCGTGGAGTGCGGCGCGCATGCGCCGGGCCTCGCGCTCGCCGGGGACCAGGATCTCCTCGACGCCCGCGGCGCGCGGCTGGCGCTTCACCTCGCGGATCAGGTGGTCCATGCGCGCGCGGAACGTCTCGATCGGCATCAGCCGTGCCGGATCGATCGCGAGCAGCAGGTGGCCCGTGCCCTGTGGCCGGTCGAAATCCATGTGCGGATTGCCGACCTGACCGGCGAAGGCGGCCCCTGTCAGCACGCCGCCGAGGATGTCCATCAGGAACGACAGGCTCGCCCCCTTCACCCCGCCGAAGGCGAGCATCGACCCGCCGGCGAGGAACGCGTCCGGGTCGGTGGTCGGGCGGCCCTCGGCATCAAGCGCGAGTCCCTCGGGAATGCGCTCACCGCGGCTCTTCGCGACGAACACGTTGCCGCGCGCCAGCACCGTCATGGCCATGTCGAGCAGGAACGGCTCCTCCTCGCCTGCCGGTACGCCGTAGGCCATCGGCGAAGTGCCGAAGAACGGCGCGCGCCCGCCCCAGGGCGGCAGCGCGGGCGAGGCGTTGGTGTAGACGATGCCGATCATGCCGGCGGCGATCGCCTGCATGGGGTAGCACGCGGCCATGCCGAAATGGGTCGAGCGCCGCACCGCGGCCATGCCGATGCCGGTCTCGCGCGCGATCGCGATCGCCTCGTCCATCGCGCGGGTGGCGACGATCATGCCGAAGCCGTTGCCGCCGTCGACCGCCGCCATTGCCGGTGCCACGCGCTCGACCACGATCGCCGGGTTCGGCTCGAACAGGCCGAGCCGCAGCCGCTTCAGATAGGTCGCGACGCGGAACACCCCGTGCGTCGCGACGCCGCGCAGATCGGCCAGCACCAGGCACTCGGCGATGCGTTCGGCGGATGCCTGCGGCACACCCTCGGCGGCGAACAGCGCGGCGGTGAAGCGTTGCAGGGTTTCGGCGGGGACCCGGATCGGTTCGCTCATGCTCCCGCCCTCCCGCGCATGATCCGGCCGAGTTCGCTCGCCTCGTCGCGAACCTGGTCGAGGATGTTGAAGTGGTGCCGGCCTGGCACCACCAGCACCCCGGGGTCGCCGCCGTGCCGGCGCAGATGCTGCGCGTAGCGGAACGACTGGTCGATCCAGTGCCATGGCTCTCGCCCTCCGACGACGATCCAGGCGGGGCAGAGGCGACGCGGCGCGATGCGCTCGAAGTCGTGCCGCGCGGCCAGCTCCGGTGTGAGGCGGATATCGGCGTTCACGCTGGTGCCGATCGCCGGCGCGGGGTCGAAGATGCCGCTGATCATCACCGCGCGGCTGATGATGTCGGCAGGCAGCCCGCGCGCGGGCCAGTCCTCGGCAAGCGCGGCGGCGGTCAGATGCGCGCCCGCGGAGTGGCCCGACACGGTCAGCCGTGACGGGTCGCCGCCGTACTGCGCGATATGGCGATGCGTCCAGGCGACGGCATCGCGCGCGGCGGCGACCACCTCGTCCAGCGTCACCGCCGGGCAGAGCGGGTAGTTGGCGATCACCGCGAGGCTGCCGGTCGCGACCAGCGCCTCCGCGACGAAGGCGAAGTTCGCCTTGTCCTGCGCGCGCCAGTAGCCGCCGTGGAAGAACAGATGCACGGGCGTGTTCGCCACGCCCGGCACCGGGTAGATGTCGAGCGTGCGGAGCGCGCCCTCGGCATAGGCGACGTCGCGTGTCGCCGTGAGGCGTGCTGCTGCGGCGGCACTCCATCCCAGATGCCGTGCCTGGCAGTCGGCGAAGTCCGCCACCGCCGCGCGCGGGTTGTACTGGGCCTCGTGTTCCTCCGGCGTGAGTCCGTGCCAAAGCCTCATCACATCGGGCATCACAGTTCCTTCAGTGCGGCAGGGTGACGATCGTGTCGAAGAACTGCCGGTAGCCGACCGCGCGCGGCTTGGCGGCGTCTTCCGGCGAGGCGGCACGGAAGGTCGGTCGGCCGAGCAGATCGGGATCGAGCACCATGCAGCGGACGAACGCGCTCGCCGGGGCGATGTTGTGTCCGACCACAGGCTCCAGGCCGGACTCGAACCACGCCTCGCCCGCATCGATGCGGCGATGCGTCTCGCCGATCTCGGCGAACAGCCGGCCGGCGAGCAGGCGTCGGATGCCGGGGCCGGCGTGACCGTGGCGCGGGGTCACGGCGCCGGGCGGGAAGTCCACTCGGTCGGCGCGCAGCAGCATCGGCGCGCCCGGATCGCGTGGCAGCCTCACGTGCAGTACGGTGCGCAGAGGGTCCGGGGCCGCCAGATCGCGTGTGGCTTCGCAGCCCCAGACAACGCCGTCGCCCGTCAGCGTGGCCGCGCCGACGATCAGCGCACAGCGGTCCTCGGTCAGGATCGTCTCCGTGCCGTCCTGCGCGATGACAACCCGGCCGCACCGCATGTAGAGCGCGCGTGCGGCCGGCTTCAGGGCGAGGCACTGGCCAGGCGTGATCACGTCCTCGGTCGCGGCAAACGCGATCGTCATGCGTCAGTCCCCTCCAAGCCGGTCACGCAGCGCGCGCCCGAGCACCGTCACGGCGACGGCCGAGGCAAGCAGGAACAGGCCCGGCCAAAGCGACAGCCACCATGCGACGAGGATGAAGTTCTTGCCCTGCTCGAGAGTGGCTCCCCAGTCGGGCGTCGGTGGCGCGACCCCGAGGCCGAGAAAGCCCAGCGCCGCCTGGATCTGGAGTGCCAGCGGGAACAGGATCACGTATTGCAGCACCACGAGCGGCAGCACGTTGGGCAGCACCTGGCGCAGCAGGATGTTCCACTCGGGAAACCCGAGCGCGCGCGCGGCCTCGACATAGGTGCGCGCGGCCTCGGACAACGCGCCCGAACGGGCGATGCGGAAGAAGGTCGGCAGATACACCACCGCAAGCGCCAGCACGAGATTGGTCGCACCCTGGCCGAGCACGCCGGTGATCACCACGCCGGCGATGATCGGCGGGAAGGTCAGGATCATGTCGGCGAACCGTCCCGCGGCAAGATCGAACCAGCCGCCGGCATAGCCTGCCACCACGCCGAGCCCACCGCCGATCAATGCCGAGAGCAGCAGCGATCCGGCCACCAGGCCGAGTGTCACGCGCGTGCCGTGGATGATGCGCGCGAACACGTCGCGGCCGACATCGTCGGTGCCGAACAGATGCTGGGCCGACGGTGCCTGAAGGGCGCGCGACGGATCGACATCGTAGGGCGACTGCACCGCGACCAGACCCGGTGCAACGATCAGAACCGCGAAGGCCGCGAGCAGGAGCAGGCTCAGCGCGAGCCCCGGCGTGAGGCGCGTGCCGGCGATGGCGGATGCGGCGATCACGGCCGGAGCCTCGGGTCGATCACCGCATAAAGCAGATCGACCAGCAGGTTGATGCCGGTCGCGATCAGCACGACGAACAGCAGCGCGCCCTGCACCACCGGGTAGTCGCGCCCCTGCAATCCCGAGAGGATCAGCCGCCCAAGGCCGGGGAGAGAGAACAGCGACTCGATCACCACCACCCCGCCCAGGATCTGCACCAGGATCAGCCCCATGAAGGTGGTGAGCGGGATCAGCACGTTGCGCAGCGCATGCTTGAAGTAGATCTCGCGCGGCGTCAGTCCCTTGGCGATCGCGGTGCGGATGTGCTCGCGCCGCAGCTCCGCCACCATCAGCCCGCGCACGAACTGGCTGTAGGCGGCGGCCTGGAGGATCGCCAGGCTGATCACCGGCAGCAGCATGATCGCGAGGTTCTCGCCGGGATCGTCGGCGAAGTCGCGATAGATGAAGGGGGGCGACCAGCCGAGAAAGGCCGAGGCGCCGACCAGCAGCATCAGCCCGATCCAGAACACCGGCGCAGAGAGCCCGAGCAGGTTGAAGGTCTGGATCGCCGTGTCGAGCCGCGTGCCCTCGCGGATGCCGGCCAGCATCCCGAGCGGCACGCCGATCAGCGTCGAGACCGCGAGCGTGAACAGCGCGAGCTGGAGCGTCACGCCGAACGCCTCGGCGATCATCGCCGTGACCGCGCGCCCCTGGTACCAGGATCGGCCGAGATCACCGGTCAGCGTGCGGCCGAGCCAATCCAGGAACTGCGCGTGCATCGGCCGGTCGAGACCGAAGAACGCGCGCAGCGCTTCCTCGGCCGAGCGGTCCGTGCCGGACTGGCCGAGCATCTGGCCGACGATGTCGCCCGGTACCGCGCGCATCAGCAGGAACACCGCAAGCGCCGAGAGTAAGGCGGCCGCGGCGGCCGAACCCAGCCGCCGCGCCAACATCATCGCCATGGGGCGTCGCGTGTCAGGACGCGACCCAGGCCTTGGCGAGCCCGAAATACCAGCCCGTGCCGTGCTGCTGGTAGTTGCGCAGCCGGGCCGTGTTCACCGTGAGCAGGTCAGCCGAGAACAGCATGATGGTCGGCACCTCCTCGGCGAGCAGCATCTGGAACTCGGTATAGATGCGCTTGCGCTCGGCCGGATCGGAGACCTCCTGGCCGCGGTCGAGCAGCGCGCTCGCCTTCTCGTTGTTCCAGTTGCGGAAGTCAGCGCCCTGGGGTGCGGCGCGGAAGTGGCGATAGAACAGCAGGCTCGGGTCCGGCGTGGTGCCCCAGTCGTTGAAGGTGAAGCCCATCTCGCGGGCGCGGAAGTTGCGGATCCAGACGCCGAGCTCGACCCGCTTGATGTTGGCGCGGATGCCGACGCGGCGGAGCTGCTCGGCGATCGTCAGCGCCGCCGGGTCCATCCAGTCATAGCCGATGATCGTGGTCAGATCGATCTCGAACCCATCCGGATGCCCCGCCTCGGCGAGCAGCCGCTTGGCCCGGTCGAGATCGACCGTCTGGTTCGGCAGCCGGTCGAGCGGCACGCCCCAGGTCTCCTGCATGCCGGCGACCATGGTGCCGATCACCGTGCCGTAGCCGGCGATCGAGGCGTCCATCACGGTCTTCTTGTCGATCGAGAGCGCGATCGCCTGGCGCACGCGCACGTCCTTCAGCGGGCCGTAGTTGCAGTCGAGATCGAGCGAGCGCTGCCCGAGCGAGGGCCAGCGCTTCACCTCGAGCCCGGCGACGCGCTCCAGCGGCTGGGTGTCCTGCGGGCGCGAGAACACCGCGAGGTCGATGCGCCGCGCCTGCAAGGCCACCGCCATCGCCGCGCTGTTGGGCATCACCGCGAAGGTGATCTCGTCGAGATAGGGCTGGCCCGGCTGCCAGTACTCGGCGAAGCGCTCCATCACGATCGCCGAGTTCGGCCGGAAGCTGCGCAGCCGGTACGGCCCGGTGCCGACCGAGACCTCGTTCATGCGCGTACCTGAGTTCGGATCGTCGAAGAACCCGGACGGAACGACCGCGCCATATTTGTTGGTCAACGTCATCGGCAGCGCGGCGTTCGGTCGCGCCAGGCGGAACACGACGGTGGACGGGTTCGGCGCCTCGATCGCCGCGACCGAGGAGAGGTCGCCCGCGCCGGGTGAGCCGTTCCGCGGATCGCGCAGGAAGTCGTAGCTGTACTTCACGTCCGCCGAAGTCATGGTCGCGCCGGTGTGGAACTTCACGCCCTCGCGCAGGGGGAAGGTCCAGGCGAGCCCGTCGGCCGAGACCTCCGCGCCGCGCGCGAGCAGCGGCCGTGCGACACCGGACTGATCCTCGAAGAACAGCCCCTGGTACATGAGCACGGAGACGCGGATGCGCGCATCCGCCGCCTGGCGGAACGGATCAAGTGCGGGCGGCTCGACCAGCGAACCGACCGTCACGCGCCCGCCGCGCCGCGCCTGCGGGTCGGCCGGGCCATAGAGCAGATCATCGTTCGCGTGCGCCAGCCGCGGCAGCGCGGCGATGGCGAGGCCGGCGAACAGTGTCTCGCGCCGGCCGATCGTGAACCCTGTCATCGCGTTTCTCCTTCGTGCGTTGCTCAGGCCGCATCGATCGCGGCGACGAACTCGATCTCCACCGGCACGTCGCGCGGCAGTTCCGCGACGCCGACGGCCGAACGGGCGTGGCGCCCGCGCTCGCCGAAGATCTCGACCAGCAGCGTCGAGGCCGCGTCGATCACGGCGGGCTGCGCGTTGAAGCCCGGGGCGGAGGCGACGAAGCCGACGACCTTGACGATCCGCCGCACGCGGTCGAGCGAGCCGATCGCCTCGGCCAGCACGGCAAGGCCGTTGAGGACGCAGTCGCGCGCGCAATCCTTCGCGAGCGCGGGATCGACCGTGCCGCCGACCTTGCCCGCGGCGCGCAGCCCCTCGCCCGCCCAGGGGAGCTGGCCGGACACCCAGGCGAGCCCGTTCTCGACCACCACCGGCACATAGGCGAAGGCCGGTGCGCGCGGCGCCGGCAGGACGAGACCGAGATGGCGCAGTCGTTCGGCGATGCTCACACGTCTCTCTCCCCTCTCGTAAGCCTGAGCGTCGCGCGATTGGCCGCGCGCCGCAACGGTCGGTCAGAGCGCAAGATCGTCACGGATGCAGGCCTTGGCGTGGCCGGGCGCGACCTCGCCGAGCGCCGGCACGGCCGCGGCGCAGGCGGGCAGCGCGAAGGGGCAGCGGGTGCGGAACACGCAGCCCGAGGGCGGATCGGCGGGGCTCGGGATCTCGCCGGCGAGCGGCGGCAGCCGGCGCGCCAGGGTACGTCCCGGCGCGGCCGAGAGCAGGGCGGCGGTGTAGGGGTGGCGTGGCGCGGTGAAGATCGCGCGCACCGGCCCGACCTCCATGACGCGCCCGAGATAGAGCACCATCACCCGATCGGCCATCGCCTCGACCACCGAGAGGTCGTGCGAGATGAACAGCATCGCCAGCCGGTGTTCCTCGCGCAGCGCGCGGAGCAGCGTCAGGATGCCCGCCTGCACCGAGACATCGAGCGCCGAGACCGGCTCGTCGGCCACCAGCAGCCGTGGCTCGACGGCGAGCGCGCGGGCGATCGCGATGCGCTGGCGTTGCCCGCCCGAGAAGCTGCGCGGCAGGCGCCGGTAATCGTCGCCCGACAGCCCGACGTGTTCGAGCAACGCGCGGGCGCGGCCTCGCCCGCCGTCGCGTCCCGCCAGCCCGTGCAGGCGCAGCACCTCCGCAATCGCCTCGCCGACGGGGCGGCGGGGATTGAGCGAGGCGTAGGGGTCCTGGAACACCATCTGCATGCGCCGCCGCAGCGGACGCAGCGCGTCGCGCGAGAGGGCGGTGATGTCCTGGCCCTCGAACACGATCCGCCCGGCGGTGGGATCGATCAGGCGCAGCACCAACCGGCCGAGCGTGGACTTGCCGGAGCCCGACTCGCCGACCAGGCCGAGCACCTCGCCCGGCAGGACCGACAGATCGACGTCCTCGACCGCGTGTACGGCGCCACGCCGTGCGAGGCCCTGGCGCGGCAGCGGGAACCGCTTCACCAGCCCCTCGGCCTGCAGAAGCGGTCCGCTCACACGACCTCCTCGGCGCGGCGGCAGCGCGAGAGGCGATCGGTGTCGAGCGCACGCAACGGGATCGCTGCCTCCCGGCAGGCCGGCTCCACCATCACGCACCGCGCGGCGAAACGGCAGCCCGCACCGTGAGCGCCGGGACGCGGCGGCGCGCCCGGGATCGCGCTGATGCGGATCGTATCGGCCCCGCCCTCGGCGTAGTCGCGCGTCGGCCGGCAGGCGAGCAGGGCGCGCGTATAGGGATGGCGCGGCGCGGCCAGCACGACTGCGGCGGGTCCGGCCTCCACAACCTGTCCCGCATACATCACGACCACGCGGTCCGCGATCTCGCCCACGAGCTCCAGATCATGCGTGATGAACATCAGCCCCATGCCGCGGGCCTGCTGGATGTCCTTCAGCAGCCGGACGATCTGCGCCTGGATCGTGACGTCCAGCGCGGTCGTCGGCTCGTCGGCGATCAGCAGGCGCGGGTCGCAGGCGATCGCCATCGCGATCATCGCGCGCTGGCGCATCCCGCCGGAGAGCTGGTGCGGATAGGCCTTCAGGCGCGCCTCCGGCTCGGCGATGCCGACGCGGCTGAGCAGGCGCGCGGCCTCGGCGAGCGCCTCCGCCCGACCGACTCCGCGGTGCCGGCGCAACACCTCGGCGATCTGCTCGCCGATCGTGAACACCGGATTCAGGCTCGCGGAGGGATCCTGGAACACGATCGCGATCTCGCCGCCGCGGATGGCGCGCATCGCCGTCTCGTCGAGATGCAGCAGATCGACCACGCCGGTCGCGCGCGCGAAGCGCACGGACCCATCCGTGGTCACGCGATCGCCGCGCCCGAACAGGCGGAGCACGCTGAGCGCGGTCACCGACTTGCCGGAGCCGCTCTCGCCGACCACCGCGACGGTCTCGCCCGGTGCGACCGCCAGGCTGACGCCATCCACCGCCTGGACGACGCCCTGGGCGGTGTGGAACGCGACGCGCAGATCCTCGATCGCGAGCAGCGCGTCGGCCATTCCAGGCTCAGTCGACGGCGAAGCGCTTCAGCGCCTCGGGGCTCAGCGTCACGCCGAGGCCCGGCCCGGTCGGTACGTGCAGGTGGCCGTTCTCGAAACGGAGCGGCTCGACAAACAGCTCGTCGCGCAGCGGATTGGCGCCGACATCGTACTCGACGAGGGCGGGATACGGCACGTTCGCGCCGTGCGGGTAGGTGGGCAGCGAGGCGACCCAGTGCACCGCCGCCGCGAGGCCCACACCGGTGCCCCAGCAATGCGGCGAGACGCGCAGATGCTCCGCCCCTGCCAGGACCCCGATCGTGCGCGCGACGTCCAAGCCACCGCAGAGCGCCAGATCGGGTTGCAGGATGGCGGCGAGCCTCCCGTCGATCAGGCGGCGGAAGTCGAACAGCGTGTAGAGCGCCTCGCCGGTCGCGACCGCGATCGGCGCGCGGCGGGCAAGTTCGGCATAGCCGTTCCAGTCCTGCGGTGCGAGCGGCTCCTCGACCCAGTGCACATCGGCATCCGCCGTCCGCCGCATGCTCTCGAGCGCCGCATCGACCGTGTAGTTGCCGTTCACGTCCACCGTCAGCAGCGCGGCATCGCCGATGATCCTGCGCGCGAGCCGGGCGCGCACCGCATCCTCGTCGGGGCGGCGGCCGAGCTTGATCTTGAAGGCCGGGAAGCCGGCATCCGTGTGCGGTTCGAGCTGGCGCGCCAGTGCGGCGAGGTGATCCTCCTCCTCGGTGAAGTAGCCGCCCGAGCAGTAGACCGGCACCTGGTCACGCTGGCGCCCGCCGATCAGATCGCAGACCGGCACGCCGAACAGCTTGCCCATCGCATCGTGCGCGGCGATGTCGATCCCGGACAGGGCTGCGATCATCTGGTTCTGCGTGCCGAAATGGTAGTGCTTGGCGAAGATGCCCTGGGCGACCGCGCGCGTGCCGAACAGCGAGGTGCCGATGAAGTAGGGGCGGATCAGGTCGAGATAGGCGCGCGCGACCGCGGGCGGCCCCCAGGCCTCGCCGATCCCCTGCACGCCGGCATCGGTCTCCAGCAGGATGATCCCGGCGCCGCGAACCGCCGTCAGCCCGCGCGCCATGCCATACGCCCTGCCGGCACCAAGATGATGCTGGACGGCAACGAGCTTGATGTCCGTGATGCGCGCCATGGGCTCCGTCCTGAGCGTGGCCGGGACGCTCGCAGCGGCTCCAAGGAGTGTCAAGGTGGTGCGACCCGGCATTGCCTGTCCGGCTGTTCGGCTTCATGATTCGCGCGGGAGGAACGACGACATGGCATCGGAGAGGGCGCGGCGCCCGCGCCCAGGGCCGCGTGGCGCGCCGCTGGATGCGGCGGCGGTGGTGCAGGTGAGCGAGGCGATCGGCGACATGCCGCGCCGGCCCGATCTCCTGATCGAGGCGCTGCATGCCGTGCAGGGCCGCTTCGGCTGCATCCGACATGCGCATCTGCAGGCGCTCGCGCATCTGTTCAATCTGCCGCCGGTCGCGCCGTTCGAGGCCGCGACCTTCTACGCCCATTTCGACGTGATCGCGGATGACGCACCCGCGCCGCCCGCGATCACCGTTCGCGTGTGCGACAGCCTGCCCTGCGCCATGGCGGGTGCGGCGGCCCTGCACGATGCCCTGCGCGCGGCCCTGCCAGAGGCTCGCGTGATCGCCGCACCGTGCATGGGGGCCTGCCATCGCGCGCCGGCCTGCGCGGTCGGCCATGCACTGGTCGAGACGGCCGATGTCGAAGCCGTCGAACACGCGATACGCGGACACGTGTCCATCCCGGCGCCGCCAACATGCGACGCCTACCGCGCGCGCGGTGGCTATGCGGCGCTTGCGTCCGCGCCGGAGCCCGAGGCGCTGACGGCGCTCGTCGAGCAGGCAGGGTTGCGTGGTCTCGGCGGCGCCGGGTTTCCGGCCGCACGCAAGTGGCGGCTCACGCGCGCCCATCCGGGGCCGCGCCACCTGGTGGTGAACGCCGACGAGGGCGAGCCCGGCACCTTCAAGGATCGCTGGTGCCTGGAGACCGAGCCGCATCGTGTGCTGGAGGGCATGCTCCTCGCCGCCCACGCGGTCGAGGCGGAGACATGCTGGATCTATCTGCGCGACGAGTACCACCACCTGCTCGCGCCGCTGCGCCGCGCGATCGATGACGTGCGCGCCGCCGGGCTGTGCCGAGGCGACATCCATCTGCGCCGCGGCGCTGGCGCCTATATCTGCGGCGAGGAGACGGCGCTGCTGGAGAGCATCGAGGGGCGCCGCGGCTACCCGCGCCACAAGCCACCCTTTCCGGGCGAGCACGGGTTGTTCGGTCGCCCGACCCTGATCCACAACGTCGAGACGCTGTGGTGGCTGCCCGAGATCGTTGCGCACGGGCCGGAGATGTTCGCGTCGCAGGGACGCTACGGTCGGAAGGGCCGACGGCTGCTGTCGGTCTCGGGCCGCGTGCGCGATCCCGGTGTGAAGGACGCGCCCGCCGGCATCACCGCGCGCGAGCTGATCGAGGAGTTCTGTGGCGGCATGGCGGAGGGCCACCGCTTCGCGGCCTATCTGCCGGGCGGCGCCTCTGGCGGCATCCTGCCGGCATCGATGGCCGATCTGCCGCTCGATTTCGGCGTGCTCGAACCGCACGGCTGCTTCGTCGGCTCCGGCGCCGTGATCGTGCTCTCGGACCGCGACGATCTCGCCGAAGCGGCGCGCAACCTCGTCCGCTTCTTCCGCGACGAGTCCTGCGGTCAGTGCACGCCCTGCCGCGTCGGCACCGCCAAGGCAGCCGCTCTGCTCGATGCCCCGGCATGGGACCGCGCGCTGCTCGAAGAGCTGGCGGCGGCGATGGCGGATGGCTCGATCTGCGGGCTCGGCCAGGCGGCGATGAATCCGGTGCTCTCGATCCTGCGCCACATGCCGGAGGTGGCGCGATGAGCATCACCTTCACGCTCGATGGCGCAACCGTGGAGGCGCGCGAGGGCGAGACGATCTGGCAGGTCGCGCGGCGCCTGGGCACGGAGATTCCCCATCTCTGCCATCTCGACCGGCCCGGCTATCGGCCCGATGGCAACTGCCGCGCCTGCATGGTCGAGATCGAGGGCGAGCGGGTGCTCGCGGCCTCGTGCATCCGCAAGCCGGCGCAGGGCATGGTGGTTCGGACCGCGAACGAGCGCGTGCGGCGCACACGCCGGATGGTGTTCGAGCTGCTGCTGGCGGACCACGCGCCGCGCGATGCGACCGGCCCGTTCGCGCGCTTCGCCGCCGAGCTCGGTGTCACGTCGAGCCGGTTTCCGCCGACCGCGGAGTCGCCGGCACCTGACGCGAGCCATCCGGCGATGCTGGTGCAGCTCGATGCCTGCATCGCCTGTGGCCTCTGCGAGCGGGCCTGTCGCGAGGTGCAGCGCAACGATGTCATCGGCCTCGCCCATCGCGGGGAGGGCGTGCGGGTGGTGTTCGACGCGGCCCGGCCAATGGGCGACAGCACCTGCGTGGCCTGCGGCGAGTGCGTGCAGGCCTGCCCGACGGGCGCGTTGCTGCCGGCCTCGGTCGTGCGCGAGGGCGTGCGCGCGGTGATGCCGGATCGCGTGGTGCCATCCGTCTGTCCCTATTGCGGCGTCGGCTGCCAGGTGAACTTCCACGTCAAGGAGGACCGTATCGTCGAGGTCACGGGTCGCGATGGGCCGGCCAATCTCGGCCGGCTCTGCGTCAAGGGACGGTTCGGTTTCGACTACGTGCGCCACCCCGACCGGCTGACCGTGCCGCTGGTGCGCATCGACGGCGCGGCGAAGGACGCGGCGGATGCCGAGACCCCGGCAGCCGCGCGCGCGAAGTTCCGCGAGGCGAGCTGGGAGGAGGCGCTGGAGCGCGCCGCCGCAGGGCTGCGCCGGGTGCGCGATGGCGCCGGTTCGAGCGCCCTGGCGGGCTTCGGCAGCGCGAAGGGCTCGAACGAGGAGGCCTATCTGTTCCAGAAGCTCGTGCGCACGGGCTTCGGCACCAACAACGTCGATCACTGCACGCGCCTCTGTCACGCCGCCTCGGTCGCCGCGCTGCTGGAAGGGATTGGCAGCGCGGCCGTCACGGCGCCCTTCACCGCGGCGAAGGACGCCGACTTCATCCTGGTGATCGGCGCCAACCCGGCCGAGAACCATCCCGTTGCGGCGACCTTCCTGAAGGACGCGGCGGCGCGTGGCGCGACGCTCGTGGTGGCCGATCCGCGCGGCACGCTGCTCGATGCCCATGCGCATCACGTCCTGCGATTCGCGCCGGGAGCGGACGTTGCGCTGTTGAACGCCCTGCTCAATGTCGTCGTGACGGAGGGCCTGTACGACCGGCAATATGTCGCCGCGCACACCGAGGGCTTCGCGGCGCTCGCCGAGCATGTGCGGACCTATACCCCCGAGGCCATGGAGCCCGTCTGCGGCGTGCCGGCGGAGACGATCCGCACGGTCGCGCGCGCCTATGCGCAGGCGCGCGCAGCACTGATCCTCTGGGGCATGGGGATCAGCCAGTCCGTGCACGGCACCGACAACGCCCGCGCGCTGATCGCGCTCGCGCTGATCTGCGGCCAGGTCGGCCGGGCGGGCACGGGCCTGCACCCGCTGCGCGGTCAGAACAACGTCCAGGGCGCGTCGGATGCGGGGCTGATCCCGATGATGCTGCCGGACTACCGCCGTGTCGCCGACGTGGACGCGCGCGCGCGCGCCGAGGCCGTCTGGGGCGCGCCGGTCGATCCCACCCCCGGGCTCACCGTGGTCGAGATCATGGAGGCGGCCTACGAGCGGCGTATTCGCGCAATGTACATCATGGGCGAGAACCCGGCGATGAGCGACCCCGACGCGGCGCATGCGCGGGACGCCCTCGCCCGGCTCGACCATCTCGTCGTGCAGGACCTGTTCCTGACCGAGACTGCGGCGCTGGCCGACGTCGTGCTGCCGGCGAGCGCCTGGCCCGAGAAGACCGGCACGGTGACCAACACCAACCGCCAGGTGCAGATGGGACGCACCGCGCTGCCATTGCCGGGCGAGGCGCGCCAGGACCTCTGGATCATCGTCGAACTCGCGCGCCGGCTGGGGCTGGACTGGACGCACCGACCGGTCGGCGAGGTCTACGCCGAGATGGCATCGCTCATGCCCTCGCTCGATCACATCACCTGGGATCGGATCGAGCGCGAGCACGCCGTCACCTACCCGACGCAGGGCCCCGACCGGCGGGGCGAGGAGATCGTGTTCGGCGACCGCTTCCCCACGCCGGACGGACGCGCGCGACTGGAGCCGGCCGGCCTCTCCGATCCGGCGGAACTTCCCGACGACGAGTATCCGTTTGTCCTGAGCACCGGGCGGCAGCTCGAGCACTGGCACACCGGCACCATGACGCGGCGCACGGGCGTGCTCGACGCGCTGGAGCCTGCGCCCTCGCTGAGCCTCGCGCCCGCCACGCTGCGTCGGCTCGGCGTGCAGGCCGGCGAGCGGGTGCGCGTGACGACCCGCCGCGGCGCGATCGTGCTGACGGTGCGCGTCGATGCCGGGCTGCCCGAGGGCCTCGCCTTCATGCCGTTCGCCTATCGCGAGGCAGCGGCGAACCTGCTTACGCACCCGGCGCTCGATCCGGTCGGCAAGATACCGGGATTCAAGTACTGCGCCGCGCGGATCGAGCGCGTCGAAGCGATGCCCGCCGATTGACGCGCCTCGGGCGGCGCGGAGCTGCCCCGACGTCGTGCCGAACACGTGACGGAACGCGCGCGTCATATGCGTCTGATCGGCGAAGCCGCAGGCCAGAGCGACCTCGGCGAGCGGCGCAGCCCGGGCCCTGATCAGCTCGGTCGCACGCTCGACCCGAACGCGGCGCAGGCGGGCCAATACGGTTTCGCTGGCCGCGGCCCGGAGGGCGCGCGCGAAGTGCTACGGCGTGAGCCCCACCGGTGCGGCATCGCCGAACATCGTGGGTCGTCGATCGGGTGTCTCTGCTTCCAGCCAGAGCTGTTCGACCGTGGTGGCGATGAACGCGTCGCGGATCCTGATCCCGGCGAGCGGCGCGAAGTCGAGGGTATCGGCCCCGACAAGCGGCCGACGCGCGCGGCCGCGACGACAACGCCGATGGCTTCGCAACTGTCGTGCGCCTCGATGTCGGCAACCGCGCCAGCGGGTGCCAGCAGCAGATCGCCGGCCGAGAACGAGGCGCGAAGGCGACTGCTCCCGAACGCCACCGCACCTCGGAAGCCGCGTCCGCGAGCCATGAAGAGCACATCCATCGCAAGTCGAGGACCTGGGTAGTGCCCGGCCGCCCGCTCGATGCCCAGCATCGTGATCTGCGCGCTGCCGCCCAGACGGCGTACCGCGCCAGGCTCTCCGTCTGGCGTTGTCGAGGGGGAGGATGGCTCAACAGCCGCGTCGTTCTGTATCTCCATCGTTTCCATCGCTGTCTCGGACTTCCCGCGATTGTGCACAGTGCTGTTGCACGTTGATGTCGGAGATATCGCAAGCAATGTGCCACAGCTCTGCGCGGCACGCGCGTTTCCACATTTTCGGAACCGCAGGCTTAGCACGACTTTGGCAAAGTGGCCATGAATTTGACGGCGAGGCTTTGGCTGCAGTGCGGACATCGGCGGCTGTGGGGGCCGAAGAGATGCTGCTGCAAGGCGCGTCTGACGGCGGGAAGGCTCGGCTCAGGCGGCGGTCCCGGCGGCTGGTTTTT
>NZ_KB899950.1 GCF_000378465.1 Elioraea tepidiphila DSM 17972
TGGCACGAAGCGCGGGTGGCTGGCGGATGCTGCCGGTGCACTTCGGCCCATGGCAGACGGTCTACTGGTGGTTCCGCCGCTTCGTCCGGCGGCTGCTGTTCCGCACCATCCACGACGTGGCGCTGATGCTGGATCGCGAGGCGGCTGGCCGGGAAGCCAGCCCGACAGGCGGGGCGCTCGGAGACCGAAGGTCGGCCGAAGGCCACAGCCAGACGGTGAAGGCGCCGTTCGCCGCAGAGCGGGGTTACGACGGGGCCAAACGGATCGTCGGGCGCAAGCGCCATGTCGCCGTGGACACGGACGGACGGCTGCTGATGGTGAACCTCACGCCCGCCGACGTGTCGGACAGTGCTGGCGCGCAGACCATCCTCGACGCCATCCGCAAGCGCTGGCCGTGGCTGAAGCACCTGTTCGCCGATGCGGGCTACGACCGCACAAAGCTCATGGAAAAGGCCGCCTTCCTCAACTTCGTCGTCGAGATCGTGCGCCGCTCCGACACGGCAAAAGGCTTCGAGGTCATCCCGCGCAGGTGGGTCGTGGAGCGCACCTTCGGCTGGATGATCCGCTGGCGGCGTCTCGTCCGCGACTACGAGAAGCGCCTCGACGTGTCCGAAGCCATGATCCACGTCGCCATGAGCGCACTTCTGCTCCGACGCGTCGCCCATCCGTGATCCTCAAACGGACTCTGAGCGCATGCGCCTGCAACGGCCGCAGCCGACACCGCTCCCCGCAACGGCCCCAGGCCCAAATCCGACTG
Source organism: Elioraea tepidiphila DSM 17972 (assembly GCF_000378465.1). Classification (GTDB taxonomy): domain Bacteria; phylum Pseudomonadota; class Alphaproteobacteria; order Acetobacterales; family Acetobacteraceae; genus Elioraea; species Elioraea tepidiphila. The sequence goes on from NZ_KB899950.1 coordinate 758, forward strand.
CCCGCTACCCCGCCCCCGCCTCCGCCCGCGGCGCGACGATCCGCACCCGCGCGATCCGCCGCCCCCGCACATCGGCTGCCGCCAGCCGGTAGCCCGCGATCTCCACCGCCTCGCCGCGCTTCGGCATGCCCTGCGCGGCCGCCATCAGCAGCCCCGCCACCGTCATCGCCTCGTCCTCGGGCAGGGCCCAGTCGAGCTCGCGGTTGAGATCGCGCACGCGCGTCTCGCCCGGCACCTCCACCTCGCCTGCGCCCCGCACGGCATCGGCCAGGATCTGCTCGCCCGCCTCCGTGATCTCGCCCACCACCACTTCGATCAGGTCGTGCAGCGTCACCAGGCCTTCGATCTGGCCGTACTCGTCCACCACCACCGCGAGATGCCGGCGCGAGCGGCGGAACGCCTGGAGCTGGTCGAGCAGCGGCCGCGTCTCCGGCACCAGGGGCGAAGGTTCCATCAGCCGGCGCAGGTCGAGCGCCGCCGCATCGCCCTTGGCGGCCGCCAGCGCCCGCAGTGCCGCCCGCGTCTCCACCACGCCGAGCAGGTCCCGCCCGCCATCGCGCCAGAGCGGCAGCCAGGAATGCCGGGTCGCGACCAGCCGCGCGGCGATCGCCTCCGGGCCGGCATCGGCGTCCAGCGCCTCGATCCGGCTGCGATGGGTCATCACGTCGGCGACGGTGAGATCGTCGAGCGCCAGCACGCCGCGCAGCATCCGCCGCTCCTCGACCGCGGCCGCGGCCTCGGCCGGGGTTTCCTCACCCTCGCCGTGCAGCGCGATCGCGCCCATCAGCTCCTCCTCGGTCTGGCCGCGCTCGCCGCCGACGCGCACGCCGAACCGCGCCAGGATCATCCGCACCACGGCATTGGCCGCCGAGGCGGGCGGGCCGAAGACCCGGTTCACGACAGCGAGCAGCGGCGTCGCCCGCAGCGCCGCCTGGTCGGGGTGCTGGATCGCCCAGGTCTTGGGCAGCACCTCGGAGACCAGAACCAGCGTCACCGTCATCGCGATCGAGGCGTAGAGCACGCCTTCCTCGCCGAACCAGGCGATCAGCAATCCGGCCGCGAGCGCGGTCGCCGTGGTGTTGACCAGGTTGTTGCCGACCAGCAAGGCGGCGATCAGCCGGTCCTTGCGCTCGCGCAGGGCGGCGAGCCGGCCGGCACGGACATCGCCCGAGCGGGCGCGGCGGGTGATGAAGGCGCGGGAGGCGCCGGTGAAGGCGGTCTCGGCGCCCGAGAAGAGGGCGGAGAGCACCAGCAGCACGACGATTGCGGCGATCGTCGCGAGTTCGAGCGCGGACATGGCCCTGTCGGCTTAGCGCACCCGGCCTTCGGGCGCGAGCGCGCGTTGCGGGGCCGCGCAAGTGCGTGCTAAGGCGCCCCACCCGTCAACCCCCAGGAATCCAAGCCCGTGGCCGCCCCCCTGGTCGCCGTCTACAACGGCCCCAACCTCAACCTGCTCGGCACGCGCCAGCCGGAGCTCTACGGCCGCACCACGCTCGCCGATGTCGAGGCGCTGTGCGAGGCGCGCGCGGCGGCGCACGGGCTCGCGATCGAGTTCCGCCAGTCCAACCACGAAGGCGAGCTGATCGACTGGGTGCAGTCCTGCCGCAACCGCGCCGCCGGGATCGTCATCAACCCGGGCGGGTTGAGCCACACCTCGATCGCGCTGCTCGACGCGCTGCTGGCGACCGACCTGCCGGTCATCGAGGTGCACGTCACCAACATCCACCGCCGCGAGGCGTTCCGGCACACATCGATCACCGGCAAGGCAGCCACGGGGATCATCGCCGGGCTAGGGCCCTCCGGTTACGGCTTCGCGATCGAGGCCATGGCGGGCCTGCTCGGGCTGATCGGCACCGGCCAGGCGGCGCCGCGGCGGATGGGGGGGACGGCGCGATGAAGCGGATCGAGATCGACGAGGAGGCGATCCGCCGCCTCGCCGGGCTGCTCGACGAGACGGGCCTCGCCGAGATCGAGATCGCCGAGGGCGAGAGCCGGCTTCGTGTCGCGCGCGCCCTGGCGCAGGCCACGGTGGTCGCGGGCCCCGCCGCCGCCGGCGCGCGCGCCGTCGCCCCGCCGGCCGAGCCCGCCCGGCCCGAGCCCGCGCCGGATGCGGCCCATCCCGGCGCCGTGACCTCGCCCATGGTGGGCGTCGCGTACCTCGCCCCCGAGCCGGGTGCCCCGCCCTTCGTCAAGGTCGGCGACACGGTCGCGCAGGGCCAGACCCTGCTGCTGATCGAGGCGATGAAGACCTTCAACCAGATCAAGGCGCCGAAAGCCGGCACCGTCAGCCGCATCCTGGTGGAGAGCGGCGCGCCGGTGGAGTACGGCGAGGTGCTGATGCTGCTCGACTAGCGATGTTCGAGAAGGTGCTGATCGCCAATCGCGGCGAGATCGCGCTCCGGGTGCATCGCGCCTGCCAGGAGATGGGCATCCGCACGGTGGCGGTGCACTCGACGACGGACGCGAACGCGATGCATGTCCGCCTCGCCGACGAGAGCGTCTGCATCGGCCCCCCGCCCGCGCGCGACAGCTACCTGAACATCCCGGCGATCCTCTCGGCCGCCGCGATCACGGGAGCGGACGCGATCCACCCGGGCTACGGGTTCCTCTCCGAGAACGCCGAGTTCGCCTCGATCGTCGAGCAGCACGGCATCGCCTTCATCGGCCCCTCGCCCGACCACATCCGCATGATGGGCGACAAGATCGAGGCCAAGCGCACCATGGCGCGGCTCGGCGTGCCGCTGGTGCCGGGCTCGGACGGGCCGGTCGACACGATCGAGGAGGCCGAGGCGGTGGCGCGGCGGATCGGTCCGCCGGTGCTGATCAAGGCGGCCGCCGGTGGCGGCGGGCGCGGGATGAAGGTCGCGCGCACGATCGAGGACGTGGCGGACGCGTTCCGGATCGCCCGTACCGAGGCCAAGGCCGCGTTCGGCAACGATGCCGTCTACATGGAGAAGTATCTCGATCGGCCGCGCCACATCGAGTTGCAGGTGCTCGCCGACACGCACGGCAACGTGGTGCATTTCGGCGAGCGCGACTGCTCGTTGCAGCGCCGTCACCAGAAGCTGGTGGAGGAGGCCGGCAGCCCCGCGCTCGATGCCGCCGAGCGCGACCGGCTCGGCGCCACCGTGACGGCGGCACTGCGCGAGATCGGCTACCGGAACGCGGGCACGCTCGAGTTCCTCTACCAGGACGGGCAGTTCGCCTTCATCGAGATGAACACGAGATTGCAGGTCGAACATCCCGTCACCGAGATGGTCTGCGGCGTCGATCTGGTGCGCGAACAGATCCGCATCGCCGCGGGCATCCCGCTCGGCTTCGGCCAGGACGAGATCCGCTTCAACGGCCATGCGATCGAGTGCCGCATCACCGCCGAGGACCCCGACACCTTCCTGCCGACCCCCGGGAAAGTGACCACCTATCACGCGCCGGGGGGCTTGGGCGTGCGCGTCGATTCGGCACTCTATGCCGGCTACACCGTGCCGCCCTACTATGACAGCCTGGTCGCCAAGCTCGTCGTCCATGGTGCGGACCGGGCGATGGCGCTGATGCGGCTTCGCCGCGCGCTGGAGGAGTTCGTGATCGACGGCATCGCCACGACGCTGCCGCTGCATCGCCGGATCGTCGAGGACGCGGAGTTCGTCGCCGGCGACTACACGATCCATTGGCTGGAGCGCTTCGTCGCGCGCGGCCCGGAACCGGAGAACGCATGACGCGCCACGGGGCGGGCCTGACCGAGATCACGCCCGACCTCGTGCTGCGCGCCTACCGGGCCGGGCTGTTCCCGATGGCCGAGCGTCGCGACGGCGAGCGGCTCTACTGGCTCGATCCGGAACTGCGCGGCGTGCAGCCGCTCGATGCGTTCCACCTGCCGCGGCGGCTCGCGCGCACCGTGCTGTCGGACGCGTTCGAGGTGCGCTGCGACACCGCCTTCGCCGAGGTCATGCACGGCTGCGCGGCGCCCACGCCGGATCGGCCCGAGACCTGGATCAATCCCGAGATCGAACGGCTGTTCGGCGCGCTGCACGTGATGGGACACGCGCACTCGGTCGAGTGCTGGCAGCAGGGACGGCTCGTTGGCGGGCTCTACGGCGTGGCACTCGGCGGCGCGTTCTTCGGCGAGAGCATGTTCTCGGCCGCGCGCGATGCCTCGAAGGTCGCGCTCGTGCATCTGGTGGCGCGGCTTCGGCTCGGCGGGTTCCGCCTGCTCGACACGCAGTTCGTCACCGAACATCTCGCCCGCTTCGGTGCGATCGAGATTCCGCGCGCCGAGTATCGCCGCCGGCTTCTGGTCGCGCTCGAGGCGCCGGCGCGGTTCCTCGCCGACCCCGATCCGGCGATGCTGCGCGCCGAGATCCTGGCGCTGCGCGCGCGCGACTGATCCCGGCCCGGCGCGGACAGGGATCAGCGCGCTTCGGGGCTACGGCCTGATCTCGCCGGCGAACCAGGTGCCGGCCTCGACCCAGCCATTGCCGGAGCCGCCCCAGCCCTGGTTGACGTAGAACCAGCGGTCATAGACCTCCTCGGTCCAGCAGAAGATGAAGCAGCGGCGGATGGTGCGGCGCTGCCACGCATAGCCGTAGGCGACCGGGTAGTGGTTCAGCCAACCGGTGCCGATCACCGCCGGCGTGCGCCGGTCGCGGATGGAGTTGCGCGCATACTCGCGCAGCCGCCCCTCGTGCCAGCCCACACTGTTCCAATGCGCATCAAGCCGGGTGTAGGTGCGGCCGCTCAGATACGACCGCGCCCCCGGCATGTTCCAGGGGAAGGTCGCGCCCGAGCCGAACGCGCAGAACGTGCCGATCTGGCCGCGCAGCTCGCGGATCACAGTGCGCACGCCCTCGGTCATCGAGAGCGGTGCGATGTCGTTCGCCCCGCGCCCGCCATCGCGCCGGTAGAGGCCCCAGCGCCCGGCCCAGTACGCGTTGCCGGTCTCGGCCTGGCGGTCGCCCCAGGCGAACAGGATCGCCCAGGCGACCCCGCCGCAGCCGACCGCGCAGCCGGCATGCTGGAACTGGTTGTAGAGCGGCTGCGCGCCATGGCCGCCGGCCGCCCAGTAGTAGGTCCAGCTCATCGCCTCACTCCTCGCACTCGATCAGGCCGTCGCGCGACCGATCGGCCTTGGTGTTGGACGGGACATCGCGGCTGACGACGAAGAAGCGCAGCATCTCCTTCGTGCCGTCGGCGTAGCTGGCCGCGACCTGGAGATCGAGCTCCTGCGGCAGCGAGAGCGGGCTCGCCGTCAGCACCAGCACCGGCGCGCCGCCGGGGGTCTCCTCGACGCTCGCGCGCACATGGCGCGCGCCTTCGCCGGTGATCTCAAGCTTCGCTTCGTCGAGCAGCGCGACGCGATGCGTCGTGCCGGCGAGGATGCCTTCGCCGAAGCGCGCGACCGCCTCCTCGGTCTCCCACACGCGCGCGGCGCGGTCGCGCAGATGGTCGAGCATGGGCCCGAACGCGTCGGCGTAGCGCTTCTTGAAGTCGGCCCAGCCATCGGGCTCGGCCGTCGCGAGCTGCGGTGCGTCCGGGCCGCTGGTCTTGACCTCGTGGCGCGCGTTCTCGGCGCCCTCGTCGGTGCGCTGCTCGCCGAACGGCGTGGCGATCGCGCCGGAGATCGCGCCGGCGTACCGCTCGAGCCGATGCGGCAGGCCGACGATCAGCGACGGGATCTGCCCGAGCTGGCCGACCAGCCTGCCGTTCGCGTCCTCCGCCGCATAGGCAAGCGCGTCGAGCCGATAGAGCCGCGCCGGCTCGGCCCCCATCTCGCCGTCCTTGGGGCAGAACCCCTCCTGACGCTGCATCACCGCAACGCTCGGTGGCGCCTGGTCGAGGCTCCAGTGCGGGATCGGCAGGTCGTGCCGGCCGTTCGTGACGATGACGAAGCCGCGTGCGGCCATCGTCCCCGCGCCCGGCGCTGTCGGCGCGTCCTTCCCGCCGCAACCGCAGTCGCCTCCCTTGGCGAGGCCGCGCGTCGCCAGCCGCAGCGCGGTGCCGCCGCCACGCCCGCCCATCACGGCGAACTCGTAATAGGCGACGCCGTCGATGTCGGGGCGCTGGATCGGCACCACCGTGTCGGCAAGACGCGCGTCCTCCATGCCGCTCATCAGTTCGGTGCCGCGGAGCGATTCGAGGTGCTGAGCCGCGAGGCGCCGAACCGGCAGCGGGACGTCCTTGATGGACATGCGCATGCTCGGTCTCCTCTGTTCGGGCGTGGCGCGATCGTTGCCGACCCGGATCGCTCTCGGCAGTCGGTCATTGCGCCATCGGAAGCCTATCGCGCGGCTTCGGTCGGAGGGTGTGCGCGGCTTCACACCGCGTCGCGGTTGACCCGTTCCCGGTGATCCCGGCAAGGTGCGCACTCCTGATTCCGGAGAGCCCCGATGCGCCGAACCGCCCTGCTGCTCACGCTCGCGCTCGTCTCGCCCGCCGCCGCCCAGGAGCCGCCGCGCGTGCCGACGCGCGACTACGCGGCCACCTACACGATGACCGGGTTCGGCGCCGAGGCGCCGAAGACCATGGAGATGTCCTTCAGCGCGGCGACGAAGCGCCAGCGCGTGGACATGGCCGACGCCGGACAGAACATCTCGATGATCATGGAGCTCGGCGGGTCACGCATGTGGGTGCTCCAGCATGAGAGCCGCATGGCGATAGAGCTCTCGGGCGGCGCCCCGGGGGACAGGGATGTGCCGATCAGCCGGTTCGACAAGGACGTCAGGCTCACCCGCGTCGGCACCGACCGGGTCGTCGGCCTCGCCTGCACGGTCTACCGCGTCATCCGGGAGGGCAAGCCGCAGGGCACGGCCTGCGTGACCGAGCACGGCATCATGCTGCGCGGCGAGTTCGAGGCGGACGGCGAGGGCGGCACGATGGAGGCGACGCGCGTCAGCCTCGACCGCCAGCCGGCCGAGCGGTTCGAGGTGCCGCCCGGCTACCAGACGATGCAGATGCCGGCGGTGCCGAGGGGACAGCCGCCGCGGCGGTAGCTGAAACTCCCTTGCACGCGCCGCGCCAAACCCTACGGTGCGCGCAACGACGGCAAGGGAGAGGGTCCATGCTGATATCGCGTCGCGCCACGCTGCTTGCGGGCGCCACACTTGCGGCGCCCGCGGTCGGACGCGCGCAGGCCTGGCCGGGCGAGCGGCCGATCCAGATCATCGTCCCTTTCCCGCCGGGCGGCGGCACGGATGTGAACATCCGGGCGATGGTGCCGCATTTCGAACGGCACCTGCGCGGCGCGCGTTTCGTCGTGATGAACCGTCCGGGCGCCGGCGCGGAGATCGGCTACACCGCGATGGCGCAGGCCGCACCGGATGGCCACACGATCGGCACCGTCATCACGCCGAGCCTTCAGACCATCACCATCGAGCGCCAGCCGCGCTACACGCTCGACGACTTCGCCTTCCTCGGCAGCGTGGTCGAGGATCCGTCCGCGTTCCAGGTCGCGCCCGACAGCCCGTTCCGCACGGTCGCCGATCTCGTCGCCTTCGCGCGCGCCAATCCGGGCGCGGTCTCGGTCGGCACGGCCGGGATCGGCTCGGACGATCATCTGCTGATGATCGGGCTGGAGCGCGCGGCCGGCATCCGGCTTAACCACATCCCCTTCGCGGGCCAGGCGCCGACGGTCACCGCGCTGCTCGGCGGGCACATCCAGGTCGCGTCCATGAACATGGGCGAGAGCATGAGCCTGATCCGTAGCGGACGAGTGCGCCCGCTCGCCTCGGCCGGGGCCGAGCGCTTCCCGATGACGCCCGATGTGCCGACCTTCCGCGAGGCGGGCTATGCGCTCGACACGCGCGTGGTGCGCAGCCTCGTCGTGCCGGCCGCGACACCGCAGCCGATCCGCGAGCGGCTCGCGGACATGCTGGCGGCGACGATGCGCGACCGCGCCTGGATCAGCGAGGCCGAGCGGCTGGAGATCCCGCTGCGCTACCTGAACGCCGAGGACACGCGCGCGCTGGTGTACCGCGAGGCCGAGGCGCTGCGCCGGCTCTGGGCCGAGCAGCCCTGGCGCGACCAGTGACGGCGGCGATGCGGCGCCTGATCGACCTCTCGACGCCTGTGCGCACGGGGCATTTCCGCTGGCAGGTCGAGCGGCGCTTCGTCAAGACGCACGACTCCGGGGCCGGCCAGGCGACCTGGGCGGGCTGGAACGTGCACGCCTTCACGCACATGGACAGCCCCCGACACGTCGATCCCGAGGGGTTCACGACCGACGCGATCACGCTCGACATGACGGTCGGGCCCGGCGCGGTGGTGGACGTCTCTGCCGTCCCGGCGAACAGCCCGATCGAGCGCGCGGTGCTGGTGGAGGCGGGCGCCCATCTCCGCCCCGGCGACATCGCCCTGATCCGCGCGCGCTGGGACGAGCGCGAGAGCCTCGACACGCCGGGGTTCTGGCTGAACGCGCCCTGGATGACGGCGGAGGGCGCGATCTGGCTGCGCGAGCGCGGCATCAAGGCGGTCGGCTTCGACTTCCCGCAGGATCGCTGCATCCGCTTCTTCCTCACCGGCCAGCCGCGTCCGCCGCTGCCGGAGCACGTGACGCATTACCACCTGCTGAGGCACGGCATCATCATGTTCGAGTATCTCTGCAACATGGGCGCACTGAAACAGCCGCGCAACGAGGTGTTCGCGCTGCCGATCCGCCTGCCGGACTCCGACGGTGCGCCGGCCCGCGTGATCGCGATCGAGGACGCGGCGTGAGGCTCGCGGGACGCGCCGCACTCGTCACCGGCGGCGGGTCGGGGATCGGTGCGGGGATCGCCGAGCGGCTCGCGCGCGAGGGGGCCGCGGTGCTGGTCGCCGACATCAAGGCCGAGGCGGCCGAGCGGGTCGCGGCCGACATCACGGCCTCCGGCTTCGCTGCGGCACCGTTCCGCATGGACGTGACGCGCGAGGCCGACTGCGAGGCCGCGGTCGCGGAAGCCGAGGCGCGATTCGGGCCGCTGCGCATCGCCGTGTGCAATGCCGGCATCACCGACCGCAGCCCCGTGCTCGAGATCGCCTTCGAGACCTTCGAGCACATCGTGCGCACCAACCTGTTCGGCTGCTTCCTCTCCGCCCGCGCGGCCGCACGCGCGATGGTGCGTGCCGATCCGCCAGGCGGGCGGATCGTCACCGTCTCCTCGGTCTCGGGCCAGTTCGGCGGCACCGGCCGCGTCGCCTACGGCGCATCGAAGGGCGGGATCGAGATGCTGACCAAGGTGCTGGCGGTCGAGCTCGCCGGGCACGGCATCCTGGTGAACGGTGTCGCCCCCGGGCCGACCCAGATCGCGCGCACCAGGCACGGGCCGCGCCAGCGCGCCGCCTTCCTCGACCGGATGGCGATCAAGCGCTACGGCACGCCGGCCGAGATCGCCGGCGCGGTCGCGTTCCTGTGCAGCGACGATGCCGGCTTCGTCACCGGCCACATGCTGAACGTCGATGGCGGCTTCGCCGCGACCGGCGTGATGTACGACCCGAAGGACGGGGATTGATCAGTCGAGCCGGAAGCCGAGCCCGTTGAGCGCCTCGCGCAGCCGGTCGCGGCCATGCAGCGCGGCGCGCGTCCGCACCCGCCCGGTGGCGCGCGCCGACCAGCGCTCCTCCGGCAATCCCTGGCTCACCTGGAACGCGGCGAACGCCGCGTCATAGCACGCGACCGCCTGGCGCTCGCCGTCGGTCGAGTACTGCTCGCGCGACAGCACGGCTTCGAGCGCGAGCCGCGGCTTGATCGCTGCCGGCGCGGTCTCGTCCGGGTAGCCGACGCAGAGCCCGAACAGCGGCATCACATGCGGCGGCAGCGCGAGCTCGCGCGCCACCGCGGTGATGTCGTTGCGCAGCGCGCCGATATAGACCGTTCCGAGGCCGAGCGATTCGACCGCCACCACGGCGTTCTGCGCCGCGAGCGCGGCATCGACCATCGCCACGATCAGCATCTCGACATAGCGCAGCGCCTCGGCCTCCAGCCCCTGCGCCTCGGCCACGCGTTCCAGCCGCGAGAGATCGGCGAGCCAGACCAGGAACAGCGGCGCCTGGACGATGTGCTTCTGGTTGGACGCGACCGCCGCAAGCCGCACCTTGCGCGCCGGATCCTCGACGGCAACCACGCTCCAGGTCTGCAGGTTCGAGGAGGTGGCGGCGGATTGCGCTGCGGCGATCGCCGTCTCGAGCGTGCCCTCGGGCAAGCGGTCGGGACGATAGGCGCGCACCGAGCGGTGGTTCAGCAACGTCTCGACCACGCTGTTCCAGCGCAGCCGCACCTCCGGCGCGGAGGCGCCGTAGCGGGCCGCGAGCAGGGCGGCGGCGGGATCGTCGGTCTCGGTCAGCATGCGGGCTCCTGTCGGCTTTCCCGCAGGTGGGGTCCGGCGCCGCTGCGGCAAGGGCGGCCCGGCGGTGGCCTGGCGCGCACATGGCGGATATGCTCCGCGCCGCGCAGGACGGAGGAGGATCGATGACCGAGATCAGCATCAAGGCGGCGGACGGTTCGGGCGCGTTCTTCGCCTATGTCGCGCGGCCGAAAGCAACGCCCGCCGGTGCGGTGGTCGTGATCCAGGAGATCTTCGGCGTCAGCCCGGCGATGCGCGCGATCACCGACGCGATCGCCGATCAGGGCTTCATCGGCGTCTGCCCCGACCTGTTCTGGCGGCTCGAACCACGCGTCTCTCTCACCGACAAGACCCAGGCGGAGTGGGACAAGGCCTTCGCGCTGCTCAAGGCGTTCGACCAGGACAAGGGGGTCGAGGACCTGAAGGCCACGCTCGCCGCGGCGCGCCGCCTCGAAGGCTGCAATGGCCGGGCGGGCACGATCGGCTTCTGCCTCGGCGGGCGGCTGGCGGCGCTCATGGCGATCCGCTCGGACGCCGACTGCAACGTCTCCTATTACGGCGTGATGCTGGAGGGGTTGGCCGGTGAGCTTCGCCATGCCGCGAACCCACTGCTGATGCATATCGCCGAGAACGACAAGTTCGTCTCCAAGGAGGCGCAAGGCACGGTGCTGGCCGCGGTCCTGCCCAACCCGCGTGTCGAGGCGCATGTCTATCCGGGTGTGGATCACGCCTTTGCCCGCGTGGACGGCCAGCACTGGGACGGACGGGCGGCCGCGATCGCCAACGGGCGCACGGCCGCGTTCCTCGCACGCTGGCTCGGCTGACGCGGGCTGCGCGGCGAGCTCGGCCGGATCGTCGCCGAGCTCAAGGCAGCCTGACCCCGCGCGGCCTTCCGCCGGCGCCCGGCACGGTGCAGGATGCCGGCGGGAGGACCGCCGCATGACCGTCCCGCTCGACAGCCTCGACGCGCTGGCCGCGCGCGTCTCCGACGGCGCCTTCGTGGCACTGCCACCGGACAACTCGCTCTGCCCGGTGAGCCTCGTGCGCGCGCTGATCCGCCGCGGCGTGCGCGACCTGCATCTCCTCGGCGTGCCGATCTCGGGCTTCGCGACCGATCTCCTGATCGGCGCGGGCTGTGTGCGGTCGCTGACCACCTCGGCGGTGACGCTTGGCGAGGCGGGGCTCGCGCCGCGCTTCACCGCGGCGATGAAGGCGGGCTCGCTGCGCCTCACGGACGCGACCTGCCCGGCCGTCCACACGGCCCTCCAGGCGGCCGAGAAGGGCGTGCCCTTCATGCCGCTGCGCGGGATGATCGGCACCGACCTGCTGCCCCAGCGTTCCGACTGGAAAGTCATCGACAATCCGTTCGCGGACGCGCCGGACCCGATCGTGCTCGTCCCCGCCCTCGTGCCCGACCTCGCGCTGATCCATGCCGCGATGGCCGACCGTCACGGCAATGTCTGGGTCGGGCGGCGGCGCGAGCTCGCCACCATCGCGCATGCCGCGCGCGCCACGCTGGTCACCGCCGAGCGGATCGTCGAGGGCAACCTGATGGAGGATGAGCGGCTCGCGCCCGGTGTGATCTCGTCGCTCTACGTGTCGGCCGTGGCGGTCGCCGAGCGCGGCGCCTGGCCGCTCGGCCTGCTCGACCTCTACGGCGCCGATGCCGCGCATATCGACGCCTATGCCAAGGCGGCGCGCACCGACGAGGGGTTCCGCGCCTATCTCGCCGCGCATGTGCTCGCGCCGATGCCGAAGGCGGCGGAATGACCGTCGCGCGCGAGGAACTGCTGATCGCGGCGATCGCCGACCTGATCGCCGCCCCGCATCCGCACCCGGTGCGCCATGCCGCGGTCGGCGCGGCGAGCCCGATCCCGGCGCACGCGGTGATGCTGGCGCGCCATCGCGGACACGATGTGCGCCTGAGCCTGCTCCAGCAGCGCGTCGGCAATCCGTTCACCGAGGGCGCGCGCGAGCTGTTTGATCTCGCCGGCCAGGGACGCATCGACCTGTTCTTCCTCGGCGGCGTGCAGATCGACGGGCAGGCCAACATCAACCTGATCGGCACCGGCACACCGGCCGGATCGTCGGCGCGCCTGCCGGGCAATTTCGGCTCGGCCTTCATGGCCTTCACCGTGCCGCGCGTGATCCTGTTTCGCGAGGAACACTCGCCGCGCGTGCTCGTGCCGACGGTGGACTACGTCTCCGCCCCGGGCGTGTCGCCGCCGGGGGTGTTCCGGCGCGGCTCGCCGCAGGCGCTGGTGACCGGACGCTGCGTGTTCACCTTCGACGCCGCGCGCGCCCGTTTCGCGCTCGCCTCGCTGCATCCGGGCGAGACGCGTGAGAGCGTGCGCGAGGCCACCGGCTTCGACTACGACGAACCCGACGCTGTCCCGGAGACGCGCGGCCCCTCCGAGTCCGATCGCGCCGCGCTGGCGGGGCCGATCCGCGCCGCACTCGAGGACACCTATCCGCAGTTCTGCGCCCGCGTGTTCGGCGCGCGCGCGGCGTAAGGAGGCACCCATGCTCAGCCCAGGCGCGCTTGCCGGCCTCAAGATCATCGACCTCACCCGCGTGCTCGGCGGGCCGTACTGCACCATGGTGCTGGCCGATCACGGCGCCGAGGTGATCAAGATCGAGCCGCCGCAGGGCGATGAGGTGCGCGACTGGGGCCCGCCCTTCCACGCGCATGACGACGGCACGCGCGACGCCAGCTATTTCATCGGCGTCAACCGCAACAAGAAGTCGATCGGGCTCGATCTGGCGCAGCCGGACGCGCGCGCGGTGCTGCTGCGGCTGCTCGACGGCGCGGACGTGCTGATCGAGAACTTCAAGCCCGGCACGATGGAGAAATGGGGCATCGGCTACGACACGCTGAAGGCCAGGTTCCCGCGCCTGATCCACTGCCGCGTCTCGGGCTTCGGCGCCGAGGGGCCGCTCGGCGGCTTCCCCGGCTACGACGCGATCGTGCAGGCGATGGTGGGCCTGATGAGCATCAACGGCACGCCGGAAACGGGGCCGGTGCGCCTCGGCACGCCGATCGTCGATATCGGCACGGGTCTGTTCAGCGCGATCGCGATCCTGATGGCGGTCTATGAGCGCGCGAACAGCGGCCAGGGCCAGTTCATCGACATGACGCTGCACGACTGCGGCATGGCGCTGCTGCACCCGCACGCGGCGAACTTCTTCCTCTCGGGCAAGCGGCCGGTCGCCACCGGCAACCCGCACCCGAACCTCGCACCCTACGATACGTTCCGTACGCGCACCGGAGACATCTTCATCGGCACCGGCAACGACGCGACCTTCCGCAAGATGTGCGGCCTGCTCGGCCGGCCCGAACTCGCCGAGGATGCACGCTTCCGCACCAACGCCGACCGGCTGGCGAACCGCCCCGCCCTCTCGGCCGAGGTGCAGGCGATTGTGGCCGAGGAGGACGGCACCGAACTCTGCACGCGGCTGCTCGCGGCCGGGCTGCCGGCCGGGCCGGTGCGCTACTTCGACGAGGTGGTGGCCGAGCCGCACACGGCGGCGCGCAACATGATCGCCGAGATCGGCTGGTACCGGGGGCTGAACACGCCGATCAAGTTCGCCCGCACGCCCGGCGGGGCGCGCGAGGCACCGCCGCGCTTCGGCGCGCACGGCGCGGAGGTGCTGCGCGCGCACGGCTTCTCGGACGAGGAGATCGCGGCGCTGAAGGAATCGGGCGTGGTGGTGGAACGTCGCCGCGGTGCGGCGCCCAAGCCTGTCCAGCAGCCGAAGGCGGCGGAGTAATCATACCCGGCTGCCAAATGCTCAATCTTTGGCGGCCGGGCACCGCGCGTGGGGCTGGTGGGGCGGCCACGCGCGAACGGAACCCGAAGGACCGGCCTGCCGTGGTGAAAGCCTCGGCAGGCCGGTATCAGGCGACCATTGCGGCCAGGCGCGGCGCCGCGATCGCGGCGATCAGCAACAGCAGCAGCAGCACCCAGAGATAGGCCTTGCTCGGCTTCTCGGCGAACTGCGCGGCGACCTGCGCGCGCAGCCGCTCGACCTCGGCCTTGGTCGCGGCCGCGGGCACGGTGGCGTCGATCCGCGCGATCATCGCCTCGATGCGCGCGAGCATCGCCGCGATGTCGGCGACCTCGCGTTCGAGCTGATCGACGCGCGCACCGAGATCGTTGGGCAGCAGCGGCGCGCCGCCGTTGCCCACCCGACGCTCGATCTCGCGGATGCGCTGGCGCAGCAGGCTGAGATCAGGCCCGTCAGCCATGCGGCCCTGCCTCCAGAAGGTCGATCGACGCTTCCAGCTCCTTGGCCAGCCCGCGAATCGCGAATTGCGCCGCCTGCATGTGCTCTTGATGCGTCCGCAACGCGGCGGGATCAAGCCTTTCCCCGGCGGCAAGCCGCAGCACCGCCTCCGTCACGATGGTCTGGGCGGCGTTCAGGTTCGCGAGCGCCTCGGCGATCCGCGTCATGGTGTGCATCAGCCCGATCGCGAGCCGGCGCGTCTCCGCCTCGGTCATGCCGTGCGCCTTTCCTGCGGCTCGTCGCCGGCGCCGGGCAGCTCGGCCTCCGCCTTCAGCCGCCGGTAGCTGCGCACGCCGAGCGGGATCAGCGCGGCATAGATCACGCCCGCCGCGGCAAGCCCGGCCCAGGGCTCGCTCACCAGCAGCGCGACATAGAGCCCGGCACCGAGCAGCAGCGGCAGCACGTATTCCTGCGGCACCTTGAAGTTCTTGAAGCTCCAGGTCGGCAGCGTGCTGACCATCAGCGCCGCGACCGCCAGCAGCACGGCGGCGGAGAGGATCGGGTGCCGCGCGATGTCGGCGAGCATCGCCACGCCATGCGCCTCGGCCTGGAGGAACAGGAACAGCGGAAACAGCGCGAGCCCGGCGGCTGCCGGCGCCGGCACGCCGGTGAAGAAGTTGTAGGCGTAGGCGGGCCTGGGCGCGCCGTCGATCGCGGCGTTGAAGCGCGCGAGCCGGAGCGCGGTGCAGACCGCGTACATCAGGCAGGGCGCCCAGCCGAGCCCGCCCCAGACGGAGAGCGTCCAGAGATAGAGCACCAGTGCCGGGGCGACGCCGAAGCAGAGGAAGTCGGCCAGGCTGTCGAACTCGGCGCCGAAGCGCGAGGTCGCCTTGAGCAGCCGCGCGATCCGCCCGTCCAGACCGTCGATCACGGCGGCAATGACGATCGCGATCGCGGCCGCCTCCCAGCGCTCCATCAGCGCGAAGCGGATCGCCGTCAGCCCGGCGCACAGCCCCACCAGTGTCATCAGGTTGGGGATCAGCCGGTTGAAGGAGAGGCCGCGGAAGCGCGGGCGCGAGCGGCGGCGGATGCGCTGGCGCCAGCGCTCGACCGCGGGGGTGAGCGGCGGGCGCATCAGACGAGCTCCGCCGTCCGCGCGGGTTCGGAGGACGCGAGATCGGCCATCACGGTCTCGCCGCCGACCATGCGCTGGCCGACCGCGACCAGCGGCGCCGCACCCTCGGGCAGGTAGAGATCGACCCGGCTGCCGAAGCGGATCAGCCCGATCCGCTGGCCGGCGCGCAGCGTCTGCCGCTCCTCGATCTCGCAGACGATCCGGCGCGCGATCAGCCCGGCGATCTGCACCACCGCGACCGTGCGCCCGTCCGGCCGCTCGATCGCGATGGCGTTGCGCTCGTTCTCCTCCGAGGCCTTGTCCTCGGCGGCGTTGAGGAACTTGCCGGGATGGTAGGCGATCGCCTTGACCGTGCCCGCGCAGGGGGCGCGGTTCACGTGCACGTCCAGCACCGACAGGAAGGTCGCGATCCGCACGCGCGGCGACGAGCCCAACGCGAGTTCGGGCGGCGGCGACACGGTGGCGATCGACACCACGCGCCCGTCGGCCGGCGCGACCAGCAGCCCCTCGCGCGTCGGCACGGCGCGGTCGGGGTCGCGGAAGAAGAAGGCGCAGAACAGGGCCGCCGCCATGCCGAGCCACAGCAGCCCCGACCAGAGGAAGCCGCCGACGAGCCCCGCCGCCGCGGCGCCGACGATGAACGGCAGGCCGGCACGGTGCGGCCGGGCGAAGACCGAGGCGGTGGTGTCGAGCAGGCTCATGGTTGCGGCGTTATAGATCGCTTTACGCCGGCGCGGCATAGAGCAGGGCATGATCACCGCCGCACGCGAACTCGGCCGGCTCGGGCCCTTCCTGGTCGATCGGGACGGCGTGCTGCACGCCTGCGACGCGTCGCGCCCGGCCGGCTTCGGGTTCCGCTGGCGCGGGCGGCGCATCCGCGCCGAGCTCTGTGCCGATGCGCGGCTCAGGCTCTCGGTGCTCGCCGGCCACGTCCCCTTCACGGCCGAGGCCGCGCCGCTGCGTCCCCGCGTGTTCGCCGCTCTCGCGGCCCTGCGTGCCGAAGCCGACAAGGGCTGGCAGGTCGCGCTGACGCCCGGACACGGCGTCGTGGTCGAGGCCGTCGAGGAGCTCGGCGCGCCGGCGACCGTGAGCCGGCTGATCGTGGCGGCGACGCGCTTCGTGCTGCGGCTCGCCCCCTGCCTCGACCTGCTGGACGAGGCCGGCGCCCGCCCCGCCTGAGGGTCAGCCGCCGCCCGCCGCGCCCGGCAGCACGAAGATCTGGCCCGGATAGATCAGGTCCGGATTGCGGATCTGCTCGCGGTTCGCCTCGTAGATCACCGTGTAGCGGATCCCCCGCCCGTAGGTCTCGCGGGCGATCCGCCACAGCGACTGGCCGGGCTGGACGATGACGCTGCCCTCGCGCAGGCCCTCGGGTGGCGTTTCGGCGCGCTGGAACGGCACCTGCACGCGCGCGGTGACACGCCCGTCGGGCGCGACCTGATCCGCCCGCAGCGCCTGGGTGCGGCCGGGCTCGATCGGCGCCGCGGGCGCGAGGTTCCAACGCCCTTCCGCGTCGGCGCGCGTGTCGCCGAGATGCTGGCCGTCGAGGTAGAGCCGCACGGACTCGCCCGGATTCGCGCGGCCCGCGAAGCTGACATCCCCCCCGGGACCGTAATCCACCGCATCGACCGAGACGCCGCCGGGCGGACGTCCCTGCGGCGGGGCGACGGCGGTCGGCCGCGCCGGCTCGAGCGTCGGCGCGGCCGCCACCACGGCCGGCGCGGGTGGAGCCGCCGTAGCGGTGGGCGGTGGCGGCGCAGGTGACGCGGTGATCGGCGCCGACGCCGCGGACGGGCCCGATGCGGAGGGGGAAGGGGTGGCGAACACGGGTGCCGCCGGTGCGGGCGTGCCGGGACGCGCTGGCGGCGACGCCGCCTCGGACAGGGCGGCGGCGGCCGCCGGCGGCGCGGCTGGCCGATCCGGGGCCGCGGGCGCGACCGGCGCAGGGGCCGCAGCGACGGGCGGTGTCACCGGCGCCGTCGGCACGGGTGCGGCGACCGGAGGCGGCGGCGCAGCAACCGCCGCGGCAGCCGGCGCCGGGGCGGGTGCCGTGGCCTGCTGTTCCGATGGCTGGGGCTCCGCCACCGGCGCGGCGGGCGGGGGGGCGTCGGCACGCGGCGCCTGCAGCACCTGCAGCGCGCCGCCGGGCTCGCGCGGCGTCAGCAGCGCGATCGGCGGCGGCGCCGCACCGGGCGCGAGCGGCCGGCCGGCGACATCGCGGTCGCGCTCGGGCACGACCAGGACGACGGCCGACGCCGACTCCCAGACCGAGCCGTCCGTGTTGCGCGCGCGCAGCGAGAGTTCGCGCCCGCCCGGCGACATCGGGCCGGACGGCACGAACACCCACTCGCCGCGATCATCGGCCTTCACGCGGCCGATCTCGCGCGGCCCGTCGAGGATGACGATCTCGGCATGCGGCGCGGCCCGGCCGGCCATCACGGCATCGCCGCGCGCGTTCACCCGGACGATGTCGAAGCTCGGCCGCGGCGGCGGGGGCGGTGCCACCTGCGCGGGCGCCGCCTGAGGAGCGGCGGGCGCGACCGGAGCGGCGACGGGCGCGGCCGGCGGCGCCTGCGCCGGGCCGCGGGTCAGATCGGAGACAAGTCTCGCAAGGTCCCTGTCACGCTCGCCGAGCGCCATCCACACGGCGCCGAGGATCGTCAGCAGGCCGAGAAGACCGACCACATACGGTCGCATGGTCCCCCGTCCGCCCTTTTTACTGTTGATACATCTGAATCTTTAGTCTCTGTGCCGCGTCGCCGCAATGCACGGCTGCGTTCAGGACCGGCTCTCCTTGCCCTGGTCGGGTAACGGCAGCGCCAGCACCAGAAGACCGAGCAGCGCTGCCGCGAGCACCGTCGTGTTCGGCCAGGCGAGCCCGGCGGCGACGGCCGTGCCGGCGACCCCGGCGGCGAGCGGCAGTGTGCCGGCATCGCCGATGCGCGCGTCCTCGCGCCCCGCGACGCCCAGGGCCGTGCCGAAGGCGGCGGCCGCGACGCAGGCGGCGAGACCGGCGAACAAGGCGGGCGCGCCGGCAAGCGAGAGGCCCACGGCCAGCACGGCACCGGCGGCCGCGCCGCGCCAGGCCGGCTGGACGCCGCGGTCGCGCCGCCACTGCGCGAGCGCGAGCGCGAAGGCCCCCGCCACTCCAGGAGCAAGCAGGGCGACGCGCGTCAGGTCGGCGGGAGTGCGCGGCGCGCCCAGCATCCACCACGACGCCGGCAGCGCGAGAGCGACCAGCAGCACGGCCTTGCCGCGGGCGCCGGGCTGCGCCGGTTGCAGCACCAACCCGACCAGCGCCGCCGCCAGCACCAGCCAGGGCAGGCGCTCGGGCAGCATGCGCGGCGTCACGATCATCACCCCGAACACGTCGAACAGCCCGGCGAGCAGGCCGAGGGCCGCCGCCATCCCCGCCATCGCCGGCGCGGGCCGCATCAGCAGTGTCGCGACGAGCGCGACCGCGAAGGCGAGTGCCGGCGACCGCCAGGGCCCGAGCAGGGCGATCGCCGCCTCGATCATCGCCTGCGTGCCCGCTCGCGCAGAGGTGCGCTCATCGCCGCGCCGCGCCCCGGCTATCGTCACGCCCGCTGAACGGCGGAAGGAGCAGCGGATGCGCGGCGAGGGCGATGCGACCGTGGAGACCAAGGTCTGGGACCTGCCGACCCGGCTGTTCCACTGGGCGCTCGCGCTGACCCTGGTCGGCTCGTTCCTGACCGTGCGCGCGCACGACATGCGGCTCCATGCCCTGTGCGGCTACACCGCGCTGACGCTGGTGCTGTTCCGCATCCTTTGGGGACTGTTCGGCAGCGAGAGCGCGCGCTTCGCGTCGTTCCTGCGCGGCCCCGGCGCGGCGATCGGGCATCTGCGCGCGCTGCTCGGGCGCCGGCCCGATCACGAGACCACGCACAACGCGCTCGGCGGCTGGGCCGTGCTGCTGATGCTCGCGCTGGTGCTGGCGCAGGCGGTGACCGGCCTGTTCGCCAACGACGACATCCTGTTCCGTGGCCCGCTGTTTCCGCTGGCCGGCAAGGAGATGTCGGACCGGCTGACGACCTGGCACTACCGCATCTCGGATCTGCTGCTGATCGTGGTGATCCTGCACGTGGTCGTGGTGCTCGCCTACCGAGTCGTCGGCCACCAGTTGATCGAGGCGATGGTGACCGGGATCAAGCGTCTGCCCGCAGGGACGCGTGCACCGCGGCTGGCCGGACTGGCGCCGGCGGCGGGTGCGCTTGCGATCGCCGCCGGCACCGTCTGGGCGGTCGTAAACCTGCTCGTCTAGAGCCTGATCCATTTACGGTGAAGCATAGCCTGCGTGCCGGAAGTAGTTGGCGCATTCGGTGGGTGAGAACTCGCCGAGCAGGGCGCCGATGCGGTGCCATACGGTGGCGATGGATCGCTCGTCGGCCTTTCGCAGCAGGGTCTTGAGCTTGGCGAACATCATCTCGATCGGGTTCAGGTCCGGGCTGTAGGGCGGCAGG
>NZ_KB899951.1 GCF_000378465.1 Elioraea tepidiphila DSM 17972
TGACCTGCCCCCCGTTGGTCCCGCGTTCATTGTGAGAGCCCGCCGGGGTTGTAGCCGAAAATCTGTGCTGGCTGGAGCGGCCGGGCGGCGGAGCCGTCGAGGTAGCGCAGCCGCCCGGCCGCTTCCGCGTGGCGGCGGCGTGCGGCATCCGGGGTCAGCCCGCCATGCGCCGAGTGTGGCCGGTTCAGGTTGTAGTCCAGCCGCCAGCGTTCGATGACAGTTCGGGCCTCGGCCAGGTTGGCAAAGACCTCCTCGTTCAGGCACTCGTCCCGCAGCTTGCCGTTGAAGGATTCCACGAACCCGTTCTGCTGCGGCTTGCCGGGCGCGATGTAGTGCCACGCCACGCCGTTGCGGTTGCACCATTCGAGCACAGCGCGGCAGGTCATCTCCGTGCCGTTGTCGCTGACGATCACCGCGGGGCGCCCACGATGGACGATCAGCGCTTCCAACTCGCGCACCAGGCGTCGCCCGCTGATCGAGGTGTCCACCACCAGCGCCAGGCCCTCGCGTGTGAAGTCGTCGACGATGCACAGAATGCGGATGCGACGGCCCCAGCTCAGCGCATCGGAAACAAAGTCCAGCGACCAGCGCTGGTTCGGTCCCTGCGCCAAGGCCAACGGCGCGCGGGTGCCCGTCGCCCGCTTGCGGCCACGGCGGCGACGAACCGACAGACCCTCTTCACGGTAGATCCGGTAGAGCTTCTTCTTGTTCATCGCCACGCCCTCGCGCCGCAGCAGAATACCCAGCCGCCGATAGCCGAACCGCCGACGCTCGGCCGCGAGTTCGCGCAGCCGAGCACGCAGTTCGCCATCGCCCGGCACCGGCTCCCGCCGCACCGTCTTGGGGTCAACCTCGAGCAGCCCGCAGGCACGCCGCTGCGAATACCCGCGCTCCGCCATCAGGCGCAGCGCCGCAGCCCGGCGTGCCGCGGGCGTCCTCAGTTTTTTCCCAGCAGGTCCTTCAACGCCGAGACATCCAGCATCGATTCCGCCAGCAGCTTCTTCAGACGCCGGTTCTCGTCCTCCAGCGCCTTCAGCTTCTGCGCGTCCGATACCTCCATGCCCCCGTACTTCGATTTCCAACGGTAGAACGTCTGCTGGCTGATGCCGTGCCGGCGACAGACATCCTCCGTCGCCGCACCAGCCTCCTGCTCCCGCAGCACCCCAATCATCTGGGCCTCGCTGAACCTGCTCTTCTTCATCGTCCATCTCCTGCTGGGGACGGACTCTCACCCAAATCGAGGGATCAGGCAGGGGGCAGGTCAGCTGGTCGCTGGTAGGATTGTCGGAGATTGCGCGTTGTCCCCGTACGATCGCGCAGGACGGGGTGCGAGGTTCGGTCAATCTCAACGCGAATGACCGCTTCTGCCTGGACGGCCAGCGGCTGATCGTCGTCGCGGGAGGCAGTTACGGTGCCGCCGGGACGCAGTACCGGACGGAACTCGAGACATTCGCAGAGGTGAAGGCATCGACGACGATGGCCGGCAGCGGCCCAGCGTCGTTCACCGTGCGCACGAAGTCTGGGCTGATCATGGAGTACGGTACGACGACAGACTCTCGCATCGAAGCGCCAGGGAAGCCGGAGGCACGCATCTGGGCGCTGTCGAAGGTGAGTGATCGGCACGGCAACACGATGACGATCACCTACACCGAGGAGAGCGGCTCGGCGCGCCCGGCCAGGATCGACTACACGACGAATCCTAGCCAAGGAGTAACGGCAGCGCCACTTTCGGTACGGTTCACGTACGAGACGCGGACCGATACGGCGCCCGCAGGCAACCGCCGGCTTAGCAAGATTGGCACCTATCTGAATGATCCGGCGCCGAACGGTACGCTGGTTGCAGAGTATCGGTTGACCTACGGCTACGGCCCAGTGACAGCGCGCTCACGGGTCACGCAGATTCAGCGCTGCGACGGGACGACACCGACGCCGATTTGCCTGCCGGCAACCACGTTCGGCTACAGCGACACTGCCGCCTGGATGGCCTCGGGCGATTACGGGCGTCGCCTTGCTGCGAGCGACTTCGCCGGTGCAAGCGCTGCTGACTGGCAGAACGACGCTCTATACCCACGAACCCTGGCCGATGTGAACGGCGACGGTCGAGTCGACGTGGTGCGCTTTGCTGCGAATGGTGTCTGGATTGCGTTCTCGAACGGTGGGGGTTTCTTTACACCTGCGCGCTGGCACACTGGCTTCGGCACCAACGACGGTTACCTGGGGCGCGACAGTCATCCCCGCATGCTCGCGGATGTCAACGCGGATGGATTGCCGGACATTGTGGGCTTCAAGGCCGGCAATGTCTATGTGGCGCTCGGGACAGGCAGCGGCTTTGGTGCCGCGACGCTCTGGCTGAGCGGCCATCCGGCGTGGACCGCAGATCCGGGTTCGCCGCCTCGCAACTTTCCAAAACTCGTGGACCT
The DNA here is from genome assembly GCF_000378465.1 of Elioraea tepidiphila DSM 17972. Lineage (GTDB taxonomy): Bacteria > Pseudomonadota > Alphaproteobacteria > Acetobacterales > Acetobacteraceae > Elioraea > Elioraea tepidiphila. The sequence continues at coordinate 2,421 of NZ_KB899951.1, forward strand.
GAATGGTGACGGCTTTGCCGATCTGCTGACGCTTGGCACGAGCGCTTTTGTCAACCTTTCCACCGGCGCCAGTTTCGGCTCGACACAGACTTGGCATTCGGAGGGTGTTAAGTATTTCCACCATGTCTACGTCCCACCGGATGGCAGTGATAACTTTTCGGGCTGCAGCTACACGCTGAACTGGACCGAGATTGGCGCTCCGACTCTTCTGGCAGATGCCGATGGAGACGGGCTCCCGGATATATTCTGGTTTAATAAGAGCCTGTCTCGAAACGCCTTTGATATGAGCTTGTGGGGGCTGGATGGCCGGGCTGCATCGTGATTCGACCGGGTTGCGACACCTTGGACGAACGACGCGATGTGGACCCCGGCCACCCGCGCGCAGCATAGCCGCGCGGGTCTTCGCTACGCGAGTGATCTGACGGACGATGAATGGCGGCTGCTGGAACCGCTGCTGCCCGGCGTGCCCAGATGCGGCCGGCGGCGCGCTTGGCCGCTGCGCGAGATCGCCAACGCGATCTTCTATGTGCTGCGCGCCGGCTGCGCTTGGCGGCTTCTGCCAGACAGCTTCCCGCCGTGGCGGACGGTGTATCGCTGGTTCGCCCGGCTGCGCGACGGCGGGGTATGGGAGGCCATGAACCATCACTTGGTCATGCGCGACCGCGAGCGGGCGGGGCGCGAGGCCAGCCCGACCGCGGCAGTGATTGATAGCCAGAGCGTCAAAACCACCGAGAGCGGCGGGCCGCGCGGCTACGACGCCGGCAAGAAGGTGAAGGGCCGCAAGCGCCACGTCATGGTGGATACCGACGGGCGCGGGCTGACGCTCGACAACCATCCGGCCGACATCCAGGACCGTGACGGCGGGCCGCCGCTGATGCGCCTCTCGCGCCGCCGCTGGCCCTTCGTGCGCCTCGCCTTCATGGACAGCGGCTATGCCGGGGACCGGGTCGCCAGCGCGACGGCCATCCGCGTCGAGATCGTGCGCAAGCCGAAGGGGCAGGTCGGTTTCGCCGTCCACGCACGCCGCTGGGTGGTCGAGCGCTTCTTCGCATGGATCGGCCGAAACCGGAGACTGGCCAAAAACTTCGAGGCCACCATCGCCTCCGCCAATGCCTTCCTCTACGCCGCCTCCGTCATGCTCCTGCTACGACGCATCGCGCGTTCCGCATGAGATTCGAGACAGACTCTAAGTATCTTTCAGGAGGCTCTGCCCCATCGATAAAGAAAACTGTTGCATCAGCATTCTCTGTTATCAGGAATGCACCGATTTCTGTAGGGTGCAGTACTTCTACTTATTGGCCCCACGGTCTTCTTGATCCACCCCTACTCGGCGACATTAACGGGGATGGGCGAGCTGATGCCATGTACTTCGATGTTCAGAGATACTACGAGTACAACGAGAGCGGACAGACGCTTTACACAGAATATGGAACAACAGCATCTGGATTTCTTGGTGACGGGAATGGTGGTCTTGCTTTGCTCGGTTCATTCCCGCATGGCGGATATGGCGGGGCATCCAACGGCATCAACGCTGCGTATTTGATGGACATCAACGGAGATGGCTTGGCGGATCTCGTTACATTCACTGACTATGGTGTCAGGTACAGTTTTTCAACTGGTTACGGATTCGGCGCTGTTCAGACCTGGATCAATCAATATGGAGCGCTGCAGGGGTGGGCGAGCCACCCGCGTCGTTTGGCGGATGTGGACGGAGACGGCCGCCCTGACATCGTCGGCTTCGGCTCCGACGGTGTGTACACGACACGCAGCGCCAGCCTGCCGTTGCCGGACCTGATCGCTTCGATCAGCAGCGGATTGGGGGCAAGCCGAACCGTCAGTTACGAGACGCTTTCGCAGGTACCGCCCGCTGGGCAAGCACCAGTATACACGAAGGGCAGCGGCTCACTGTATCCGCATGTGGATCTGCGTTTGCCGTTGGCTGTGGTGCGCCAAACAGCGGTATCCAATGGCATCGGTGGCGTGACAACCATCCGGTACAACTATGGCGAGTTGCGCGGTGAGGCGACCGGCCGCGGCATGAAGGGATTCCGCTGGGTTGAGGCCCTGCAGGTGGAGACCAACCGGACACTTCGAAAAACCGCTGGCGTCGGCTCGGTTTGGGGTGATTCGCTGATCTTCTCGGCGAAGGGGGCGGCGATGGCGGGTCAGGCGGGTTTCTTCGATGCGGATGAGCGGCTTCGCGCTCTGTCAGCGGCCGGCGATCCGCTGGAGCGGCTGCGCGCGGTGGTGGATTTCGAGCTGTTCCGCGCCGAGCTTGAAGCAGCCTTGCCGCGCGCCGACCGCAGCCGCGGCGGGCGCCCGCCCTACGACGCGGTTCTGATGTTCAGGGTCCTGGTGCTTCAGGCGCTGTACACGCTTTCGGACGAGCAGACCGAGTACCAGCTGCGCGACCGGCTGAGCTTCATGCGCTTCGTGGGCCTGGCACTGCACGATCCGGTCCCCGACGCCAAGACGCTCTGGCTGTATCGCGAGCATCTGACGCGGGCGGGCGCGCTGGCGCGGCTGTTCGCGCGGTTCGATGCGCTGCTGGCCGAGCGCGGCTATCTGGCGATGGGCGGGCAGATCGTCGACGCGACGGTCGTGGAAGCGCGCCGGCCGCGGCTGACACGGGAGGAGAAGCGCACGCTGCGCGAGGGCGGCACGCCGGAGAGGTGGTCGAAGGCGCGGGAGCGCCAGATCGACCGCGATGGACGCTGGACCATCAAGCGCGGCCGCAAGCCGTCACCCTCGGACGGCGTTGAGCGCCGCGCTGCCGAGATCACGGTGCCGGTGTTCGGCTACAAGAACCACCTCGGCATCGATCGCGGGCACGGCTTCATCCGCCGCTTCACCGTCACCCATGCCGCACGCCACGACGGCAGCCAGCTTGGCGCCGTGCTGGACCCGGAGAACACTGGCAGTGGCGTCTGGGGAGACGTCGCCTATCGCAGCAAGGCCAACATCGCCCTGCTGGAACGGCGCGGCCTGGCGCCGCAGTTCCAGCGCGCCAAGCCGCGCGGACGGCCGATGCCGGCGCACGTCGCCCGCGGCAATGCCACCCGCGCGCGCGTGCGCAGCCTGGTCGAGCACGTCTTCGCCGCCCAGAAGCGCCGCATGGGACTGGTCGTGCGCTCGATCGGCCTGGCCCGCGCCACCGCGCGGATCACGCTCGCCAACCTCACCTACAATATGCACCGGCTGGTCTGGATCGAGGGGAGAACTGCGCCCGCTTGATCGGTCCTGGCGCCGAAAGAGGCGCGCAGCCAACGCCGGCGAGCCACATCAGCCGTTCGAAAATGGCCGGTCCGCGCGCAACGGGCCATCAACGCCCCTCAGTAGCGCTCGATGAGCAGGTTATTCGAGGTGTCCAACCTGCGGGTGCGCACGGAGTACTCGCAGGACTTCCCGTTCACCGGCAGCCCCGTGCTGATCGAGCGGCAGGTGCTGAACGCGGCAGGCCAGGTGACGCAGGTGATCTCGCGTGTCACCAACACCTATGGCTGCTTCGACTTCGCCGGCGCGACACCGACCAGCTGCCAGACCTACGCCGGGCGCCGGTATTTCCCGTATTTGCGACAGTCTGTCGAGGAGGCGTGGGACCTGAACGGGGCGGCGATGCCGACGGTGACCACGACCACTGAGTACAACGAGCCGACGACTGCCTTCTTCGGCAATGCGACGAAGGTGACGGTGCAGACCAGCGCGGGCGGTAACGTCTGGACGCGCGAGACCACGAATACCTACAGCAACGATGCGGCGAATTGGATCCTCGGCCGATTGACGCAGTCGGTCGTGCAATCAACGACGCCGAATTGACGGGAGGCCGTGATGATAGCTGAGGATCGGGCTCTCGTCGCGCGCGACACTTCCGCGCGGTCGTTGCGGTGCTGCCTTCTTGGCATTGCGGTCGGTCTCGCAGGCCTTGCCTGCACCAGCTCAAGCTGGGCGGCCACGGCGACGCGTGCTTCCAGCTTTGGGTATCACCCGACCACCGGCATCCTGACGCAGGAGACGGTGCAGCCGGGTGGTGGCAACGGCATCGAGCTCACCACTACCTATGTGCATGACGGGTTCGGCAACCGCACCGAGGTGCGACTTGGCAGCAACCTCGGCGCGGACCAGCGCACCACGACCACCGGGTTTGATCCCACGGGTCGGTTCGCGACCAGCGCGGCGAATGCGCTGGGTCACGCCGAGAGCCGGACCTGGGATGCACGTTTCGGCGTGCCGGTTTCGGTCACCGATCCGAACAACCTGACGACGAGCTTCAGCTACGACGGCTTTGGCCGGCGTACGCTGGAGACGCGCCCTGACGGCAATCGTATTGCCACGCAGTATCTCTACTGCAGTGGCGTGGCCGGTGGGACCGCAAGCTGCCCGAGTGGGGCGGCCTACGTGATCGTGACCACGCCGCAGAACGCCGGCGGCGTGCAGAACGGCCCTTGGGTCAAGACCTACTTCGACACGCTCGAGCGTGAGATCCAGCAGGAGACGCAGGGCTTCGACGGCAGCGTGGTCGTGCTGCGCACGGAGTACGACGCGCACGGGCGGGTGGCGCGCAAGTCGCTGCCGCGCTTTGCCGGCGATCCGACCGAACGCTGGGTCACCTACACCTATGACGCCCTTGGCCGGGTTGTCGAGGAGCTCCGGCCGGACGGGACCAAGGCGCAGGTCACGTACAACGGCCTGGTACAGGTCGATACGGCGATCGCCGGGACGGAGACGCGGAGCCGCACCACGATCCGCAACGCCGTCGGCCAGGTGGTGGAGACGCGCGATGCGCTGAACCAGGCGGTCACCTTCGAGTACGATCCGTTCGGCAACCTGATCCGCACGGTGGATCCGGTCGGCAACCAGAGCACCGCGACTTACGACATCCGCGGCCGACGGACGGCATTGAACGATCCCAATCTCGGCGCGCGCAGCTTCACCTACAACGCGTTCGGCGAGGTGCTGACAGAGACGAACGCGCGCGGCCGCATCACCACCATGACCTATGACAAGCTGGGTCGGATGCTGACGCGTAGCGCGCCGAGCGCAAACAACATCCCGGGCGAGAGCGCGAGCTGGACCTACGACACGGCGACCAAGGGCGTCGGGCAGTTGGCGAGCGCGACCGCCTCGCTCTACAGCCGGACCTACACCTACGACGCGCTGGGTCGGCCGAGCAGCATCGCCACCACCATCAACGGTGTCACCTCGACCTTCGCGGCGACCTACGACGCCAACGGGCGCGTGGACACCGTCACCTTCCCGGGGATCGCGACCGGCTCGGCGGGACTGACCGTGCGCTACGTCTACACCGCACTCGGCTTCGAGGAGCGGCTGGAACGCGCCTCGGACGGGGCGGTGTTTGCGCGCACGCTCAGCCGCGATGCGGCCGGCCGGATGCTGCAGAGCGAGATGGTTTGGGCACCGAACGCGGTGCGCACCGCGCGGGTGTGGGACCAGGCGACCGGCAGGCTGCTGCAGTTGGAAACCATGGGGCCCGGTACCGAGACGCTGATCGAGCGTCATGCCTATGCCTGGGACGGGTTCGGCAATCTCGCGAACCGCAGTACGACCTACCCCGTGGTCGGCACGACCACGGCGACGATGGCGGAGAGCTTCTCCTACGACACCCTGAACCGGCTGACCGGAGTGAGCACGACCACGGTTGGCGGACAGGTGCTCACGCGTACCTTCGGCTACGACGCGATCGGCAACCTGACGGCGCGCTCGGATGTCGGCACCTACTCCTACCCGCTGGCGGGAGCAGCCCGCCCGCATGGGGTGACGACGATCGCAGCTGCGCCTGCACCTGCGCCCTTCGCGATGACCACGACGTTCGGCTATGACGCCGACGGCAACATGCTGTGGGGTGCCGGCCGGCAGCTCACCTGGACCAGCTTCAACATGCCCGCGACCATCAGCCTGGGCGGGCAGCAGCTGAGCTGGCTCTATGGTCCCGAGCGGCAGCGCGTCCGCGAGACCCTGACGGGCGTCGCCCACACCCATCACGTCGAGGGTTTCGGGGGCAACAGGTTCGAGCGGCGCGAGGAGATCGCCTCGGGCGTGGTGACGGCGACCAGCTTCCTGGTGTTCGGCGGGGAGATGGTGGCGCTGGTGACCGAGTCGAGCAACGCGCCCGGGGTGTTGCAGGCGCTCTGGATGCTGAAGGACCATCTGGGCTCGACCACGACCCTGCTCGACTGGCAGGGCCAGATCAGCGGCACGCGCAAGGGGTATGACGTCTGGGGCAAGCGCCGGTTCGTGACCGGAGAGGACGATCCGACGCACAGCATCGTCTCGGCCTCGAACCGCGACTACACCGGGCACGAGCTCCTCGAGGAGGTGCGGCTGATCCACATGAACGGGCGGGTCTATGACCCGATCCTGGCGCGCTTCCTGTCGCCGGACCCGTTCGTGCAGGATCCGCTGAACCTGCAGGCGTTGAACCGCTACGCCTATGTGCTCAACAACCCGCTCGCCTATACCGACCCGAGCGGGTACTTCTTCAAGAGCATCGCCAAGTTCTTCAGCCGCATCTTCAGCGGCGTGCAGAAGTTCTTCCAGCGGAACCCGATCGCCGCGCTGGCGGTCGGCATCGCTACCGCTTGGATCACCGGCGGGATCATCGGTTTCGATCTGATCTCGTGGGAAGCGGCAGGGGTCACGGCTGTCGTCTCCGGTGGGCTGACCGATGGACTGCGAGGTGCCTTCTTCGGCGCCGTGTCGGCTGGCCTCACGTTGGGAATAGGCAACATAGGCTTCTTCGGCCAAGGCCTGGAGGCGGTGCTCGGCAAAGCGCTGCTGCATGGCGTCGCGCAGGGCGCGCTCGCCGAGGCGCGGGGCGGCGAGTTCGGGGCGGCGTTCCTGGCCGCGTCGTTCGCGCATGCGGCCGGCAGCCTCGCCGCCGAGATCGATGTGCTGAAGGGCACGAGCGTTGACAAGGTGGCTGCGCGCACGGCGGCGGCGGCCGTGGTCGGCGGCACCGCGTCGGTGATCGGCGGCGGCAAGTTCCAGAACGGCGCGGCCACCGCCGCGTTCGTGCACCTGTTCAATGCGGAGAGCATTTATACCAGACTTGGTCGTGATGCACACGAGGCGTTTGCAGATTTTGTTGTTGGGCAGAACTTGGAGTCCGAGATCAGATTCAAGAAAGAGGACTTCCAGATCGAATCCATCCGTTCATACGTGAGGCTGGATGCCTATGATCCCAGCGCTCGCGCTTTCTGGGAACTCAAGCCGGATACTATAACAGGACATATATCTGGCAGGCTACAGATAGAGTTCTACAGAAACCTGCTAAACTTGACACCAGGCGGTAACTTAGGCACTCTTGTGGTAGGAACTTCATCATCTGCTGTGCGTAGCCCGCTTGGCAATTACTTTATCTTCGAGAATAGGGGTAGAGGGCTCATCACTTATCAGCAAATGACCCACGAAAGGTCGTGGATGGAGAGGGTTGGTCCGGTCTTCCGCGGGGCATCACCAGGTTTCGGGCTTCGACCCGGGATCCCGCGGTGGCGAGGTGCGAACTAGGGAGCTGGCTGTGTCTAAGGGCTACGAGGATGCGCGCGTGGACACTGTTTGGCGGGCCAGTCTGCTGAAAGCAGTCGAGCGACTGCCAGCAGTATGGCATGGAGTGGCTGAACGAGGGATTGCTGGGCTGAAGCTCCTTCTTGACTATCTTCGGCGGACGACGCCGGCCGACGCCGATCTGGTCGATATCGAGGCGTTCTTTGTTGAGGTTTGCAAGGAGATGCTGTCTTCGTATGAACGTCCGTGGACATGGACGGTCCGCGACACACTGAAACTCGCGTACAGATCCCCCATTCTCGATGATCTGGCCACGCGGCACAAAGCTGGGCATTGGCCATGGATGGACGAAAGCGAAGAGTATCGACGCTATCTTCTTCACCCAGCTTATATCAGATACGCTGCTGGCAATTCCCTTCAGCATCAACTTATCTCATTTAAAGACTACAAAGAATTTCATGCCACATTCTTTGTTAACAGGTCACACGAGATTTCGACGCTTCTCGCGGGTATCGGCCAGTCGCGCGATTCATTCGAGGCACTCAGCGAAGCACGCAGGCGGAAGATCTTCTTTGATGTGACGTCTCGCGCGGGGTTGGTCAAAATTGACCCACAAGCAGGCAGAAGCTTTCCATTTTACGTTTTCGATGCGCCGACTGGGAGTGAGGAGATTTTTGTTCACTTGGCCGTGTCGAAAGGAAAGTTTCGACCCAGAGGCCCGGGAGGTGCAGAGATCTCCTTCATGTCGAAGAAACTTGGAAAGATTATCACTATAGCGGATCCAGTTTTGTTATTCCCCGGCATAACGAACTACAGCATTAGAAATTTTACCATGTCAGAGAAATTGATGTATATATTTGCGCTGTCGACATGCACTTCGATGTTTTCCGCATTTGTCCATAACCACATTTAATCACATGAGTATTGAAAATTTTTCTGATCGCGCTATTTTTATTTCAGAGTTTTTACATTACTTTTTGTTGTACCATAGTGTTGAACTTTATATTGTTGCTTTCTCTCTTTCTTTGTTGTTGATCCAGTGCTTCATTGACCTGCAGTCTCGTCTTCTGCCCGATATTGGCAACCTCGCGCTGGGTTCCCTTGGGTTGACCTTCCATGCCCTTCCCGACCCACCAATCCTGTCTCCGTTCGATCTTCTGCTGGGCGCTCTCACGGGGGCCGCCTCCCTCTACCTGATCCGCTTTGTGTTCCTGCGCTTCGCCGGCCGCGAGGCGCTCGGCCTGGGCGACGTGAAGTTCGCCGCCGCTGCCGGCATCTGGGTCGGCGCGCCGGCGCTGCCGACGCTGTTCTTCCTCGCCGCCACGCTCACTCTGCTCGCTCTGCCGATCCGCGCGCTGCTGCGCCGCCGTGCCGGCACCACCGAACCGGCCGATCCTGAGATCCCGTTCGGCCCCGGCCTCTGCGCCGCCACCGCGATCGTCGTCGGCATGCAGCTCGCCGGCCTGCCCGTGCCGCCGCTGTGACGGCAGCACACGCTTCGCATACCACTGTGCGTCTGCGCGTCGCCGCAATCTTCGACTTGCGCCCAGCCGTTGCCGCTTCCTACACTTCCGTCATTGGAAAGACCGTTTTGGTCGACGACCATGAGGCAGGCCGCGTGTTTCAGGACATGACGCAGCACGAGCACAGCGACGGTGCGGCCCTGCCTTCCTCTCCATCCGGCGCCGGGATCGCCGCTCTCCTCGTTGCCAAGGGCGTGCTCACTCCCGCGGCGCTTGCGCGCGCCCGGACGGTCAGCGCCGAGACGCGCGAGCGGCTCGATCTCGTGCTCACCCGCCTCGGGCTCGTCTCCGAAGCGGATCTGGTCGAGACCTACGCCGAGGCATTTGGTCTCGATCGCGCGACCCTTGCCGACGCGCCGTCTGCACCGCTGCTGACGGCGGAGCTGCCGGAACGCTTCCTGCGCCACGCCCGCCTGCTGCCGATCGCCGAGAGCCGCGACGGCGTCGTCCTGGCGATGGCGCATCCGGACGACGAATTCTCCTTGCGTGCCGTGCGCGCCAAGCTGCGCCGGCCGGTGTTCCGCCGGGTCGCCGCGCCGAGCGATGTCGAGCGTATGCTCGATCTGCTCTACGCGCCGGCACCGTCGGCAGACGATCGCGGCGTCGCCGCTGACTCCCAGCACCAGGCGGAAGACGCAGAACGGCTGCGCGATCTCGCGTCGGACGCGCCGGTGATCCGTCTGGTCAACCGGTGGCTGGTGCAGGCCGTGGAGGCTGGCGCGTCGGACATCCATATCGAGCCAGGCGCTGACAGCGTGCGGCTCCGCATGCGGCTGGACGGGGTGCTGCAGGAGATCGAACAGGCGCCGCGCGCGCTGCATGCGGCCATCGTGTCGCGCATCAAGATCATGGCGCGGCTGGATGTCGCGGAACGGCGCCTGCCGCAGGACGGCCGGCTGGGCCTGGCCGTGCGCGGCCGGGATGTGGATGTGCGCGTCTCGATCATGCCGACGGTCGAGGGCGAGTCGGTCGTTCTGCGCATTCTCAACCGCGAGGTGGTGCAGCTCGACTTCGCGGCGCTCGGCTTCGATGGCGAGCCGCTCCGGACTTTCCTCTCGATGCTGGAGCGGCCGGAGGGGATCATCCTGGTCACGGGTCCGGTCGGCAGCGGCAAGACGACGACGCTTTATGCTGCGATCGAGCGGCTGCGCCGGCCGGGGATCAAGATCGTCACGGTCGAGGATCCGGTCGAGTACCGGATCGCCGGCATCACGCAGAGCCAGGTCAATCCCGAGATTGGCTTCGACTTCGCCGACGCGCTGCGTTCGCTGCTGCGCCACGACCTGGACGTGATGATGGTCGGCGAGATCCGTGATCTCGAGACGGCGCGGATTGCAGTGCGCTCAGCCCTGATTGGCCGGCGCGTGCTGTCGACGCTGCACACGAACGATGCCGTCAGCTCGATGACACGGCTGATGGACATGGGGATCGAGGACTATCTGCTGACGGCAACGGTAATCGGCGTTGTTGCGCAGCGCCTGGTGCGTCGGCTGTGCCCTGCCTGTCGCGAGCCGTTCACGCCGAGCGAGGAATGTGGCCGGCATCTCGCCAGTGCAGCCGATGCCGCCGACGAGGTGGTGCTGTACCGGGCCGTGGGGTGTCCACACTGCCGAGGGACCGGATACCGGGGCCGCTTGGCGCTGACCGAGGTGCTGATGATGACCGAGCCGCTGCGTCGGCTCATCATGCGCAAGCCTGATGCGGACACGCTGCGCCGCGCTGCCGTGGATGGCGGCATGACGACACTCTACCAGGACGGTGTGCGCAAGGTCCTCGGTGGGCTGACGACCATCGAGGAAGTGTTGCGCGTTGCCCGGGCGGACTAGGGATGGGGCGCTACGCCTATCGTGCGCTCGCGCCGGACGGGTCGAGGCTGCGCGGTGAGCTGGAGGCGGCGAGCGACCGGGATGCGGCCCGGCAGTTGCAGGCGCGCGGCAGTTATCCGCTCGAGATCAGGCCGGCCGAGAGGGGGTGGCTGGCGGAGTTCCTGCGGCGGGAGATGCGCCTCGGCCGCGACGTCCGCCGTCGCGACATCGCCATTCTGACCCAGGAGCTCGGATCACTGGTGGCGGCTGGCTTGCCGCTCGATCGCAGCCTGCATCTCGCGCTGGAGGCCAGGGGACGTGGCCCGTTGGCCCGCGTCCTGCGGGATGTGCTGGAGCGTGTGCGCGGTGGCAGCACGCTGGCGCGCGCGTTGGCAGCGCACGGCACCATCTTCGATGCCGCTTATCGGAGCGTCGTCGAGGCGGGCGAACGATCGGGCCATCTTGGCCAGGCACTGAAGCGGCTCGGGGAGGACCGGAAGCGGGCAGACTCGGCTCGGCAGAAGATCCTGTCATCCTTGCTCTATCCGTCACTGCTCATCGTCATGGCCGGGCTGTCGCTCGGCTTCATCACGACGACCGTGCTGCCGCAGTTCCGCCCCATGCTGGCGGAGGCTGGCGTACAATTGACCGTCAGTGCAGAGGTGCTGTTTTCGATCGGCGATCTGCTGACGAACCACTGGTTGACCCTCCTTCTCGGAGCCTTTGTGGCGGGGACCGCGCTGGTGGTCGTGATACGGCAGCCGGCCAGCCGTCTCTGGATTGATGGGCGCCTGCTGCGCGCGCCGGCAGTCGGGCCGTTTCTGCGTGAAGCGGCTGCCGCGCAATACTGCCGTCTGCTGGCGATGCTGCATGGCAACGGCATTCCGCTGCCGGCGGCCATCGGCATTGCGGCCGAGGCTGTGGGCAGCCCGACGCTTCAAGCTGCCCTGCGGCACGTCCAGACCAAGGTCAAGGAAGGCCGGGGCCTGGCCGGCACGCTCCAGGAGACGGGGCTATGTCCGCCGCTCGTGATCCACCTCGTGCGGGTTGGCGAGGAGACCGGTCGGCTCTCGGAGATGCTGCTGCGGGCGGCAGATCTCTTGGATGAGCGGTTGCAGCACATGACCGAGCGCTTCACCGCGCTCCTGGTGCCGGTTCTGACATTGGTGATCGGGGTCGTGATCGCCGTCGCAGTCACGTCGGTCTTCTCGGCGCTCCTCAGCCTGAACGAGGCGATCCAATGAGCTGGGTTCGCAGGGTGCTGTGGTCCGGTGTTCCACCCCGCAGGCGCCCACCTGTGCGGAGGCACCGTGAGGCAGGCATTACCTTGCCTGAGGTACTGGTTGTTCTGGCGATCATCGGGCTGATCGCATCGGTTGCCGTGCCTGCGGTGACGCGTCATCTCGGCAAGGCACGGACGGATACCGCGCGTGTTCAGGTGGAGACGTTGACGAGCAGCGTCGAGCTGTTTCGGATTGATGTCGGCCGTTATCCGACGGCAAGCGAAGGTCTTCAGGCGCTGGTCGTCCGCCCCGGTGGCGTGGAGGGGTGGAACGGCCCGTATATCCGCCGGCAGAGCAGCCTGATCGATCCGTGGGGCACGCCGTACCAGTACCGCATTCCTGGCGAGCGCAGCGACTTCGACATCTTCACTCTCGGTGCCGACAAGGCGCCGGCGGGCGAGGGCGAGAATCGAGATGTCGGCAACTGGTAACAGAAGTGGCGAGGAAGGCTTCACCATTGGCGAGGCGCTGGTGACGCTGGCGATCGCGTCTCTCCTCGCGTCGCTTGCCGCGTCATTCTCCTGGCGACGCCCGGAGGGCGTCGAAGCCGATGCGAGAGCACAGGCGATTGCCGTCGTACTTCGGGCGATGCGGAATGAAGCGATCATGCGAGGCCAGCCGCTGTCCCAGCCGGTTCCAACGGGCGCAACGTTTATGCCATCGCCGATGGCCGGCACGTCCCGGCAGCGCTTGTCCGCAGCCTTGCATCAGAGCGGTGCAGACAGGGACGACGTGCCGGTGGTGACGTTCTTCCCTGATGGGTCCTCCAGCGGGGGAAGCGTCGTTATCAGCGTCGGACAGCAGCAGCGCGCCATCGCAATCGAACCGGTCACCGGGCGAGTACAGGTGCTGAGGCAGTGACCGGACGCACTTGGGAAGCGGGGATTTCTCTCGTGGAAGCGCTGGTCGCCGTGGCGATTGGTGCTGTTGCCGCACAGGCGAGCTTGGATCTGCTTGCCGGCAGCTCGCGGCGCCTGATGCAGGCCGACGCGGAGGCGCGTGTCGCGCAACTGGCGGCATCGTTGATAGAGACCGGCGATGCGGACCGCTGGAAGGCCGGTCCTGGCCGCCGGGGCACGACTCCGGACGGCCTGCGATGGCAACTGGAGTTGGACGATCTGCGCCGTCCCACGTCCGCCAGTCCGTATCGTCTCCTCGGGATCAGGGTGACGATCACCGATACCTCTGGGCGGCGGCAGCACATCTTCCACTCTGCGCGCCTCGTGCCAGCGAGCGAGTGATGGTGGCGACTGCAGCACGTCGGCCCAGGCATGCACGCGACCGAGAACGCGGCTTGTCCACGACTGAGGCCTTGGTGGCTATTGCGGTGATCGCTCTGCTGACGATCAGCCTTCAGGAAGCGCTCCACGGATCCTTGCAGTTCGCCCGATCGGCCACTGCACAGACGGAGCGGGCGGACGCTTGGCGATCCACGATGCGGCTGATGCGATCGGTGATCGAGGCGGCATCGCCGGACCCTGAAGGCGGACGCCCCGGCCGATACACGGTCGTGTTCCACGGTGAGGCAATCGGTTTCGCGACGCTGACCACCATTCCTGCCTATGCCCTTGGCGGTGGTCGGCAACGGGTTTGGGTGGGGCTCGGTGGCCCGAATGCCGATGCGCTCATCATGCGATGGCGGCCGGAACTCGACAGCGGGCGAGGCGCCGCCGCGGCTGCAACGCTACCGGCCGTTGAACTCCTCGACGGAGTTCGGATGATCCGATTCAGCTATCTCGGCCGCCGGGATGGACAACCAGAGGCCCAGTGGTCGGATTCGTGGTCAGGGCAAGCAACGTTACCGAAGCTGGTTCGTCTGGACATCATGTTCGAAGATGGTGGACGTGTTCGCCGTCTTTCATTGACCGCGGCACCGCGCGCGAGCGCTGACAGCCTCTGTGCGATCGATCCGCTCACGCGACGCTGTCGAGGAACATGAGATGACCGCACTGGGTGCAGGGCGGGCGTGGTCGTTGGCCTCGTCGCGCATCGATGCAGTCGCCGCGTGGTGGCTGGCGTCGCTCGCTCTTCTTCTGCCGGCATCGGTCCGACGACGGATAGAAACGGCATCGCAGCCGATCGAGTTGCAGTATACAGCCGATGGCTGGTGCCTGATCGGCACGGTTTCGGCACGTCGACATCGCGAGGAGATGGGCGAGGGACGTACAGGGACTCCGCTGACATCCCTGCCGGCCAGCTATCTGCAGAGGCTGGTATCCAGTCGACGGCCAATCCTCCTCTCGATCCCGGCGGACGACTACCTCGTGGGGCGAACCACGCTGCCTCGAAGCGCCCAGAGCCGGCTTGCTCAGGTGATGCGACATGAGATCGAGCGCCTGACCCCCTTCAGTGTCGATCAGGTCGTCTACGATTGCTGCGTGGTCAGTGAGGCGGATTACGACCACTCGATCACCGTTGAGTACGCGCTGGTCACGCGTGCGACCATTGATCGGTGGCTGGGTGAGCTGAGGGAATGGAGCCTGCCCGTGTGGCAGCTTCGACTTGGCCTGGGCACGACGAACCGAGATCCGTTGCGCATGCTGCGATCATCCTCGGCGTCATCACGCTGGCTGATGGCGCACGCGACGGCGGGTGCCGTGTTGGTACTGCTGTTGTGGACCACGGCGACGTCGTGGGTGGCAATGCGGGAGGACCAGGCACGCACGCTCGAGGGAGAAGTCGCGGCGCTGCGGCGGACAGTGCTGCGAGGTGAGCAGCTTCGGGAAGAGCTGGCGGTTCGCTCGACCGAGATCACCAGACTTGAGAGTCGGAGGACTAGGCTTGGCGAGATTGACGTTCTTGCCGAGCTCACCGCCATGCTCACGGACGATGAGTGGATTACGGTCCTGAGCCTGTCCGGGGAGCGGGTGCGTGCCGCCGGCGTGGCTCCGAGTGCCGCTGCAGTGCTGCTGCGGCTCGGTCGTTCCGAGATACTGCGGGATGTCGAGTACGCTGCGCCAGTAACACGCGGGCCCGGCGATACAGGCGAGCGTTTTGAGGTTTCGGGCCGCATCCGGAGCGCGGCAGAGCCATGACATGGTCTATCTCGCGGCACCGCTGGCTTGATCCACTGTTGGCGCTGGCGGTTGGCAGTCTGCCATTTCTGTTCCTATGGCTGTTGGCCATTGAGCCACTCGTCGAGCGATCGCACCGAGCGGAGGATCGCCTGGCGGCGCTCATCGCAATACGCGACAGGCTTGCAGAGCGCGCTGCGGCAGTTCCACAGCTCGAGGAGTTGACGGAGAAGAATAGGTCAGTCTGGCTCGACGTGCCGGGGCTGATCGTTGAAGAGCAGCCGGGCCAGGCAACCGCCGTGCTGCAGACATTGGTCAGGGACGTTGTTGCGCGGTCCGATGGTCAGTTGTTCACAATCCTCGCCTTGCCAGCCCAACCTGACGGGACATTGACCCGAGCGGCGATCCGCTTCGAGGCGGTAGCTCCGGCGCACCGCATCGGTGACCTGCTCCTTGCGCTCAGACGAGCTCGGTCGCCGGTGGTGTTCCTGGACAATGTCGAACTGCGGGTTGCTGATGGCGGGATGCGGCGTGGCGAGGCGGCAGCGCCGGTGCGGATACGCTCTGATGTTGTCGCCTATCTCGGGAGCCCGCCCCGATGACAGCGGGCGCTCATCTGGCCGTTCTTGCGATTCTGGTTCTGGCCAATGTCGGGGTGGCTGGCCTCTTCGCGACCATGGCACCCCCGCCGCTCGCCCCAGCCGAGGCGGGGACATCGCCGCCACCGCAGCCGCGTCCCGCCTTGCCGATCGAGGACGGTGCCTCCCGGCGGAGCATCGATCCCATGATGCTTCGCGAGCGGCCCGTCTTCGAGCCTGGACGGCGCCCCGTCCGGCCGCCGAGCCACGAGCCGATGCCCGCTGCTTCGCTGCCGCAGGGGGCAGCAGCGCAACCGATTCCTGCTGAACCGGAGGTCGCTGCGGTGCCGCAGCTGATCGGTATCATTGTCAACGGGGCCGACCGGCTCGCGCTTCTGGCCGATGTTGGCGTTGGAGTAACCGTGGCTGCGGTAGGTCACACCATCGGCGGCTGGCGCATCACCGTGATCGACCTGAGGCAGGTGCATCTGGAATCGAAGTCTGGGACGACACGGATAGCTCGGTTGCTCTATCAGCCCGTTGAAGAAGTGGTCGTTCAGTCGAGAGGGTCTGGCTCCAAGCTGATGGCGATGGCGGGGGTCTGATCGCCGGCGACGACGATCAGCAGCATCATCGGAGAGCCGTTCGGCAGGATGACGGCGGCGAGGCAGGCGGAGAGCCTGTCCTGGAACGCCCTGGGAGTTCCGGCACCGGTCAGCAGGCGCATGATCAGGCCGAGATTGTAGCCGGCGACGTGGATCAGGTAGCGCTTGTGGATGTTGTCCCGCCCGCGCAGCCAAGTCCGGCG
>NZ_KB899952.1 GCF_000378465.1 Elioraea tepidiphila DSM 17972
GCTTGGCCTGGCTCCAGAAGTTCTCGATGCCCTTGATGTGGGCACGGCCCTGGGCATAGCCGCGGCCCTTGTACCGCCCTCCGGGCGTTGCCTGCGGCTCGATCCGCACGTGGTGGAACTCGGAGACATCGAGCACGTCGTAGCTGAAGTAGCCGTCGCTGTAGACGATCGCGTCGGGCTGCACGCGCTGGCGGATGATCGGCATCAGGGTGGTCGAGCGCAGGTTCGGGATCATCACGGCGTGCACCTGGCCGCCGCGCTTGAGCAGGCCGAACACCGGCACCTTGCCGGCAGCACCCCGGCCGCGGATGCCTTTGCGGTAGCCGCCGAAGTAGCTCGCGTCGACCTCGACCCCGCCGGCAAAGGGCTGCGCCTCTCGGGTGCGGGCGAAGATGATCTCGCGCAGCTCGCGATGGAACAGGATCGCGCCGTTGCGGTGGATGCCGACCAGCTCGGCCGCGACCCGTGCCGGCGTACCGGCCACGAAGTGCTCAAGCAGCCGCCGCTGAACCCCCAACGCCAGACGGCTCCGACGACGCTCAACCATCTGACCAACCCAGCCTTTCACCGCTTAGCCAGGTCAGCCCCTTGAAGTGCTGAGATCGGGTGGGCGCTGCTCCGCCCGCCCCATCTACCCGCCGCGTCCCGCCATCGCGTCCCCCGCATCCGCAGGCAGCCGCAGGCAGACCGGCACCGCCAGCGCCGCGACCAGCGTCACGGCGAAGAAGGCCGCCGAGAAATCCCCCGCCGCCGGGTGCGCATGCCCGGACACGCGCATCGCCATCTCGAGCGCGCCGGCCGCCGCCACCACCCCCAGCGTCAGCGACACCTGCTGGGCGGTCGAGTAGAACCCGGTCGCGTCCGCGGTGCGATGCCGGCGGATGTCGGCGAACGCCACGGTGTTGAAGGCCGTGAACTGAAGCGAGCGGAAGAACCCGCCGACCGCCAGCATCAGGTGCATCGCCCAGACCGGCCATGCGGCTCCCATCAGTCCCATCGCGCCGATCGAGGCCGCCGAGGCCACGCCGTTCGCCACCAACAGGCGCCGGAACCCGAACCGGCGCAGCAGGGGCGCCGCCGCCATCTTCATCGCGATCGCGCCCACGGACGCCGAGAAGGTGATCAGCCCCGCCTTGGCCGCACTCCACCCGAATCCGACCTGGATCATGCTCGGCAGCAGGAACGGGATCGCGCCGACGCCGATCCGGAACAGCGTGCCCGCCGCCACCGACAGCCCGAAACTCGGCACCGACAGGAGCCGCAGGTCCAGCACCGGCCGGGCACTCCGCCAGGCATGGCGCAGGTACACGACCCCCGCCGCCAGCCCGACCGCCAGCACCCCGAGCCCCGCCGGCACCCCGAGAACGGGCTTGGTGAGCAGCTCGCCCCCGAGGATGATCCCGGCGAGCGCGAGGCCCGACAGTGCCAGACCCGGCCCGTCCAGCCGCCTGCTGGCGGTGCCGCGGGTCTCCGGGATGACCCGGGTCGCCAGCACCAGCCCGATCAGCCCCACGGGGATGTTGAGCGCGAAGATCCAACGCCACGAGACATGCGTGACGATCAGCCCGCCCACCGGCGGCCCGATCAGTGGACCGATGAGGGCGGGGATCGACAGCCAGGCCATGGCGTTGACGAGCTGGCTCTTGGGCACCGAGCGCAGCATCACCAGCCGCCCCACCGGGACCATCAGCGCCCCGCCCATGCCCTGCACGATCCGCGCCGCCACCAGGAAGGGGAGGGTCGGGGCGAGCCCGCACAGCGCCGAGCCGAGCGTGAACACCACGATCGCGGCCTGGAACACGCGCCGCGCGCCGAACCGGTCCGCGAGCCACCCCGAGGCCGGAATGAACACCGCGAGACTGAGCATGTAGGCGGTCAGCGCGAGCGAGAGCGTCACCACATCCGCCCCGAAACCGGCCGCCATGGCGGGCAGGGCGGTCGCGATGACCGTGCTGTCCATGTTCTGCATGAACAGGGCGGCCGCCACGACCAGCGCGGTCAGCCTGGGCGGGCGCGAGGGCGCGGGGTCGTCGGGGCTGACCCTCGTCATGGGCATTGACAGGCGCGCATTCGGGGCTGGACAGTTCGCGTCGGCACGCCTATACCCGCCCGCTCGCAGACAACGGGACGCGGGAGGGGTGCGTTTGCGCGCATCCCGTAGGCACCGCGGCCCCCTGGAGCCAGGGGTGAGAGATGGCGAAGAAGATCGTCGGGTACATCAAGCTGCAGATCCCGGCTGGGAAGGCGAACCCGTCCCCGCCGGTGGGTCCCGCGCTCGGTCAGCGCGGCCTCAACATCATGCAGTTCTGCAAGGAGTTCAATGCGGCAACCCAGTCGATCGAGCCGGGGACGCCCACGCCCGTCGTGATCACGGCCTATGCCGACCGCACCTTCTCCTTCGTCACCAAGACGCCGCCCAACACCCATTTCCTGCTGCGCGCCGCCAAGCTCGAGAAGGGGTCCACCGCCCCGGGCAAGGGGGCGAAGATCGGCAGGGTCACGCAGAGCCAGCTCCGCGAGATCGCCAGGATCAAGATGAAGGACATGAACGCCTATGACGAGGAGGCGGCGATGCGCATGCTGGCCGGCTCCGCCCGATCCATGGGCCTCGAAGTGGTGGAGGGCTGAGCCATGGCCGATCGTGGCAAGCGCATCACCGCGCTCTACAAGGGGTTCGACCCGCAGAAGGCCTATCCGCTCGACGAGGCGGTGCGGATCGTCAAGCAGAACGCCAAGGCGAAGTTCGACGAGACGGTCGAGATCTCGATGAATCTCGGCATCGATCCGCGCCACGCCGACCAGAACGTGCGCGGCATGACCAGCCTGCCCAACGGCACCGGCAAGACGCTGCGCGTCGCCGTGTTCGCCAAGGGTGCGAAGGCCGAGGAGGCGAAGGCGGCCGGCGCCGATGTGGTCGGCGCGGAGGATCTCGCCGAAGCGGTGCAGGGCGGCAAGATGGACTTCGACCGCTGCATCGCGACGCCCGACATGATGGGCCTCGTGGGCCGGCTCGGGAAGGTGCTGGGCCCGCGCGGGCTGATGCCGAACCCGAAGCTCGGCACCGTGACGATGGACGTGAAGGGCGCGGTGCAGGCCGCCAAGGCCGGCCAGGTCGAGTTCCGTGCCGAGAAGGCGGGCATCGTCCATGCCGGGATCGGCAAGGCCTCGTTCCCCGAGGAGAAGCTCGCCGAGAACGCGCGCGCCTTCATCGACGCGATCGCCAAGGCCAAGCCCTCGGGGGCGAAGGGTACCTACATCAAGAAGGTCGCGCTCTCCTCGACGATGGGGCCGGGCGTGAAGGTGGACACCGCGTCGCTCGCGACCTGAGGGCGGCGCACGAGTTCCGCCCCTGGGCGACCGGGGGCGGGAAGCGCGGGGCGGCAGCGTATCGCCGCACCGCAACCCTGTCCGAGACCGTGTGTGGGGCGGCGTCACGGCGCTCCCCGTGAAGGGCCGGAAGGCCCGCAGGCGGTAGACAGGAGGAACGGATTGCGAGGAGGGCGTCCGGCGCATCGAGGCGATGCGGCGGAGGTCCAATGCGCGGTTCGGTCTTCTGCGTCTGGACAGGCGAACCGGGCCATCCGGCTGCCGGCCTGTCCGGAAGGCGGATGGTCCATGGGCAATTCGGCCCCGGGATGGTCCCGGGCCGAAGCGATGGAGACGGGACGTGGACCGTACGGAGAAGCGGGAGGTCGTTGCCTCGCTCGCTGCCGTGTTCCAGGAGACAACGCTCGTCGTCGTCACCCGCAATGCCGGGCTGACGGTGGCGGAGGTGTCGGACCTGCGCGCACGGATGCGCGAGGCCGGGGCGACCTTCCGGGTCGCGAAGAACCGTCTGGCCAGTCTCGCCCTTCAGGGCACCCGGTTCGACGGGATCAAGCCGATGCTGACGGGTCCGACCGCGCTCGCGTGGTCATCGGATCCGGTGGCGGCGGCCAAGACCGTCGTGACGTTCGCCAAGGCCAACGAGAAGCTTGTGATTGTCGGGGGTGCGCTCGGCACCCAGACGCTGAACGCGGAAGGGGTGAAGGCGCTCGCCGAGCTGCCCTCGCTCGACGAGCTCCGCGCGAAGCTGATCGGCATGATCAAGACCCCGGCCAGCCGGATCGCGAGCGTGCTCGCGGCCCCGGCCGGGCAGGTGGCGCGCGTGATCGGTGTCTACGCGAAGAAGGACGAGGCGGCCTGAGGGCCTTCCGAGGACGCGATGCGCGGCCCGGATGGTCCGGGTTGCGAGCAGAAGACCTAACCGCAAGATACAAGGACTGAGACGATGGCTGATCTGGCGAAGCTGGTGGACGAGCTTTCGAGCCTGACGGTGCTCGAGGCGGCCGAGCTCTCGAAGATGCTCGAGGAGAAGTGGGGCGTGTCGGCGGCGGCGCCGGTGGCGGTTGCGGCCGCGGCCGCGCCGGGTGCCGCGGCGGCTCCGGCGGCCGAGGCGCAGACCGAGTTCACCGTGATCCTGGCCAAGGCCGGCGACAAGAAGATCAACGTGATCAAGGAGATCCGCACGATCACGGGGCTTGGCCTGAAGGAGGCCAAGGATCTCGTCGAGGGCGCGCCGAAGGAAGTGAAGGCCGGCGTGAACAAGGACGAGGCGGAGAAGATCAAGAAGGTGCTCGAGGAGCAGGGCGCGACCGTCGAGATCAAGTGAGCGGGCGCGAGTTGACGCATAAGGCGGCTTCGGCCGCCCTCCGGCGCCGGGCGGGGGTGACCCTCCTCCGCCCGGCTGCCGCCGTTTCGGCAACCGGCCGCCGTTCCGGCCGGGAAGGGTCCGCCATTCCGGGTGTTCCGGCTCCAGCCAGCATGGGGGCAGGTCGATGATCGGTTCGTTCACGGGCAGGAAGCGCATTCGCAGGTCCTTCGGGAGGATCCCCGAGGTCGCGCCGATGCCGAACCTGATCGAGGTCCAGCGCGCCTCCTACGAGGGCTTCCTGCAGATGCACGTGAAGCCGGACGCGCGCGTCCATGCCGGGCTGCAGGAGGTGTTCAAGGGCGTCTTCCCGATCGACGACTTCGCCGGCCGCGGCCGGCTGGAATTCGTCCAGTACGAGTTCGAGGACCCCAAGTACGACGTCGAGGAGTGCATGGCGCGCGGCATGACCTATGCCGCGCCCTTGAAGGTGCGGCTGCGCCTGATCGTCTGGGATGTCGATGAGGACACGGGAGCGCGCTCGATCCGCGACATCAAGGAGCAGGATGTCTACATGGGCGACATGCCGCTCATGACGGACAACGGCACCTTCATCGTCAACGGCACCGAGCGGGTTATCGTCTCGCAGATGCATCGTTCGCCCGGCGTGTTCTTCGACCACGACAAGGGCAAGACGCATTCCTCCGGCAAGTACCTGTTCGCCGCCCGCGTGATCCCGTATCGCGGCTCGTGGCTCGACTTCGAGTTCGACGCCAAGGACATCCTCTATGTGCGCATCGACCGGCGCCGGAAGCTGCCGGTCACCACGCTGCTCTACGCGCTCGACAGTGCGGCGACGGAGGCGCTGCGCGCGGCGCGCGAGGCCAAGGGCGAGACGGTGGAGCCGGGCGAGGTGCGCGGCATGGATGCCGAGGAGATCCTCGCGGTGTTCTACGGCCGCGTGGTCTTCACGCGCGGCCCCAAGGGCTGGAGCCGCGCCTTCGATCCGGAGGCGTTCCGCGGCGTGAAGCTGTTCGACGCGCTGGTCGATGCCAAGACCGGCCAGGTGGTGGCCGAGGCGGGAGCCAAGCTCACGCCGCGGATGGCGCGCAAGATCGCCGAGGCCGGCACCACCGAGGTGCTGGTGGGCCGCGCCGACCTGCTCGGCCGCTTCGCCGCCGAGGACATGGTGAACCTCGAGACCGGCGAGATCTACCTCGAGGCGGGCGAGGAGATCACCGAGCCGAAGCTCGCCGCGATCGAGGAGGCCGGTTTCGACACGCTGGCCACGCTCGCGATCGACCAGCAGACCGGGCCCTGGCTGCGCAACACCCTGACGCTCGACAAGAACTCCAACCGCGACGAGGCGATCCTCGACATCTACCGCGTGATGCGCCCGGGCGAGCCGCCCACGCCGGAGACCGCGGAGGCGCTGTTCAAGGGCCTGTTCTTCGACCCCGAGCGCTACGACCTCTCCGCGGTCGGGCGGGTGAAGATGAACATGCGGCTCGGCTTCTCGACCGAGGAGGTGCCGGACACGGTGCGCACGCTGCGCAAGGCCGACATCCTCGCGGTCGTGAAGACGCTGCACGAGCTCAAGGACGGGCGAGGGCAGATCGACGACATCGACAACCTGGGCAATCGGCGCGTCCGTTCCGTGGGCGAGCTGATGGAGAACCAGTACCGTGTCGGCCTGCTCCGCATGGAGCGCGCGATCCGCGAGCGCATGAGCTCGGTCGACATCGACACGGTGATGCCGCACGACCTGATCAACGCCAAGCCCGCGGCGGCCGCGGTGCGCGAGTTCTTCGGCTCCTCGCAGCTCTCCCAGTTCATGGACCAGACCAACCCGCTCTCGGAGGTGACTCACAAGCGCCGCCTCTCGGCGCTCGGTCCGGGCGGGCTCACGCGCGAGCGCGCGGGCTTCGAGGTGCGCGACGTGCACCCGACGCATTACGGCCGGATCTGCCCGATCGAGACCCCGGAAGGCCCGAACATCGGCCTGATCAACTCGCTCGCGACCTACGCGCAGGTGAACAAGTACGGCTTCATCGAGACGCCGTACCGCATGGTGAAGGACGGCAAGGTGCTGCCCGGCGCGCCGCGCTACCTCTCGGCGATGGAGGAGGAGAAGCTCGTCGTCGCCCAGGCCGACGTGCCGATCGGCCCTGACGGGCAGATCCTTGGCGAGCTTGTCTCGGTCCGGAAGGGCGGCGACTACGCGATGGTGCCGCCCGATCAGGTGACCGCGATCGACGTCAGCCCCAAGCAGCTCGTCTCGGTCGCGGCCGCGCTGATCCCGTTCCTCGAGAACGACGACGCCAACCGCGCGCTGATGGGCTCGAACATGCAGCGCCAGGCGGTGCCGCTGATCGAGGCCGAGGCGCCGCTGGTCGGCACCGGGATGGAGGCGCCGGTGGCGCGTGACTCCGGGGCCGCGATCATGGCGCGGCGCCCCGGCGTGGTCGATCAGATCGACGGTGCCCGCATCGTCGTGCGCGCCACGCGCGAGGACGGCACGACCGAGGGCGTGGACATCTACCGGCTGCGCAAGTTCCAGCGCTCGAACCAGTCCACCGCGATCAACCAGCGCCCGCTGGTGCGCGTGGGCGATGCGGTGCAGGCGGGCGACATCATCGCCGACGGGCCGTCCACCCAGCTCGGCGAACTGGCACTTGGTCGGAACGTTCTGGTCGCGTTCATGCCCTGGAACGGCTACAACTTCGAGGACTCGATCCTGATCTCCGAGCGGATCGTGCGCGACGACGTGTTCACCTCGATCCATATCGAGGAGTTCGAGGTCATGGCGCGCGACACCAAGCTCGGCCAGGAGGAGATCACGCGCGATATCCCGAACGTGGGCGAGGAGGCGCTGAAGAACCTCGACGAGGCCGGCATCGTCTATATCGGCGCCGAGGTGCGGCCGGGCGACATCCTGGTCGGCAAGGTGACGCCGAAGGGCGAGAGTCCGATGACGCCGGAGGAGAAGCTCCTCCGCGCGATCTTCGGCGAGAAGGCGTCCGATGTGCGCGACACCTCGCTCCGGCTGCCGCCGGGCGTGTCGGGCACGATCGTCGATGTGCGCGTGTTCGCCCGCCGCGGCGTGGACAAGGACGAGCGCGCGCTCGCGATCGAGCGGGCCGAGATCGAAAGCCTCGCCAAGGACCGCGACGACGAGAAGGCGATCCAGGAGCGGTCGTTCCTGAACCGCGTGAAGGAGAAGCTGCTCGGCAAGGTGGCGGGTTCGGGCTTCAAGGGGCTGAAGGCCGGCACGCCGATCGACGAGGCGGTGCTCGCCGAGATCCCGCGCGGCGCCTGGCGCAACGTCGTGGTGTCGGACGATGCCACCATGGCCGAGATCGAGCAGCTGAAGCGCGAGTTCGACGAGGCGGTGAAGCGGCTGGAAGCCCGCTTCCTCTCCAAGGTCGAGAAGCTCCAGCGCGGCGACGAGCTGCCGCCCGGCGTGATGAAGATGGTCAAGGTGTTCGTCGCGGTGAAGCGCAAGCTCCAGCCGGGCGACAAGATGGCCGGGCGTCACGGCAACAAGGGCGTGGTGTCGAAGGTCGTGCCGATCGAGGACATGCCGTTCCTTGAGGACGGCACGCCCGTCGATATCGTGCTCAATCCGCTCGGTGTGCCGAGCCGCATGAACGTGGGCCAGATCCTCGAGACGCATCTCGGCTGGGCCTGCGCGGGGCTCGGCCGCCAGATCGGCGAGGCGCTGGATGCCGCGCGGCGCTCCGGCAACTTCGCGCCATTGAAGCAGAAGCTCGAGGACGTCTACGGCACCGAGATCTACCGCGAGCAGATCGCGGGGATGGATGTCGGCGAGCTTACCGAGCTCGCGGGCAACCTGCGCGCGGGCGTGCCGATCGCGACCCCCGTGTTCGATGGCGCGCGCATGGACGACATCGAGGCCATGCTGGAGAAGGCGGGGCTCGAGCGATCGGGCCAGGTGACGCTTGTGGACGGGCGCACGGGCGAGCCGTTCGAGCGCAAGGTCACGGTCGGCTACATCTACATGCTGAAGCTGCACCACCTGGTGGACGACAAGATCCATGCGCGTTCGATCGGGCCATACAGCCTGGTCACGCAGCAGCCGCTCGGCGGCAAGGCGCAGTTCGGCGGCCAGCGCTTCGGCGAGATGGAGGTCTGGGCGCTGGAGGCCTACGGCGCGGCCTACACGCTCCAGGAGATGCTGACGGTGAAGTCCGACGACGTGTCGGGCCGCACCAAGGTCTACGAGGCGATCGTGCGCGATCAGGACACCTTCGAGGCGGGCATCCCCGAGAGCTTCAACGTGCTGGTGAAGGAGCTGAAGTCGCTCGGGCTGAACGTCGAGCTCGAGAACCGCGGCGCCTGACACGGCGGCGGCCGGATGCGGCCGCCGCCGGCCTGCTGATTTTCGTTCGCAGTGCCGGGGCGCATCCGGCAGGAGCGAGGACGATACGATGAACGAACTGATGAAGATCCTGGGCCAGCAGAGCGGGGCCCTGACCTTCGACCAGATCAGGATCTCGATCGCGAGCCCGGAGCAGATCCGCTCCTGGTCCTACGGCGAGATCAAGAAGCCGGAGACGATCAACTACCGCACCTTCAAGCCGGAGCGGGACGGGCTGTTCTGCGCGCGCATCTTCGGGCCGATCAAGGACTACGAGTGCCTGTGCGGCAAGTACAAGCGGATGAAGTTCCGCGGCATCATCTGCGAGAAGTGCGGTGTCGAGGTGACGCTGGCGAAGGTGCGCCGCGAGCGCATGGGCCATATCGAGCTCGCGAGCCCGGTGGCCCATATCTGGTTCCTGAAGTCGCTGCCCTCGCGCATCGGCCTGATCGTCGACATGACGCTGAAGGAGATCGAGAAGGTCCTCTACTTCGAGAGCTACATGGTGCTGGAGCCGGGGCTCACCGACCTCAAGCTGCATCAGCTCATCTCTGAGGATCAGTACCAGGCGAAGATCGACGAATTCGGCGAGGACGCGTTCTCGGTCGGGATCGGCGCCGAGGCGATCAAGGGCGTTCTGGCGGGAATCGATCTCGCCGCCGAGAAGACCAAGCTGCGCGCCGAGCTGCGCGAGACCACCTCGGAGGCGAAGCGCAAGAAGCTGGTCAAGCGGCTGAAGCTGATCGAGGCGTTCCTCGAGAGCGGCGCGCGGCCCGAGTGGATGATCCTCGACGTGGTGCCGGTCATTCCGCCCGAGCTCCGTCCGCTCGTGCCGCTCGATGGCGGCCGCTTCGCGACGTCCGACCTCAACGACCTCTACCGGCGCGTGATCAACCGCAACAACCGCCTCAAGCGCCTGATCGAGCTGCGCGCGCCCGACATCATCGTGCGCAACGAGAAGCGCATGCTGCAGGAGGCGGTCGATGCGCTGTTCGACAACGGCCGGCGTGGCCGCGCGATCACGGGCGCGAACAAGCGGCCGTTGAAGTCGCTCTCCGACATGCTGAAGGGGAAGCAGGGCCGCTTCCGCCAGAACCTGCTCGGCAAGCGCGTGGACTACTCGGGC
This sequence comes from Elioraea tepidiphila DSM 17972, assembly GCF_000378465.1. Lineage (GTDB taxonomy): Bacteria > Pseudomonadota > Alphaproteobacteria > Acetobacterales > Acetobacteraceae > Elioraea > Elioraea tepidiphila. The sequence continues at coordinate 10,138 of NZ_KB899952.1, forward strand.
CGATCGGTGATCGTGGTCGGGCCGGAACTGAAGCTGCATCAGTGCGGGCTGCCGAAGAAGATGGCGCTCGAACTGTTCAAGCCGTTCATCTACTCGAAGCTCGAGAAGTACAATCTCGCCACCACCATCAAGGCCGCGAAGCGGATGGTGGAGAAGGAGCGGCCGGAGGTGTGGGACATCCTCGAGGAGGTGATCCGCGAGCATCCCGTGCTGCTGAACCGCGCGCCGACACTCCATCGCCTCGGCATCCAGGCCTTCGAGCCGGTGCTGATCGAGGGCAAGGCGATCCAGCTCCATCCGCTGGTCTGCACGGCCTTCAACGCCGATTTCGACGGCGACCAGATGGCCGTGCATGTGCCGCTGAGCCTGGAGGCTCAGTTGGAAGCGCGTGTGCTGATGATGTCGACCAACAACATCCTCAGCCCCGCGAACGGCAAGCCGATCATCGTGCCGAGCCAGGACATCGTGCTCGGCATCTACTACCTGAGCCTGGAGACCAAGGAGTACGAGGAGACGCCGGACGACGCCGCGCCGGCCTTCATCGGCATGGGCGAGATCGAGCAGGCGCTGGCGGCCGGGGCGATCACGCTGCACAGCAAGATCCGCACGCGGCGCGACTCGGTCGATCGTGACGGTGTGCCAATCGTCGAGCGCGTGGTGACCACGCCCGGGCGGATGATGATCGGGGCGATCCTGCCGAAGCATCCCAATCTGCCCTTCGCGCTGATCAACCGGCAGCTGCCGAAGCGCGCGGTCTCCGACGTGATCGACTCGGTGTATCGCCACTGCGGCCAGAAGGAGAGCGTCATCTTCGCCGACCGCCTGATGGGGCTCGGCTTCCGCGCCGCGGCCAAGGCCGGGATCAGCTTCGGCAAGGACGACATGATCATCCCGGCCGACAAGCGGGCGCTGATCGCCAAGACCGAGGCCGAGGTGAAGGAGTTCGAGCAGCAGTACCAGGACGGGCTGATCACCTGGGGCGAACGCTACAACAAGGTGGTGGATGCCTGGTCGCGCTGCACCGAGGAGGTCGCCTCGGCGATGATGAAGGAGATCTCGAAGCGCGAGGTCGGCAAGCCGATCAACTCGGTCTGGATGATGAGCCACTCCGGCGCGCGCGGCTCGCCCGCGCAGATGCGCCAGCTTGCCGGCATGCGCGGGCTGATGGCGAAGCCCTCGGGCGAGATCATCGAGACGCCGATCATCTCGAACTTCAAGGAAGGGCTGAACGTGCTCGAGTACTTCAACTCGACGCACGGTGCACGCAAGGGGCTCGCCGACACCGCGCTCAAGACCGCGAACTCGGGCTACCTCACGCGGCGTCTGGTGGACGTCGCGCAGGACAGCATCATCATCGAGGAGGATTGCGGCACGGAGCGCGGCATCACCGTGCGCGCGGTGCTCGACGGCGGCGAGGTGGTGTCCTCGCTCTCCGAGCGTATCCTCGGCCGCACGGTCGCGAAGGACGTGCAGGACCCGGTGACGGGGGCGGTGATCGCGCCGCGCGGCACGCTGATCGGCGAGGTCGAGGCGGATGCGATCGAGCGCGCGGGCGTGGAGAGCGTCTATATCCGCTCGGTGCTGACCTGCGACAGCCGCACGGGCGTCTGCGCCGCCTGCTACGGGCGCGACCTCGCGCGCGGCACGCCTGTGAACATCGGCGAGGCGGTGGGCGTGATCGCCGCGCAGTCGATCGGCGAGCCGGGCACGCAGCTCACCATGCGCACCTTCCACATCGGCGGCGCCGCCCAGCGTGGCGCGGAGCAGAGCCAGGTCGAGGCGGCGGGCGACGGCATCGTGACGGTAAAGAACCGCAACGTCGTCGTGAACAGCCAGGGCGTGCCGATCGTGATGAGCCGCAACTGCGAGCTCGTGCTGCTCGACGATCAGCGGCGCGAGCGCGCGCGCTACCGCGTGCCCTACGGTGCGAAGCTGCTCGCCGACGAGGGGGCGCAGGTCGCGCGCGGCCAGAAGCTCGCCGAGTGGGATCCCTACACGCTCCCGGTGATCACCGAGCGGTCGGGGATCGTCGACTACGTCGATCTGATCGAGGGCGTGACGGTCGTCGAGCGGGTGGACGAGGCGACGGGGCTTTCGTCCAAGGTCGTCGTCGACTGGAAGCAGGCGGCGAAGGGGGCGGATCTGCGCCCGCGCATCGTGCTGCGCGACGAGAAGGGCGAGATCGTCAAGCTGCCGAACAACGCCGAGGCACGCTACTTCCTCTCGGTCGACTCGATCCTCTCGGTCGAGAACGGCGCCAAGGTGAACGCCGGCGACGTGCTCGCGCGCATCCCGCGCGAGAGCTCGAAGACGCGCGACATCACCGGCGGTCTGCCGCGCGTGGCCGAACTGTTCGAGGCGCGCCGGCCGAAGGACCACGCGATCATCAGCGAGATCGACGGCCGCGTGGAGTTCGGCAAGGACTACAAGGCCAAGCGCCGCATCGTCGTGAAGAACGACGAGACCGGCGAGGAGCGCGAGTACCTGATCCCGAAGGGCAAGCACGTCTCGGTGCAGGAGGGCGACTATGTGCGGATCGGCGACCCGTTGGTCGACGGCCCGCGCGTGCCGCACGACATCCTGAAGGTGCTGGGTGTCGAGGCGCTGGCGAACTACCTCGTCAACGAGATCCAGGACGTCTACCGGCTGCAGGGCGTGAAGATCAACGACAAGCACATCGAGGTGATCGTCCGCCAGATGCTGCAGAAGGTGGAGATCGAGGATCCGGGCGACACGACCTTCCTGGTCGGCGAGCAGGTCGACCGCATCGAGTTCGACATCGAGAACGAGAAGCGCCTCGCGGCCGACGAGCGTCCGGCCAAGGCCTTCCCGGTGCTCCAGGGTATCACCAAGGCGTCCTTGCAGACCCACAGCTTCATCTCGGCGGCCTCGTTCCAGGAGACCACACGGGTGCTGACCGAGGCGGCGGTGGCCGGCAAGATCGACACGCTCGCGGGGCTCAAGGAGAACGTGATCGTCGGGCGGCTGATCCCGGCGGGCACGGGCAATGTGATGATGCGGCTCAAGGCGTTGGCGGCGCAGCGCGACAAGGGCCGCGCCGTCACCGGCGAGACCCCCGCGCTCACCGACGAGGGGGTGGCGGCCGAGTAGCCTGGCCTGGGGGGCGGGGCGGGGCATGTCCCCGCTCCGATCCCCGCCATGCGTCATGCCGTGGCCAGCAATGCGGGGCCGTCCCGTGCCGGTCATGCTTGACGGGGTTGGGGTGGGGGGCTAGGTTCCACGGCCTTGCTGCCTTCGGAGAGTCGAGGGCGGCGGGATTGCGATGCGAGCGGCTCCGGTGCCGCTGCCCCCTTGGGGTGGCTGAGGTCGGGGTCGAGGGTTTCGGGCGCGCGAGCGCGGCTTCCGCCGTGGCTCGCGACGTCGTTTGTGTTTGGGTTTCGTTGAGGGCCGGACGCCGGCGCGACGAGAGGAACGGGATGCCGACGATCAACCAGCTGATCGCCAAGGGCCGCGAGCCCCGGCGGAAGCGCAACAAGGTCCCCGCGCTGCAGGGTTCGCCCCAGAAGCGCGGCGTCTGCACGCGCGTCTACACGACCACGCCGAAGAAGCCGAACTCGGCGCTGCGCAAGGTCGCGAAGGTGCGGCTCGTGAACGGGTTCGAGGTCGTCTCGTACATTCCCGGCGAGGGCCACAACCTCCAGGAGCACTCGGTGGTGATGATCCGGGGCGGCCGCGTGAAGGACCTGCCGGGCGTGCGCTATCACATCCTGCGCGGGGTGCTCGACACGCAGGGCATCGCCAAGCGGCGCCAGCGGCGTTCGCTCTACGGCGCCAAGCGGCCGAAGTGACGGGGAGGGCCTGAGCCATGTCGCGACGCCACCGCGCCGAGAAGCGCGAGGTCCTGCCGGATCCGAAGTTCGGCGATGTCGTACTGTCGAAGTTCATGAACGCGCTGATGTACGACGGCAAGAAGAGCACCGCCGAGGCGATCGTCTATGGCGCGCTCGACACGGTGAAGCGCCGCGCCGGCGCGAACGCCGATCCGCTGCGCGTGTTCCATGAGGCGATGGAGAACGTGAAGCCTGCGGTCGAGGTGCGCAGCCGACGCGTCGGCGGTGCGACCTACCAGGTGCCGGTGGAGGTGCGCGCGGAGCGGCGCCAGGCGCTCGCTATCCGCTGGCTGATCGACGCGGCGCGCAAGCGCGGCGAGCACACGATGCAGGATCGCTTGTCGAACGAACTGCTGGACGCGGCGAACAACCGCGGCACGGCGGTGAAGAAGCGCGAGGACACGCACCGGATGGCCGAGGCCAACCGGGCCTTCTCGCATTATCGCTGGTAACCCACCCACAACGCTGACCGGACGGCCGACGGAGAACCACCATGGCGAAGGCGAAGTTTGAGCGGACGAAGCCGCACTGCAACATCGGCACGATTGGTCACGTGGACCATGGGAAGACGTCGCTGACGGCGGCGATCACGAAGGTTCTGGCGAAGACGGGCGGGGCGACGTTCACGGCGTACGACCAGATCGACAAGGCGCCGGAGGAGAAGGCGCGCGGGATCACGATTTCGACGGCGCATGTGGAGTACGAGACGAAGGCGCGGCATTACGCGCACGTGGATTGCCCTGGTCATGCGGACTACGTGAAGAACATGATCACGGGGGCGGCGCAGATGGACGGGGCGATCCTGGTGGTCTCGGCGGCGGATGGTCCGATGCCGCAGACGCGCGAGCACATCCTGCTGGCGCGCCAGGTGGGTGTGCCGGCGCTGGTGGTGTTCATGAACAAGGTGGACATGGTGGACGATCCCGAGCTTCTGGAGCTGGTGGAGCTCGAGGTTCGGGAGCTGTTGAAGTCGTATCAGTTCCCGGGGGACGAGATTCCGGTGATCAAGGGTTCGGCGCTGTGTGCGCTGGAGGATCGCAATCCGGAGATCGGCGAGCAGGCGATCCTGCAGCTGATGGATGCGGTGGACGCGTACATTCCGCAGCCGGACCGGCCTAAGGATCGTCCGTTCCTGATGCCGATCGAGGACGTGTTCTCGATCTCGGGCCGCGGCACGGTGGTGACGGGGCGGATCGAGCGGGGTGTGGTGAAGGTGGGCGACGAGGTGGAGATCGTCGGCCTGCGCCCGACGATGAAGACGGTGGTGACGGGGGTGGAGATGTTCCGCAAGCTGCTGGACAGCGGCGAGGCGGGGGACAACATCGGGGCGCTGTTGCGTGGCACGAAGCGCGAGGAGGTGGAGCGTGGCCAGGTTCTGGCGGCGCCTGGCTCGATCACGCCGCACACGAAGTTCCTGGCGGAGGCGTACATCCTGACGAAGGAGGAGGGGGGCCGGCACACGCCGTTCTTCACCAACTACCGTCCGCAGTTCTACTTCCGCACGACGGACGTGACGGGTGTTGTGACGCTGCCCGAGGGCACGGAGATGGTGATGCCTGGGGACAATGTGCGGATGGAGGTGACGCTGATCGCGCCGATCGCGATGGACGAGGGGCTGCGCTTCGCGATCCGCGAGGGCGGGCGCACCGTCGGCGCCGGCGTCGTCACCAAGATCGTCCAGT
>NZ_KB899953.1 GCF_000378465.1 Elioraea tepidiphila DSM 17972
GGGGCTGACCTGGCTAAGCGGTGAAAGGCTGGGTTGGTCAGATGGTTGAGCGTCGTCGGAGCCGTCTGGCGTTGGGGGTTCAGCGGCGGCTGCTTGAGCACTTCGTGGCCGGTACGCCGGCACGGGTCGCGGCCGAGCTGGTCGGCATCCACCGCAACGGCGCGATCCTGTTCCATCGCGAGCTGCGCGAGATCATCTTCGCCCGCACCCGAGAGGCGCAGCCCTTTGCCGGCGGGGTCGAGGTCGACGCGAGCTACTTCGGCGGCTACCGCAAAGGCATCCGCGGCCGGGGTGCTGCCGGCAAGGTGCCGGTGTTCGGCCTGCTCAAGCGCGGCGGCCAGGTGCACGCCGTGATGATCCCGAACCTGCGCTCGACCACCCTGATGCCGATCATCCGCCAGCGCGTGCAGCCCGACGCGATCGTCTACAGCGACGGCTACTTCAGCTACGACGTGCTCGATGTCTCCGAGTTCCACCACGTGCGGATCGAGCCGCAGGCAACGCCCGGAGGGCGGTACAAGGGCCGCGGCTATGCCCAGGGCCGTGCCCACATCAAGGGCATCGAGAACTTCTGGAGCCAGGCCAAGCCCCACCTGCGCCGCTACAACGGCATCCCGCGCAGAAGTTTCCACCTCTTCCTCGCCGAGTGCGAATGGTGAACCGCTCCGGTTTTGCCGGAGCCTCCGGCAAACCCGGGGTGGTTCAGGCCTACCCCCCGGTCTCGCGCTCCAGGAAGTCCAGCAGCGCCTCCAGGTCGTCCGCGTTGCCCACAACCTGCTCGGGCATCTTGGTCCCGGGCGTGTAGGTCGCGGGCCCCAGCGTGAACAGCTTCGCGACCGTCTCGCGCGTCCAGACGATGTCCATGCCCCTGAGCGCCTCGCTGAACGGGTAGTCGGGCACGGTGGCGATGCGCCGCCCGAACAGCCCGGCGAGGGTGGGGCCGGCGCGGTTGGCGCTGTCGCCCTTCAGCGTGTGGCAGGCGGCGCAGGCGCGGAACACCCGGGCACCCGGGTGGTCGGAGGCCGCCTCCTCCTCGGGGCCCGTCACCGCGCCGCCGAGATGCGCCCCCGTCTCCGGGTCCCAGCGCCGCACCCGGCGGTCGGACCCGCCCGTCCAGAGCACGCCGTCGGGGGCGAAGGCGGCTGCCCAGACGGGCAGGCCGGGGCCGGTGAGCGAGCGGATCAGCCGCCCCTCGGGCAGGGCCCAGATCGCGACACTGCCGCGGATGCCGCCGGCGGCGAGGCGCGTGCCGTCGCGGTTGGCCGCCAGCGTGATCAGCGGCGCGGTGCCGGCATCGAGCCGCCGCGGCGCGGTGCCGTCGGGCGGGATCAGGAACACCGTGCCCTCGGCCCCGGCGGCGGCGACCGTGCCGTCCGGCAGCACGGCGAGCGCGTTCAGCGGGAACCCCACCTCGGCCAGCACGCGCGGGGTGCCGGCGAGCGGCCAGAGCCGCACCGTGCCGTCATAGCCGGCGGACACCACGGCGGACCCGTCGGGCGTCCAGCCGACCGCGTTCACCGCGTTCTCGGTGTGGCCCTGGAACACGCGCGCCTCGCCGGTCTCGACCGCCCAGACGCGCACGGTGCGGTCCCAGGAGGCGGAGGCGATGCGCTGGCCGTCCGGCGACGCGGCCACCGCGGCGACGCGCGCCTCGTGGCCGGCGAACACGCGCACCGGCGCGCCGCTGCCCTCGCGCCAGAGCGCGATCCGCCCGTCCTCGCCGCCAGTGACGAAGCGGCCGTCCGGCAGGAAGGCGACCGCGTCGACCGCGCCCTCGTGCAGGCGCAGCACCGCCTCGGCCGCGCCGCGCGCGGGCGACCACAGGATCGCCGACTGGTCGAAACTGCCCGACACCACGTGCGCGCCGTCGGGGCTGACGGCGATCGCCTTCACCGGGCCGCCATGGCCGCGGAGTTCCGCGGCGGCCGGAGTCGCGAGGACAAGCAGCAGGGCGACGAGCAGGCGCATGAGGACCCTCCCCTCGCGCTCAGGATGACGGCGAGAACCCCAGCGCCGTCAACGCCGCGCGCGTGGCGGGCTCGGTCAAAAGGTCGCGGAATTCGCGTACCGGGGCGCGATCGAGCCGGGCCTCGGGCACGGCGAAGTCGTAGTGCTCCTCGGCGAGCGGGAGGAAGCCGAGGCCGTAGTCGCGCGCGACGGTGGCGATCGCCACCCCCCAGTCGGCGCGGCCTTGCGCGACCGCGGCGGCGACCGCGTTGTGGCTCTTCGGCTGGTTCAGGAACCCGGGCGGACGGGCGCCCTTGAGCAGCGCGTCGATCAGCACCCGCGTGCCGCTGCCGGCGTTGCGGTTCACCATCAGGCAGGCGGGGTCGGCGAGCGCGGCGGCAACCGCGTCCTCCGCGCTGCGGCCCTCGAAGCGCGGGTCGCCGGAGCGGAACACGATCCCCTGCATGCGCCGCCAGCCCGGGATCAGCGCCACGCCGGCGGGCAGCAGCGGGCGGTTGTAGATGCCGGTCTTGGGGTCGAGCAGGTGCATCGGCGCGAGGTCGGTCTCGCCGCGCCGCGCCGCGGCCAGCCCGCCGAGCGAGCCCACGTTCAGCACCTTGGCGCTGACGCCACGCTCGGCGAGCAGCCCGGCGATCCGGTCGAGCCCGACGCAGTGGCTGCCGATCACCACCAGGTCGGCCGGACGGATGCCGCGCCCGATCAGGGTGACGGCGACCGGCGCGCCCGCCTCCACCGCCTCGGCGAGCGCGGGCACAGCGACGAACCCGTCGGCGAGCGAGAACGCCGTCACCGCGCCCGAGCCCTTGGCCAGCGGGTAGGCGGCAAGGCCGGTGTCGTTCTGGACCAGCGAGACCATGGCGTACTCGGTGCGCCCGAGTTCCGAGGGCAGGCGCACCGCGAGCCGCGCTTCGACGGTCTCAGCCTCGGTCTCGGCAAGCCCGGCCATCGCCCGGATCAGCGGCGCGACGAAGCCGTGGAAGGTGAACACCGCCGAGGTCGGGAAACCGGGCAGCACGACCAGCGGCTTGCCGTCCGCGACCGCCAGGCAGAGCGGCTTGCCCGGCTTCAGCGCCACCCCATGCACGACGACCCGCCCCAGCCGCGAGACCACGCGGTAGCAGAGATCGCCCGCCCCCTTCGAGGTGCCGCCCGACAGCACCACAAGATCGGCCTTGCCCAGCGCCTCGGTGAGCGCGCGCTCCAGCGCCGCCTCGTCGTCCGGCACGATGCCGAGCGGGAACGCCTCGCCGCCGGCCTCGACCACCGCCGCGGCGACGATCGCGCCGTTGCTGTCGTAAACGCCGGCCGGACGCGCCGGCGTACCGGGCGCGACCAGTTCGTCGCCGGTCGAGAGCACCGCGACCCGCGGCCGGCGCAGCACCTCCACCTCGGCGCGGCCCACGGCGGCCAGCATGCCGAGCTCGCGGCTGGTCAGCACGCGGAGGCGGCGCAGCACGGTCTCGCCGCGCGCGATGTCGCCGCCCGCGCCGCCGACATGCGCGCCCGGCGCGACCGGCCGGCGCAGGGCGATCCACGCACCCGTGTCGTCCTCGCCCGGCTCGGCGTGCTCGACCATCACCACGGCATCCGCGCCGCGCGGCATCATCCCGCCCGTCGCGATCACGCTCGCGGTGCCGGGCTCGACGGTCAGCGCCGGCGGGTGGCCGCACGCCAACACCTCGGGGTTCAGCCGCAGCCGCACCGGCGCCACTTCCGACGCGCCGAGCGTGTCGGCGGCGCGCACGGCGAAGCCATCCACGATCGAGCGGTCGAAGCCCGGCACATCGACGCCGGCGATCACGTCCTCGGCCAGCACGCGCCCGAGCGCCGAGCCAAGCGGGACGGTCTCGGCGCCGAGCGGATGCGGCGTGAAGGCGGCGGCGAAGCGGCGCCGCGCCTCCTCCTCGGACACCACCTCCAGGAACTGCTCCTGTCGGGCGGCGGCACGCACCGCGGCCATCGCGTCGAGCGGCGGCATCAGCAGAACCGCTGCACCGCGACGGCGGCCCCGGCCGGCAACCCCTCGCTCTCGGGCGGGATCACCACCATCCCGTCGGCCGCAGCCAGTGCCGCGAGCGTGGGCGCATCGGGCGAGGCGAGCGGCTCGGCGGTCTCGCCGCAGAGCCGCACCAGCACGAGGTCGGTCATCCCGACCGCGGAGGCGATCCGGCCGGAGAGGCGCGCCGTGACCGGCTCCGGCTCGGGTCGGCCGGTGAGCCGCCGGAGCATCGGCGCCCCGAGCGCGCACCAGCCGAGCCACGCCGCCGCGTCATGGGGCAGGCGTAGGATGGGGACGCCCTCGGCCGCGGCGAGCTCGACCGTCTCGATGGGGCGCGCGGCAAGACAGGGCTTGCCGGAGGCGGGTCGCACGATCACGTCGGGCGGGCCGGGAGCGTCGCCCACCACCGCGCGCAGAAACAGCCCCGCCGGCCCGTCGAGCCGGACCGCGACGCGCGGCTCGGCGCGCACCGTCAGCCGCTCGCGCCCGAGCGCCGCCGCGACCGCGATGTGCGTCGGCCCGAGCACGGTCCCGGAGGGCACCAGCAGCGCCCCGGGCGCGGCCTCGCCGCCGGCGCCGACCGCGCCGTCTCCCGGTGCGGCCGGGACCGTCGCGGCGAACCCGGTGCCGATCTCCTCGACGGCCTCGTGCGCCAGCACGGCATCCGCGCCCGAGGGCAGCACACCGCCCGCTGGCACGGGTTCGGCAAGCGTGAGCAGGGCGGGCGCGTAAGGCCCGGCGCCCAGGGTCTCCTCGGCCCGCACCGCGACGCCGGACCGCCGCGCCACGGGACGCGCCGGCAGCGGGCCTTCGGCCCTGAGCGCCTCGGCCAGCACCCGCCCGAAGCCCTGCGCGAGCGGAACGCTCTCGGTGCGCATGAGCGGCGAGATCGCGACGATCCGATCGAGCAGCGCCGCGAGCGGCGTCAGCGTCCGAGGCAATCCATCCATCGCGCGCACATGTGGCGTGGACTGCGGGCGAACGGAACCCCCGTCACGCCGAGGATTTCGCCTCCTTCTTCGGCCGGAAGCTCTCCCATTCGGCTTCCGTTAGCCCCTCCAGGAAGCTGAAATTGCCCGCCCCGCGCAGCCAACGCCCGCCGTCGATCGTCACGCAGGCGCCGTTGATGTAGGCCGCCTGGTCGGAGACGAGGTAGGCGGCCAGGTTGGCGAGCTCTGCGTGCTCGCCCACGCGCTTCAGCGGCACGGTGGTGACGACGTGCGCAGCGAGATCCTCGCGCGGGAACAGCCGTTCCCACGCGCCCTTGGTCGGGAACGGCCCAGGCGCGATCGCCACCGTGCGGATGCCCTTGCCGCCCCACTCGACCGCAAGCGACTGGGTCATGGCCAGCAACCCAGCCTTGGCCATGGCCGAGGGCACGACATAAGGGCTGCCGGTCCAGGCATAGGTCGCGACGATCGACAGCACCACGCCTGGGCGCCCGGCCGCGAGCCAGCGTCGGCCGGCCGCCATGGTCGCGTAGAGCGGGCCGTGCAGGGTGATGTTCAGCACCGCATCGGCGGCGCGATGGCTCAGCGTCTCGGTGCGCGCGATGAAGTTGGCGGCGGCGTTGTTCACCAGCACGTCGAGGCCGCCGCGCTCGAAGCACGCGTCGATCGCCGCATCGACCGCCACCGGATCGCGCACATCGACGCTGTACGTCGTCACCTCGACATCGGTCGCCGCGCCGATCTCCGCCGCGGCGGCCTGAAGCACATCGAGGCGGCGACCGACCAGGATGAGGTCCGCGCCGAGCTCGGCGAAGCGTCCGGCCATCGAGCGGCCCAAGCCGGTGCCGCCCCCGGTCACCAGGATCCGTTTGCCGGCAAGGAGACCGGGGGCGAACACGGGCTCAGTTCTCGAAGATCACGGGCAGGTTCGCCGCCTTCAGCGCATCCGCGCGTGCCTTCAGCCACGCCGCCGCGAAGGCTTCGGCGTCGGATGGCGCGTTGCCGACGAAGCCCCGCCACGCCGTCTGGAGCACCTGCTGACGCTTCAGCAGCGCCTCGTTGTGCGCGTCGTGCTCGGGCTTCCACACGCCCGCTTCCTTCAGCGCGCGGACGGCTCCGGGATGCCAGGGCAGCACCCAGTCGATCCGCTACCGCTCGAGCGCCCAGCCGACATTGCCCGGCGCCGCGGCCTTGTAGTCGTCGTAGAACGCCAGATGGGCGCGCACGAAGTTGTAGACGAGCGCCTCGTCCGTGGCGGCATAGGTGGAGAGGATCGGATAGGGATAGGTCGCGCCCTCGACCGGCCGGTCAGGCGTGATCTCGGCGCCCTCCTTGCCGATGCCGGGGATGTAGAACGGCGCCTTGGCGCGGATGCGCGCCCAGCCCTCGGTGTCGTTGTGCGGCACCGGCGGATAGTGCACTCCGCGCGGCGAGGCGGCGAGCTGATACACCGGCCCCGCAATGGTGGAGGCGAAGGCCGCATCCACCTGGCCGTTGATCAGCCCTGTCATCGACGCGCCGTAGCCGCCGAAATCGACGCGCTGGACATCGTTCCAGCTCAGGTTCGCGAACGCCATGAGCGCCGTGATGTTGCCGTTCAGGCTCGGCGCGCCGGCGACCCAGGCCACGCGCTTGCCGCGCAGATCGGCGAGCGTGCGGATATTGGCGTCGCGCGCCGTGATGATCGTCAGCAACTGATCGGAGTTGTTCAGCAGCACGAGCCGGATGTCCTGCGGCCCCCACTCGCGGCTGGCGCCGTACTCGTAGACGCCCTCCTGGCTGAAATAGGAGGCGACCCCGAGATAGCCGAACTGCGCGCGCCCGTCGCGCAAGGGCACCTGGCGGGCGATGTCGTTGCGTCCGGGCAATGCGCGCAGGCTGACGTTCAGCCGCTGGCGCAGCGCATTGCCGATCGCGACCACCTGATTGTACCCGCCCGAGCCGACGTCATAGGCCGTGACGGCGATCGTGGACGGCAACTGGATGGGCGGCGCCTGTGCGAGCGCGGTCGCGGTGCCGGCGACCAGGAGGCCGGCAGCGAGCGTGGTGCGGATCATCAATCGCCCTCCCTGGAACGTGTCGTTGCCATCAACATGGCGCGCGCGTCACGCCGCCGCAACCCGGCTCGCGCCGCCGCCGAAGCGCAGCAGCAGCAGCGCGAGCCCGGCGAGGGCGACCGCGGCGATCACAAGTGTGGCGTGCGTGAATCCGGTCAACTCGCCGCCGGGAAGGGCGAAGGCGATGCCGCCCGCGGCCAGCAGCACGCGCGCGAGCAACCCGACCGGATTGCCGCGCATCGCCCCGAAGCCCACAAGGTATCCTTGCAGCGCCGAGCCGAACAGCACGATGCCGATCACCGCGGTGGCGATCACCAGCCCGACCTCCCAGGTGTCGCCCTTCAGGATCAGTGCCGGGTTCAGCACGAAGAAGAACGGCACGAGATAGATCGCCGAGCCGAGCCGCATCGCCTCGAAGCCGGTGCGCATCGGGTTCGCCTTGCCGACCGAGGCGGCCGCGAAGGCCGCAAGCGCCACCGGCGGGGTGATGAAGCTCACCATGCCCCAGTACATGATGAAGAGATGCACTGCGAGCGGATCAAGCCCGCCGCGCACCAGGGCCGGCGCGAGCGTGATCGCAAGGAAGATGTAGCAGGCGGTCACCGTCATCCCCATGCCGAAGATGAAGGCCGTGACCGCGCCCATCAGCAGCAGCACGAGCGTGGAGTCGCCGGCGAGGAAGACGAGGTCGTTGGCAAGCGTCCCCGCCATGCCCGTCATGGCGAAGGCACCGACGATCAGCCCGACGCCGAGCAGGATCGCGACGAGTTCGGCGAGCGCGCGCGCGCAGTCGGCGAAAAAGCCGGTGAGCTGGGCGAGGCCGAGGCGCCGGTCAGGCAGGACCTGGTTGATCACCAGCATCAGCGCGGTCGCGTACCAGGGAGCCAGGCTCTCCTGGTTGTGGCGCAGCATGGCCCAGACCAGGAGCGCGAACACGGCGATGAAGGGCCAGCCGCGCGCGAGCGTGGTGCGGACCGGCGGGATCTCGGACTCCGCGACGCGGCCGAGGCGCTGGCGCGCGGCATAGCCGTCGATCTGCACGACGAGGCCGAAATAGAACAGCAGCGCCGGAATGGCCGCCGCGACCGCGACCTCGACATAGGGGATGCCCAGGAAGGAGGCCATGACGAACGCGGTCGAGCCCATCACGGGCGGCATCAGGACGCCGCCGGTGGAGGCGACGCACTCCACGCCCGAGGCCGTGTGCGACGCGAAACCGGTGCGCTTCATCGCCGGGATCGTCACCACGCCCGAGGCGATCACGTTCGAGATCACGCTGCCCGAGATCGAACCCTGCAACCCCGAGGAGATCACCGCGACCTGGGCCGCACCACCACGCCACCGTCCGACCAGCCCGAAGGCGAGATCGGTGAAGAACCGCCCGGCGCCGGTATGGTTCATCGCCACGCCGAACACGATGAAGCCCACGACGAGTTCGCCGAACGCGCGCATCGGGATGCCGAACGCGCTCTCGGTCGAGAATACGTGGAAGGCCATCGCATCGAGGAACGGTGTGGCGATGCCGGAGATGGGCCCGGGCATGGCGTCCGCGACGGTCGGGTAGAGCGAGATCAGGAACACGATCACGGCAATCGCGATACCGCCGGCGCGGCGCGCGGCCTCGATCACGAGCATCCAGGCCGCGACCGCGATCCAACGCGCCGTCTCGGGCGCGGCATATTCCCAGCCCTCCAGCAGGACGCGGTCGGCCGCGGTGGCGAGCCAGATGAACACGCCAGCCGCGGCGGCCGCGAGCAGCCAGTCGATCGCGGGGATGCTTGCGCGCGCACGGCGCCAGCCGGGATAGCCGAGGAACACGACAGGGAGGAACACCGCGCCGATCAGGAACAGGTAGCGGTTGTCCAGCACCACACGGCCGACGAGGAACTGAAGATTGAAGTGCTGGTTAACCGCGAAAAGGATGCCGGCGACGCCAAGGACCGTGGCGATGCCGCGCGCGATGCCCGTGAGCCGCTGCAGCTCGGCCGTCTCCACGCCGTTTCCCCCTCCAGGGCGGTTCGCCCTGGTCATGTGGTAGCATCGGCTGGTCGAAACGGTCCAGGAGGGAGGAACGCCGATGCCGGAAGGAGGCCTCGCGACACGCGACCGCCATGGCGTCGCCCCGGATGCGACCGGGTTGAACCTCTACCGGGTCGATCCGTCGCTCTCGCTGCTGCTCGATCTCTATCTGCCGACAGCGTTGCGCGCGCATCTCGAACCGCATCTCGAGGCGCTCGGCGAGCTCGCGGGCGGTGAGCTCGATAGGCTGGCGCGCGAGGCCGATCGCAACGGCCCGGAACTCGTGCCGCGCGACCGTTTCGGCACGACGGTCAACGAGGTCCGCCACCACCCGTCCTACACGGCGATGCAGCGGATCGGGCTCGGCCGGTTCGGGCTCGCGGCGATGGTGCATCGCCCGGGCGTCTTGGATTGGCCCGAACCGCTGCCGGCGGTGGCGAAGTATGCGTTCCAGTACCTGTTCGCGCATGCCGAGTTCGGGCTGCTCTGCCCGATCTCCATGACGGATACGATGGCGAAGGTGCTGCGCCTCTATGCTTCGCCCGAGTTGCAGGAGCGTTGGCTGCCGCGCCTGACCAGCCAGGACCCCGCGACCTGGGCGTCAGGCGCGATGTTCATGACCGAACGCCAGGCCGGCTCGGATGTCGGCGCGATCGAGACGATCGCCGCGCGCCAGCCGGACGGAACCTGGCGTCTTACCGGCGACAAGTGGTTCTGCTCGAACGCGGGGGCCGATGCCGCGCTGGTGCTGGCGCGCGCCACGGGCGCGCCGGGCACCAAGGGGCTCGGCCTGTTCCTCCTGCCGCGGTTGCTCGATGACGGCACGCCGAACCGCTACCGGATCGTTCGCCTCAAGGACAAGCTCGGCACGCGCGACATGGCCTCGGGCGAGATCGTGCTCGAGGGCGCAACCGCCTACCTCGTCGGCGATGTCACACGCGGCTTCGCGCAGATGGCGACCATGGTGAACCTCTCGCGCCTCTCCAACGGCGTGCGCTCGGCCGGGATGATGCGGCGCGCGTTGATCGAGGCGACCATCGCCGCGCAGGGACGCGCCGCGTTCGGCCGCAGCACGATCGCCTTCCCCATCATGCGGCGGACGTTGATGAAGATTCGCCTGCCGGCGGAGGAGGCTCTGTCCTTCACGCTGTTCTGCGCGGCGACCATGGATCGTGCCGATACGGGGGATGAGACGGCTGCGCGGGTGCTGCGGCTGGCCACACCCTTGCTCAAGTTCCGCGCCTGCCGCGATGCGCGCGCCGCGATCGGCGATGCGATGGAGGTGCGCGGCGGCAACGGCTATATCGAGGACTTCATCGAGCCGCGGCTGCTGCGCGACGCCCATCTCGGCTCGATCTGGGAGGGCACCTCGGCGGTGGTCGCGGAGGACGCGATCAAGCGCGGCGTCGAACGCGGCAACTGCCTGCCCGATTTCATCGCCGCGCTGACCGCGCTGCTCGCCGATGTCCCGCTCGCCGTGGCAGGCCCTGTCGCGGAGGCGCTGAACCGCGCCGCGCGCTTCGCCGAGGAGGTGGCCGAGACCGGCGACGACGGGCTGTACCGGCAGGCCGCCTCCGGGCTCTACCACGCGGCCTGTGCGGTGCTGTTTGCGTGGGAGGGTACGGCGCTCGCCGCGCGCGGTGGCGATGCGCGGCGCGTCACGCTCGCGCGCCTGGTGCTGGACCATCGGCTCACAGCGCATGATCCGCTCGCCGCCGGCGATCGCGCCGACGAGACCGCGATCACCGATGCCTGGATCAATGATCAGGTCCTGTCGCTCGAGGACGCGCTCGATCTGATGTGACGGGCCGAGCTTTGCGCGGAGCGCAGGCCACCCCTGCCGTCCCCCGGGCGGTGGACAGGAGCACCTATGCCATGCTCCGGTCCCGGATGACCAAGCGAGGCTGCATCACGCCCGGCAAGGAGCCATCATGATCGACCTCTACTACTGGCCGACGCCGAACGGCCACAAGATCACGATCTTTCTCGAAGAGACCGGCACGCCCTACACGATCAAGCCGATCAACATCGGCAAGGGCGAGCAGTTCGATCCCGCCTTCCTGAAGATCGCGCCGAACAACCGCATGCCGGCGATCGTCGATCACGCGCCAGCCGATGGTGGCGAGCCGCTCAGCGTCTTCGAGTCCGGCGCGATCCTGCTCTATCTCGCCGAGAAGCACGGCCGCTTCATCGCGCCCGATCTGCGCGGACGCACAGCGACGCTGGAGTGGCTGTTCTGGCAGATGGGCGGGCTCGGCCCGATGTCAGGGCAGAACACGCATTTCCGCGCCTACGCGCCGGAGAAGCTGCCCTACGCGATCGCCCGCTACGAGAACGAGGTGAACCGTCTCTACGGCGTGATGAACAAGCGCCTGGAGGGGCGCGACTTCCTGGCCGGCGACTACTCGATCGCCGACATGGCCTGCTATCCCTGGGTGGTGCCGCATGAGCGGCAGGGCCAGAGGATCGACGACTTCCCGCACCTGAAGGCCTGGCTCGAGCGGATCGCGGCCCGGCCGGCCGTGCAGCGCGCCTACGAGCTCGGCAAGCAGTACCAGACGGCGCAGGCGCCGATGGACGAGGAGCGCCGACGCATCCTGTTCGGCCAGACCGCGGCGAGCATCGCAGCGGGCAAGCACGGTCCGCGCGCGGCGTGATCATCCTCTATGAGCTGACCGGCGCGGAGGATGCGCGCCGGTTCAGTCCCTATTGCTGGCGCATCCGCATGAGCCTTCGCCACAAGGGGCTCGCCTTCGAGGGTGTGCCCTGGCGCTTCACCGAGAAGGCGCGGATCGCGCCGGCCGGCGCACGGCTCGTGCCGGTGATCCGCGACGGCGAGCGTTGGGTGCACGACAGCATGGCGATCGCCGAGTATCTGGAGGAGCGGTACCCGGACCGGCCGAGCCTGTTCGGCAGTGCGCCCGGTGCCGCCCTCGCCCGCTTCGTCGCGGCCTGGACCGACCGGACCGTGCAGCTCGGTGCATCGCGGCCGATCCTGATGGACATCTTCGCCTGCCTGCATCCCGATGACCGCGACTATTTCCGCACCACGCGCGAGAAGCGGTTCGGCAAGCGGCTGGAGGAGGTGTGCCCGGACCCGCAGGCGGAGCTGCCATCGTTCCGCCTGCTGCTCGAACCGGCGCGGCGCGTGCTGCGAAAGCAGCCCCATCTCGCCGGCGGGACGCCGAACTACGCCGACTACGCCCTGTACGGCACCTTCATGTGGTGGCGCATGACCAGCCGGCTGCCCCCGCTCGAGCGGAGCGACGTCATGCTCGACTGGCTCGCCCGCATGGACGAGGCCTGCGAAGGCGAAGGGCGACAGGCGCTCGCCGCCGCAGGAATGGCGCCGTCCGGCTGACCCGTCACGGCAGCCCCCTCCGGGATCGACACATCCCTGGGTTGACGTCGGCAGGCTGGCGGCGCCCCCGTCGTTATGCCCCCATGCCACGCATGCACGCCACACCTCAGGGCACACGCGCCGACATCGACGGCCGCCGCGCCTGGCTCCGGCTGGTCGTCTGCATGCTGCTCGGCACGATCGGCAGCGTCGGGATGTGGTCGATCGTGGTGGTGCTGCCCGCGGTGCAGGCCGAGTTCGGCGTGACGCGCGGCGACGCCTCGCTGCCCTACACCCTCACCATGCTTGGCTTCGCCTCGGGCAATGTGCTGCTCGGGCGGATCATGGACCGCACCGGCGTGATCCCGCCACTGCTTGCGGGGATCGTCTGCCTCGCCGCCGGCTACGCTCTTGCGGCCGCGGTCGATTCGGTCATTCCGTTCGCGATCCTGCAAGGTGTGATCGGCTTCGGCGCGGCCGCGACCTTCTCGCCGCTGATCGCCGATCTCTCGCACTGGTTCCGCCGCCGCCGCGGCATCGCGGTGGCCGCCGCCGCAACCGGCAATTACGTCGCCGGCGCGGTCTGGCCACTGGCGATGCAGCTCACCCTGCCGGCCCATGGCTGGCGCACGACCTACCTCGCGATCGGCGCGATCTGTCTGCTGCTGATGACCCCGCTTGCGGCGAAGCTGCGCGCCCGGCCACCGCCGATCGCGGGCGCGGCCGAGGCGGCAGCGCAGGCGAGCCGTCTGACCGCCGCCGGGCTGACGCCGCGCTCCTTGCAGATCCTGCTCTCGATCGCCGGGCTCGGCTGCTGTGTGGCGATGTCGATGCCGCAGGTGCACATCGTCGCCTACTGCGTCGATCTCGGCTTCGGCGTCGCGCGCGGCTCGGAGATGCTCGCGCTGATGCTCGCGGGCGGTGTCGTCAGCCGGCTCGCCTCGGGCTTCCTCGCCGATTACATCGGTGGCGCGCGGGTGCTGCTGCTGGGCTCGGTGCTGCAGGCGCTCTCACTCGGCGCCTACATCCCCTTCAACGGGCTTGCCTCGCTCTACATCGTCTCCGCCGTGTTCGGACTGTCGCAGGGCGGCATCGTGCCCTCCTACGCGATCATCGTGCGCGAGTACCTGCCCGCGCACGAAGCCGGGCGGCGCGTCGGCATCGTCATGACCATGACGATCATCGGCATGGCGCTCGGAGGCTGGCTGTCGGGGGCGATCTACGACGCGACCGGCTCCTACCGCGCCGCGTTCCTGAACGGCATCGTCTGGAACGCGCTCAACATCCTGATCGTGCTGTTCATTCTCGGCTCGGTTGCGCGCCGGCCCGGCCCGCAGGCGGTGACCAAACCTTCCCGCTAACAGGCTGCGGAAATTCGGCTGTTCGAATCGCTCATGGCCTGATTCGCTGCTGCTGCTGGTTGGCGGCGGGGTGGGCTGTAGCGATGCGGGGATCGGATCGGCAGACGGGTTCGATGTTCAGCTATGTGAGCTTGGAGGCATTGGTGCCGCCGGATCACCCGCTGCGACCGATCCGGGATCTGGTGAACCGCGCGCTGGAGCGGCTGTCTGGCGAGTTCGACCGGCTCTACGCGGCGGGCGGTCGGGACTCGATTGCGCCGGAGAAGCTGCT
>NZ_KB899954.1 GCF_000378465.1 Elioraea tepidiphila DSM 17972
TGGCACGAAGCGCGGGTGGCTGGCGGATGCTGCCGGTGCACTTCGGCCCATGGCAGACGGTCTACTGGTGGTTCCGCCGCTTCGTCCGGCGGCTGCTGTTCCGCACCATCCACGACGTGGCGCTGATGCTGGATCGCGAGGCGGCTGGCCGGGAAGCCAGCCCGACAGGCGGGGCGCTCGGAGACCGAAGGTCGGCCGAAGGCCACAGCCAGACGGTGAAGGCGCCGTTCGCCGCAGAGCGGGGTTACGACGGGGCCAAACGGATCGTCGGGCGCAAGCGCCATGTCGCCGTGGACACGGACGGACGGCTGCTGATGGTGAACCTCACGCCCGCCGACGTGTCGGACAGTGCTGGCGCGCAGACCATCCTCGACGCCATCCGCAAGCGCTGGCCGTGGCTGAAGCACCTGTTCGCCGATGCGGGCTACGACCGCACAAAGCTCATGGAAAAGGCCGCCTTCCTCAACTTCGTCGTCGAGATCGTGCGCCGCTCCGACACGGCAAAAGGCTTCGAGGTCATCCCGCGCAGGTGGGTCGTGGAGCGCACCTTCGGCTGGATGATCCGCTGGCGGCGTCTCGTCCGCGACTACGAGAAGCGCCTCGACGTGTCCGAAGCCATGATCCACGTCGCCATGAGCGCACTTCTGCTCCGACGCGTCGCCCATCCGTGATCCTCAAACGGACTCTAAGCCGTCTCGGCCAACCACCGAAGCCCCTCGCGGTAGGCCCTATCGAACGCCTCGTCCAGCACGGGTGCCACACCGCGGCAGCCAACCGCCACCCGGGCGGCCCAGCCGAAATACTCGACCTTGCGCCCATGCTCCCAGCCGACGGGCGGGCTCGCGATGAGCGCGCGCAGGTTCGAGATCTTGTCGGCGAGCTTCACCATGCGCGCCGCCGCCGAGGCGCGGGGGGCATGGCGGATCTGAAGGTCCTTCCGCAGCGCCTTCGGGATCGCCTTCTCGTCGCTCACCTCGGCGACGATCGCGGCGACCGGCCAGCCGAAGCGCTCGGCCAGATCATGCAGCGTCACCGGGTGGCCGTGCTCGTGCCCATCCTCGATCGTGTCGTGCAGCCAGCCGGCGGCGATGGTCTCGACCGGGGCGGCGGCGGCGACCAGCAGCGCCGCCACGTCTTCCAGGTGGGTGATGTACGGCTCCGCTGCCTCGCCCTTGCGGGTCTGGCGGGCGTGAACTTCGCGGGCGAAGGCCTCGGCGCGCGCGATCAGGTCCATCAAATCAGCATAATGCAGTGGGGGGACGACAGTCGTCCCCCCACCCCACACAACTGTCCCGGGACGGAGTGCGCGGTGCGCCCGGCGCGATTTCAGCCCACGGCGTAGCGGCGCGCCGCGAACAGGCCCAGGAGGGCGAGACCGAGAAGGGCGACCGACGCGGGCTCGGGGACGCCGGTCGGCGGCTCGGCCACGCCGAGCACGCCCACGGTGAAGCCGTGCCAGGTCTCACTGGTGTCCGTGAAGGTGATCTGGGTGAAGGTGCCCGGCAGGCGGATCACCCCATGCACCTCGCCCGAGCCGAAGAAGCCGGTGCCGGTGCCGTTGAGGATCGGCGTGCCGTTGCCCCAGAAGCCTGCGCCGTAGCTCAGGATCTCGATCGGCGTGCCGAAATCGACCGTGTTGCTGTTCCAGCTCACGAGCGCGATCAGCGGATCGACCACCGCCTGCGAGAAGGTGATGGTCTTCGTCCCACCGAAGCTCAGCGCGATGATGTCCGTGCCGGGCGGGGCATTGCTGACCGTCCCGCTGATGTAGGGTGCGCTGGGATTCCAGTAGTTGGTGCCGCCCGAGGCCTGCACGAAATAGTAGGGGCCGGAATAGGTGACTCCGACGGTGGTCGTGCCGACCGTGAGCGTGCCGGACGCGGTGTTAGGCCCCGACGCCGTCCAGTCGGTCCAGGACGCGGTGGCGGCCGACGCGGACGGGCTGGCGACCGTGGCGGCAAGGACCGCACCCGCCAGCAGCGCGGCGCATACGACATGACGACGCATCTGCAACTCCCGAAGAGACAAAGCCCACCCCGGCAACCACATGTCAGGCAAATACGATGCCAGCGCCACCGGCAGCTTGATTTGAAACGATTTTGGTCGGCCTTCAGAGGATCCCGCGTCGCGAGGTGTAAAATGTTCCGACACCGTCCCCCTGCACGCGGCATACCGAACGGCACCTCGGGTCTCGACGTGAAGCGGCGGCAACGCAGCGCGGGGTCGTCGTCCCGCGTAGACTTACGTATTCATCGCGTCGAAGAAGTCCTGGTTCGTCTTGCTGTACTTCAGCTTGTCCAGCAGGAAGTCCATCGCATCCTGCGGCCCCATCGGCATCAGGATGCGGCGCAGCACCCACATCTTCGCCAGGGTGCCGCGCTCGACCAGCAGCTCCTCCTTGCGCGTGCCCGACTTGGTGATGTCCAGCGCCGGGAACGTGCGCTTGTCGGAAAGCTTCCGGTCCAGGATGATCTCGGAGTTGCCGGTGCCCTTGAACTCCTCGAAGATCACCTCGTCCATGCGGCTGCCGGTGTCGATCAGCGCGGTCGCGATGATGGTGAGCGATCCGCCCTCCTCGATGTTGCGCGCCGCACCGAAGAAGCGCTTCGGCCGCTGCAACGCATTCGCGTCCACACCGCCCGTCAGGACCTTGCCGGACGACGGCACCACCGTGTTGTAGGCGCGCGCCAGACGCGTGATCGAGTCGAGCAGGATCACCACGTCCTTCTTGTGCTCGACCAGGCGCTTGGCCTTCTCGATCACCATCTCCGCCACCGCGACGTGGCGCGTCGCCGGCTCGTCGAAGGTGGAGGACACGACCTCGCCGCGCACCGTGCGCGCCATGTCGGTCACCTCCTCGGGCCGCTCGTCGATCAGCAGCACGATCAGGTAGACCTCGGGGTGGTTGTGCGCGATCGAGTTGGCGATGTTCTGGAGCATCACCGTCTTGCCGGTGCGTGGCGGCGAGACGATCAGGCCGCGCTGGCCCTTCCCGATCGGGCAGATCAGGTCGAGGATGCGCGGCGTGTAGTCCTTCTGCACCCCCTTCTGCACGCCTTCCTTCGCGCCCGACTTGTCCTCGATCTCCATCTTCAGCCGCTTCTCGGGATAGAGCGGCGTGAGGTTGTCGAAGTTGATGCGGTGCCGCACCGCCTCGGGCGGCTCGAAGTTGATCTGGTTGACCTTCACCAGCGCGAAGTAGCGCTCGCCGTCCTTGGGGGCGCGGATCTGCCCCTCGACCGTGTCGCCGGTGCGCAAGGAGAAGCGCCGCACCTGGGACGGCGAGACATAGATGTCGTCCGGCCCGGGCAGGTAGTTCGCCTGCGGGCTGCGCAGGAAGCCGAACCCGTCGGGCAGGATCTCGAGCACGCCGTCGCCGAAGATCGCCTGGTCGTTGTCGGCGAGCGTCTTGAGGATGGCGAACATCATGTCCTGCTTGCGCAGGGTCGAGGCGTTCTCGATGTTCAGGCTTTCCGCGTAGGCCAGGAGGTCCGAGGGGCTCTTGGCTTTCAGTTCCGCGAGATGCATGGCAGGCAGGGCCTTCGGTTGGTCTGGGTGGGCCGGGCGGAAAGGGTTCGGACCGGCCTGGAAAGGGGAAGGACGGCGCGGCGGGCGAATGGAACCCGGCGCGGTGCCGCGAGGGGAGGTGCCGTCGGCGTGCGGAGCGACCGCTTCACCCTGGATGGACGACCCCGTCCATCCTGCCAGGACCGCCGGCGCAGGGTGCGCCGCAAACAAGTCCGGTGCTGTTGTCAGAGGTGAACGGCGCGGCCTGCGCGCCCGAGAGCCTCGGCACCCTAGTGACGTGCCGCCCTCCCGTCAATCGCGCAGGTGGTGGGGGCCGGGCGGCACGTCAAGCGCGGTCAGAACGGCTTCACGATCACCATCACGACAATGACGACCATGGCGAGGGTCGGGACTTCGTTGAGAATCCGGTAGTATTTCTGCGGCCGCCGGTTGCGGTCGTGCAGGAAGTCCTTGCGGCGGGCCATCAGCACGTGATGCACGGCCGTGACCACCAGGATGCCGAGCATCTTCAGGTGCCACCACCCGGACGCCCAGTCGACCGCGCCGGGGGTCAGCACGAGCAGGGTGCCGAACACCCAGACGGCGATGCCCGCGGGGTTGGCAATGAGCTTCAGCAGGCGGCGTTCCATCACCTTGAAGCGCTCGCTCTCGGCCGAGCCGGGCACGACCTCGCAGTGATAGACGAAGAGGCGCGGCAGATAGAGCAGCGCCGCCATCCACGCGATCACCGAGATCACGTGCAGCGCCTTGATCCAGGGGTAGAACGCGACAAGGAAGGTCATTCAGAAACTCCTGGGGGACCACGCTGGTCCCCCAGACCCCCTGCACAGGGGCCCCCTCCCGTTGGTCGGGGGCCGCGGTCCGACCAACGGGAGGGCCGCCCTCGAGGGGGCGCGGGGGGCCTTGCGGCCCCTAGCCTAGGTTTTGTTTTCGCCGATCGGCGGCACAGAATCCGTCATCCCCGCGAGCACCTCGGCGACGTGGCGCACCTTCACCGGCTTCTCCAGCCGTTTCAGCCGCCCCGCCATGTTCAGCAGGCACCCCAGGTCGCCGGCGAGCAGCGTATCCGCGCCGCTCCTCTCGATGTTCTCCACCTTGTCCGAGACCATGCGCACCGAGATGTCCGGGTACTTCACGCAGAACGTGCCGCCGAAGCCGCAGCACACCTCCGCATCGTGCATCTCGGTGAGCGTCAGTCCCTCGACCGTGCCAAGCAGCCTGCGCGGCTGCGCCTTGACCCCGAGCTCGCGCAGCCCCGAACAGGAGTCGTGGTAGGTGACCGTGCCCGGATAGCGGGCCGCGACACGCTGCATTCCCATGACGTCGGTCAGGAACGAGACGAGCTCGAAGGTGCGCGCGCCGAGGCGTTCGGCGCGGCCGCGCCACTCCGGGTCGTTGGCGAACACGGCCGCGTACTGCTCCTTGATCATGCCGCCGCAGGAACCCGAGGGCACGACCACGTAGTCATAGGGTTCGAAGGCGGCGATCACCGTGCGCGCGAGATCGGCGGCATCGGCGCGGTCGCCGCTGTTCCAGGCGGGCTGGCCGCAACAGGTCTGCACGGCGGGTACGTCCACCACACAGCCGGCGTCCTTCAGCAGCTTGAGCGCGGCGAAGCCAATGGTCGGGCGATAGAGGTCGACGAGGCAGGTGACGAACAGGCCGACGCGCGGGGAGGGCTGGAGCATGCCGCCACTCTAGCCGGAGACGAGGGAAATGTGAGTCGGGGGGCCGCAAGGCCCCCCGCGCCCCCCTGGAGGGCGCCCCTCCCGTTGGTCGGGGCGCTGGCCGCGACCAACGGGAGCGGCCCCCGGATGCAGGGGGGTGTGGGGGGACCAGCGTGGTCCCCCCACAGCTTTCTCAGACCTGACTCGTCCACTGGATCGGCACCCAGTCGAAGCCCTCGCCGGCCTTCCGCACGTAGCCCGTCGCCGGGAACGGCCAGTGATAGCCCACGATCGGCGTGCGGTCGGAGGCCGCGCGGTCGAACAGCCGCCGCCGCGTCTGCTCCGCCTCCGCCGCGTCCATGTCGAACACGATGTGCCAGCCGGGGTTGCGCAGGTTCACGGTCGGGTGGTTGGTCACGTCGCCGAGGATGATCAGCGTGCCGTTGCCCGACTGCACGGAGTACGAGGTGTGGCCGGGCGTGTGCCCGTGCGTGGGAATGCCGCGGATGCCGGGCGCCACCTCGGCGTCGCTTGCCACCCGCTTGATCCGCTCGGCCGGATAGGGGCCGAACCGCCCCTTCACCATCGCTGCGGGCTGCTGCGGCGCGCGATCACCCATCCAGAACGCCCATTCCGTCTCGGGCACGATCAGCTCGGCGTTCGGGAATCGCGCCTGACCCTCGCGGGTGACGAGGCCGGAGACGTGGTCGCCATGGAAGTGGGTGACGGCGATCTTTGTCACCTGCTCCGGTGCGATGCCGGCGGCCTGCATGTTGTCCCACATCGTGCCGGCGGTCTGGGCGAGCAGCCCGCCCGTGCCCGTGTCGAACAGGATCAGTTCGCGGCCGGTGTTGACGAAAGTGATGTTGAAGGTGATGTCGAGATGCCCGGTCGGCAGGAAGTCGCGCGCGAGCGCGGCCTCGACGGCTGCCTTGTCGGCGTTGCGCACGAAACCCTCGCCGGGGTTCGGACGACGGTTGAAGCCGTCGTTCACCACGGTGACCTCGTAGTCGCCCACCTTCATGCGGTAGAAGCCGGGCGCCTGGCGGCCGGCCTGGGGCACGGCGGCGCGTGCCGGGGTGGCGGCGAGCAGCGCCGGTGCGGCGAGCGTGGCGGCGCCGGCGGCGAGCATGTGGCGTCGGTCGAGGCCCATGTGATCCTCCCCTCGATTGTTGCGGACCGGCGGCATGGATAGGCCAGAACCGCCGGCCGCGCTGCGCACGCCCGCGTGATCGTGCGGGTTGCGGTCGCCTCCGACCCGGCCCACGTTCCGCTCGAACGGACGGAGGAGCCGATGCCGCGCGATGGCGAGGACAGGCGGGCGAGGAACGTGCTGGGCGGGCCGCTCAAGGCGTGCTCGCACGATCCGTTGACGGGCTGGCTGCGCGACGGGTGCTGCAACACCGACCAGCACGATCTCGGCCTCCACACGGTGTGCGCGCTGATGACCGCGGAGTTCCTCGCCTTCAGCAAGAGCCGCGGCAACGACCTCTCGACCCCGCGTCCCGAGTTCGGCTTCCCGGGGCTGAAGCCGGGCGACCGCTGGTGCCTCTGCGCGGCGCGCTGGCAGGAGGCGCTGGAGGCCGGCTGCGCGCCGCGCGTCGTGCTGGCCGCGACCCATGTCAACACGCTCGCGGTCTGTTCCCTGATCGACCTGAAGGCGCACGCGGCCGACCAGGCGTGAGCGCCGGCCTCAGCCGACCTGCGCGGCGCTGATCCGGCGCACCCCGGCCGCCGCCATCTCGGCCCAGGCCTTGGCCACCGAACCGCCCAGATCGATGCCGCGGCACGCGTCCTCGATCACGGCAGCGGCCAATCCGTAGCGGCGCGCATCGAGCGCGGTCCAGGCGACGCAGAAATCGGTCGCGAGCCCGCAGACATGCACGGCGCGGATGCCGCGGCTGGCGAGATAGCCGTCAAGGCCGGTGCGCGTGATGCGGTCGGCTTCCAGGAAGGCCGAGTAGCTGTCCACCTCGCGGCGATACCCTTTGCGCAGGATCGCCTGGGCGTGCGGGATGTCGAGCCCGGGCGCAAACGCGGCGTCGGCCGTGCCCATCACGCAGTGATCCGGCCAGAGCACCTGCGGGCCGTAAGGGAGATCGATGGTCTCGAACGGTGCCCGGCCGGGATGCGCGCTGGCGAAGGAGAGATGTTCCGGCGCGTGCCAGTCCTGGGTCAGCACGACATTCGCGTAGCGGCGCGCGAGCGCATTGATCACCGGCACGACCTCGTCGCCCCTGGGCACGGGCAGGCTGCCGCCCGGGAGGAAGCCGACCTGCACATCGACCACGATCAGGGCGGTGTCCGGCCCGGGCGGCTCGGCGCCGGCGAGGTGGTTCGCGGGCATGGCGGCTCTCCCCTCGGCGGTGGACGGGCGCGACCGTAACGGGCTGCGCCGGGACGCTGCAATGGTGGTGCCGCTCAGCCCCGCGCGATCGGCAGCCGCATCTGCACGCGCGTGCCCTGGCCGGGCCTGCTGTCGATCGTCAGCGTGCCGCCAAGCTGGCCGACGAAGCCCGACACCATCGCGAGGCCGAGCCCGGGGCACTCGCGATAGGCGGCGGTTGTGAAGAACGGCTCGCGCGCCTGCGCCAGCACGTCCGGCGTCATGCCGACGCCCGTGTCCTCGACGGCGATCAGCACGTGACCGCCGTTCATGCCGCCGGGCAGCGCGACGAGCCGCACCGTGATGGTGCCGCCATCCGGCATGGCGCGCTGGGCGTTGTCGAGCAGATGGTCGAGCGCGAGCTGGAGCTGACGTCGATCGGTCAGGATGTCGGGCACCGGCTCGGTCGCCTCGAAAGCGAGGGCGATGCCGTCGCGCAGCCCGGCGCGGAACTCCGCGATCGTCTCCTCGATTGCCGGCAGCGGAGCGACCTTCTCGATCCGCAGGAACTGGTTCTGGATATACGACAGCAGGTCCGCGACCAGGCGTCCGCCGCGCTCGGCGGCGCCGATCATCGAGTCGAGGGTGCGGCGCTCCTCCGCGCCGGCGGCGCGTTCGCGCAGCAGTTCGGCACCCATCAGGATCGGGGTGAGCAGGTTGTTGAACTCGTGCGCGACGCCCGCGACGACGCGTGTGATCGCGTTCTGCCGCTCGAGCGCGTCGATGCGGCGTTGCGCGGCGGCGTTGCGCTCCGCCTCGTCAAGCGCCCGCGCGGTCGCGGCGTCGGCCCGCCGTGCCGCCGCGAGCAGCGAGAGCCCGGCGGCCGCGAGCAGCAGCGTCAGCAAGGCCGTGATCAGGCCGTAGCGCAGCGTGTCACGCCACCAGGGCTCGTAGATGTCGTCGAGGTTGGTGCCGATGCTGGCGATCAGGCCGTAGGGCTCGACCGACTGGTAGCCGTAGAGCCGCTCGCCGCCATAGATGATGGAGCGGCCCCAGTAGACGCCGGAGACGACGCCTGACGGCCTGTTCATGCGGTCCACGGCGAGGCGCTGCATCAACTGGCTGTCCGGGCCGAGGCGCTGCACCGCGCGGGTCGGCGGCGTGCGCGCCAGCAGGTCGCCGTTCGGGCGGATCAGCACGACCACGCCCTCGGTGCGGATCAGGCTGGCGAAGAATGTTTCGATGTACTCGGCGGCGACGGCGACGAAGATGAGGCCGCCGAAGGTGCCGTTGTCGGTCGTGCGCCGGCGGCTGACGGTGAAGACGCGCTGGTCGGAGACACGGCCGATGATCGGCTCGCTGACGAGGGTACCCTGATCGGCCGGACGCTGCGCGAGGAAATAGCCGCGGTCGGCGATGGTCGTGCCGGCCGGCCATGCGGCGCTGCCGGCGCGGACGCGGCCCTCCTCGTCGGCGATCCAGACCGAGGCGACGTGCGCCCGGCGGTCCGCGAAGTCGGTGAGCATGCGCTGGACCGCAGGCGAGGTCTCGATCTCATGCCAGGAGAGGCCGCGGATCACCAGGTCGATCTGCTGCAGGATCGATTCCTGGGTCTCCAGCACCCGGCCGATATGCTCCGCCGCGACGGCGGTCTCCTGCACGATGACGCGTTCCGCCTCGCTGGTGGCCTGATCCCAGCGGTCCTTGGTGATCAGGCCGAAGGCGATGAGCGGCAGCAGCACGGCGAACCCGATCGCGATCCGCACCGCCCGCACCAGGAGGGCCATCGATCGGCGCGGGCGCGCGGCCGTCACGCTGTCCGGCGGCAGGGTAGGCGGGGCAGGCGGTGCGGGCGGGATGGCGGGTCGTCCGTCGTACGGGCGGGGGCTTCAAGCCGCCGCGGTGCGGGCCGCGCCGGCGTCCTCATCCTTCCCTTGTGCGAAGGGATCGGGATTTGCAATGGAAACATTCGCGCGCCGAGCCGGATGTGGCCTGCGTCACGGCGTCGTTGCGGAAAAGCCGCCAGGGCCCCCATGGTCGGAGCGAGAGGATTCGAACCTCCGGCCCCTGCGTCCCGAACACAGTGCTCTACCAGGCTGAGCTACGCTCCGACGGGGGATCAGGCGGCGCTGTATAGGCAATGCCCCGACGGTGGGCAAGCAGCGGCGCGTCAGGTCAGGGCAGCGGCGGTGCGCGTGCCGGGGCGCAGCGTCGCGAGCAGCGGCAGCACCGCCTCGGCGCCATCGGCGACCGCATAGAGGTCCCGTACCGACGGCTCGGCGAAGCCCGCGCCGATAGCGGCCTCGATCGCGGCGATCAGCGGCCGGGCGCTGCCGGCGACGTCGCACAGCACGATCGGCTTGTCATGCAGCCGAAGCTGGCGCCAGGTGAGGATCTCGATGGTCTCGTCCAGCGTGCCGAGGCCGCCGGGCAGCATGACGAACGCATCGGCCAGTTCGGCCATCCGCGCCTTGCGGGTGTGCATCGAGTCGACCTCGATCATCTCCTGGGTGCCCTCGTGCGCCACCTCCCAGCGGGCGAGGAAGGTCGGGATCACGCCGGTGACGAAGCCGCCGGCGGCGAGGCAGGCATCGGCGATCCGGCCCATCAGTCCGATCCGGCCGCCGCCATAGACCAGCCGGATCCCCGCTGCGGCCAGCGCCCGGCCCAGCGTGTCGGCGGCGGCCGCATGGGCGGGGTCGGCGCCGAGGCGCGAACCGCAGAAAACGGCGATGGCGCGGTAGGGATGCTGCATCGACACCTCCTTGCCCGCCTGCACTAACGCGCGGCGCAGGCGGTGTCACTTGCGCCGCGCGGTCGGTCTGACACGATCGTGACGCGCCCGGCCCGGCCGCGCGCGGCACCATCCATCGGCCGGGAGACGTCCCGGCCCATCACGAAGGGGACCAGTCCGAGATGAACCAAGCGTTGCTGTCCGCCGTGCTCGCGGCCGCGATCCTCATGCCGACCGCGCACGCCTACGGCCAGGCCCAGGTGATCCAGGAGCGCCAGGCCGGCTTCCGGATGATGCGCGACAATATGGAGGCCATCCAGGCGGTGGTGCAGGCGCGCCGGCCGAACGCCGATGCGGTGGCGCCGGCGCGCGCGATTGCCGAGCACGCGCCCAGGATCAAGGGGATGTTCCCGCCCGGCAGCGACCAGGGTGCGCAAACCCGCGCCCTGCCCAGCATCTGGTCGGACCGGTCGGGCTTCGAGAGCCGGGCGGATGCGTTCGCGGCCCAGGCGCAGGCGCTTCTGGCCGCCGCCGAGGGCAGCGACCAAGCCGCGCTCGGGCGCGCCTTCGAGGCCACCGGCGGCGCCTGCGGCGCCTGCCACCGCCCGCACCGCGCAGCCCAGCGTTGAGGCACGAGAGCAGATCGCCCGCGGCTGGGGTCAGCCGTGGGCGTGATGGTGCTCGCAGGGCACGCCCAGAACGGTTTCCACGGGTCTGGAAGCCGCTCTAGAGCCTGATTCCTTCTGGTGGAATCGGATTGGGTGTTCCGGCGCGTTTGGTTTTCTGATTCAAGCTGCTGGCTGGGCTGGAGGCCAGCAGCCGATGACCCGAGCCCTGTCCTGTGATCTGCGTGATCGCGTCGTGGCGGCCATGCGGAATGGCGCGAGTTGCCGCGAGGCGGCCAAGCTGTTCTCGGTGAGCGTGGCGAGCGCGGTGCGTTGGTCGCAGTTGTATCGCGCGACCGGCAGCACGGCGCCGCGGC
>NZ_KB899955.1 GCF_000378465.1 Elioraea tepidiphila DSM 17972
CTCAAGCCGGGCGACGTCGTCGTGCTCGACAATCTCGGCAGTCACAAGGGCGTCGCCGTCCGCCGCGCCATCCGCGCCACCGGCGCCCACCTGCTGTCCCTGCCGCCCTACAGCCCGGACCTGAACCCGATCGAGATGATGTTCGCCAAGCTCAAGACCCTGCTGCGAAAGGCCGACGAGCGATCCATCGCCACCGTATGGCACCGCATCGGCGCCCTGCTCGGCGAGTTCTCACCCACCGAATGCGCCAACTACTTCCGGCACGCAGGCTATGCTTCAGCGTAAATGGATCAGGCTCTAGGCGGCTGCCGGCACCCCCGCCTCGGCCAGCGCCGCCTGCTGGCGCGCATCCACCGTCGCGGTATCGAAATCGGCGATCAGCTCGTTGAACAGCCGGTGCCAGTTCAGCTCGGCCTTGAGCCGCAGGAACACGCTGCCGAGCCCGATCGCCGCGCGGTCCATCAGCACGAACTCGCGCGGCGGCTTCACCCCGCCGATGCGCTTCAGCCCCGCGTGCACCTGCATCGCCACGCGCCGGCCGAACTGCGGATCGTCGGACTCCTGGATGCGCCGCGGGCGGTCCTCCATCAGCGGCTCGTAGAGGAACTCGGCCCAGAGGTTCAGCACCGCCATCTTCTCGTGGGTGAGGTCCTTGAACCCCCACACCGTGTAGGCGTGGTGCGCCTTGTCGATGTCCTTGTCGCGCATCGCCTCGTAGAGATCGATCACGCCGCGGATGAACCGCGCCTGGAACACCCGGATGCATCCGAAGTCGAGCAGGTTCATCCCGTCATCGGCGCGTGCCTGGTAGTTGCCCATGTGCGGGTCGCCGTGGATCACGCCATAGCGGTAGAGCGGCACATACCACGCCTTGAACAGGTTGAGCGCGAGCCGGTTGCGCGTCTCCTGCGGCGGTTCCTCCTTGATGCGGTCCATCAGCGGCCGGCCGTTGAGCCAGGTCATCGTCAGCAGGCGCGGCGTGCAGTAGCCCTCGATCGGCATCGGCACGTGCACATCGGGCTCGTCCGCCAGCATGATCCGGTAGAGCCGCATCTGCGCGGCCTCGCGCGCGTAGTCGAGCTCCTCGCGCAGCCGCTCGGAAAGTTCCTCGTAGATCTCCTCCTGCTGGATCGCGTTGTCCATGCGGCGATAGACCGCGATCGCCAGCTTGAGTTGGCGCAGATCCGCCGCGACCACGCTCGCCATGTCGGGGTATTGCAGCTTGCAGGCGACAGTCCGGCCGTCGGGCAGGGTCGCCTTGTGCACCTGGCCGAGCGAGGCGGCGGCGGCGGCCTCGCGGCCGAAGCTCGCGAACTTCGCCTGCCAGTCGGCGCCGAGCTCGGCCTGCATGCGGCGGTTGACGAAGGGCCAGCCCATCGCCGGCGCGTTCGCCTGCAACTGCGACAGTTCGGCCGCGTATTCGTCCGGCAGCGCGTCGGGGATGGTCGAGAGGAATTGCGCCACCTTCATCAGCGGGCCCTTGAGCCCGCCGAGGATCGCCTTCAGCTCGCCGGCGTGCTCGGACCGGTCGCTCTTGAAGCCGAACAGCCGCTCGCCGGCCACGCGCGCGGCGATCCCGGTCACCGCGCCCGAGGTGCGCGCCATCCGGCGCAACTGGCCGAACAGCGAGGGCCCCTCCTCCCGCGCCACCGGGGCCTCGCGCGCCATCAGGCCATCGCCTGTTCGAGCTCGTCGATGAAGCCGCCGATCACGTCGAGCCCCTTGGTCCAGAAGGCCGGATCGGAGGCATCGAGCCCGAAGGGAGCGAGCAGCTCCTTGTGCCGCTTGGTGCCGCCCGCGCGCAGCATGTCGAGATACTTCACCTCGAAGCCCGGATGGCCGTCGCGGAACACGCCGTAGAGCGCATTCACCAGGCAGTCGCCGAACGCGTAGGCGTAGACGTAGAACGGCGAGTGGATGAAGTGCGGGATGTAGGCCCAGTAGAAGCGGTAATCCTCGGCGAAGCGGAAGGCGGGGCCGAGGCTCTCGGTCTGCACGCCTATCCAGATCTCGCCGAGCCGCTCGGGCGTGAGCTCACCCGTGCGCCGCTCGTGATGCACGCGCTGCTCGAAGCGGTAGAACGCGATCTGGCGCACGACGGTGTTCAGCATGTCCTCGACCTTGCCGGCGAGCAGCACGCGGCGGCGCTTGGCGTCCGTCTCGCCGTCCAGCATTGCCCGGAAGGTCAGCATCTCGCCGAACACCGAGGCGGTCTCGGCGAGCGTCAGCGGCGTGCCCGACATCAGATAGCCGTTCGGGCCAGCCAGCACCTGGTGCACGCCGTGACCGAGTTCGTGCGCGAGCGTCATCACGTCGCGTGCGCGGCCATGGTAGTTCAGCAGCAGATACGGATGCGCCGAGGGTACCGTGGGGTGCGCGAAGGCGCCCGAGGCCTTGCCCGGTTTCAGCCGGGCATCGATCCAGGGGCGGGTGAAGAACCGGTCGCCCACGTCCGCGAGATCATCGGAGAAGGCGCGATAGGCGCTGCGCACGCGCGCGCAGGCCTCGGCCCAGGGGATCTCGCGGTCATCGTCCTCCGGCAGCGGCGCGTTGCGGTCCCAGTATTCCAGCTTGTCGAGGCCGAGCCAGCGCGCCTTCAGCGCGTAGTAGCGGTGCGAGAGTCGCGGGAAGGACGCCGTGACCGCGGAGACCAGCGCCTCGACCACCTCGTCCTCGACCATGTTCGAGCGGTTCCGGTAGCTCTCCGGCTTCGGATACCGCCGCCACGTGTCGATGATCTCCTTGTCCTTGGCGAGCGTGTTGGTGACCAGTGCGAACAGCCGCACGTTTCGGCCCAGGCTCTCGCCGATCGCGTGCGCCGCCGCCTCGCGCCGGGCGCGGTCGGCGTCGGAGAGGCGGTTGAGCGCGGCCGAGAGCGTCAGCGCCTCGCCGTCCACGGGGATGCGCAGATCGGCCAGCGTCTCGTCGAACAGACGGTTCCAGGCGGCGCGGCCCGTCACCTCCTTCTCGTGCAGCAGCTTCTCGAGTTCGTCGGAGAGCTGGTGCGGGCGGAACACGCGCAGGTCGCGCAGCCATGGCCGCCACTCCTCGAGCGCGGTGCCCGCGATCTTCGCCTCCAGCGCGGCGTCCTCGATCCGGTTCAGCTCCAGGGTGAAGAAGATCAGGTGGCTGGAGATCGCGGTGACCCGCTCGTTGCAGCCCTGGTAGAACTTGCCGATCGCCGGGTCGGTCGCGTCCTCGGCGAAATGGAGCTGGGCGTAGGACATCACGCGGCCGAGCGTCTCCTCGATGCGCTCGAAGCTGGCGATCGCGGCGGCGAGCTCGCTGCCCGAGAGGGAGGCGAGCCGGCCCTGGTAGCGTGCGGCGAAGGCCTTGGCCTCGGCCTCGGCGCGATCGAGATCGGCCTTGATCTCCGGGCTGTCGCGGCCGGGGTAGAGGTCGGTGAGGTCCCAGGCCGGCAGGTCGGAGGCGGTCTCGCCGCCGGGAACAGGGGCTTCGGGCGCGGCAATCCGGGGGGCTGGGGCCGTCACGGGCTTGTCCTGGCTGGGTGTCGGGGCCACACGGATATGGCACGTCGGGCATGGGCCGCAACCGGCCCGGGCTGAGGGAGGGGTCACGGTGGCGCGCGAGTATCCGGACTGGCCGAACTGTGCCGCGCTGATGTTCGCCTGCGCGCGGCGCTACGGCGACCGCCCGGCGCTGTGGGCCAAGCGGGAGGGCGCGTGGCGACCGACCGTCTGGCGCGAGGTCGGGCGGCAGGCGGCGTCGCTGGCGCGGGCCCTGCGCGCGCGCGGCGTGGCCGCCGGCGACCGGGTGGTGATCGTCTCCGAGAATCGGCCCGAGTTCCCGGTCGCCGACACCGCGATCATGGCGCTGCGGGCGATCTCGGTGCCGACCTACACCACCAACACGCCCGCCGATCACGCCCACATCCTGCGCGACTGCGGCGCCCGCGCGGTGATCGTCTCGACCCGCGCGCTGGCCCGGCGCGTGCTCGAAGGCGCGGCCGAGGCCGGCGGGCTCGACCTGTTGGTGGCGATCGACGATCCGGGGGAGACCGCCATCCCCGTGCTGCGCTGGGCGGAGGCGGTCGCCGACCCCTCCCCGCCCGACGACATCGAGGCCGAGGCCGCGCTGATCCCGCG
Organism: Elioraea tepidiphila DSM 17972; assembly: GCF_000378465.1. Taxonomy (GTDB): domain Bacteria; phylum Pseudomonadota; class Alphaproteobacteria; order Acetobacterales; family Acetobacteraceae; genus Elioraea; species Elioraea tepidiphila. Next base: position 4,107 of record NZ_KB899955.1, read on the forward strand.
CGAGCAGACCGCCTGCCTGATCTATACCTCCGGCACGGGCGGCACACCGAAGGGGGTTATGCTGCCGCACCGGGCGATCCTGTCGAACTGCCGCGGCGCATTCGAACTGCTGCGCCCGCTGAACCTCCAGGACGAGACCTATCTCTCCTTCCTGCCGCTCTCGCACTCCTACGAGCACACCTGCGGGCAGTTCTTCCTGCTGTCCGTGGGATCGCAGATCCACTACTCGGCCGGCGCCGACCGGATCGCCGCCGAGATGCTGGAGGTCCGGCCCACGGTGATGACGGCGGTGCCGCGGCTGTTCGAGGTGATCCGCAGCCGCATCCTCGCCCAGGTCGAGCGCGAGGGGGGCTGGAAGCAGCGGCTGTTCGACCTCGCGCTGAGCCAGGGGCTGAAGCGCGTGAAGGGCGAGTCGCTCGGCCTGCTCGGCCTGATCGACCCGCTGCTCGACCGGCTGGTGCGCGCCAAGGTGCGGGCACGCTTCGGCGGGCGGCTCAAGGGCATCATGTCGGGCGGCGCTCGGCTCGACCCCGAGATCGGGCGGTTCTTCCTCGCCCTCGGCATTCCGATCATGCAGGGCTACGGCCAGACCGAGGCCGGCCCCGTGGTCGCCGCCAACCCGCCCGACCGCATCCGCATCGACACGGTCGGCCGGCCGCTGCCGGGGGTGGAGGTGCGGATCGCCGAGGACGGCGAGATCCTGGTGCGGGGCGAGCTCGTCATGCAGGGCTACTGGGGCAATGAGGAGGCCACGAGGGCCGCCATCACCGAGGATGGCTGGCTGCGCACCGGCGATGTCGGCGCGCTGGACGCCGACGGGTATCTGCGCATCACCGACCGCAAGAAGGACTTCATCAAGACCAATGGCGGCGACATGGTCAGCCCCGCCCGGGTCGAGGGGCTGTTGATGCAGCAGCCCGGCATCGCCCAGGCGGTGGTGGCGGGCGACGGCCGGCCGCACCTGGTCGCGCTGATCGTGCCCGCCGAGGGCGCCGACGAGGTGGCCGTCACGCTGGCGGTGGAGGCGGCGAACAAGCGGCTGTCGGTGGCGGAGCGGGTGCGCAAGTGGCGGCTGGTCGAGCCGTTCACGATCGAGAACGGCATGATGACCCCGACGCAGAAGATCCGCCGGCCGGCGGTGCTCGGCCAGTATCGCGAGGCGGTCGCAGGACTGTACCGTTAGCCGTTGATCTTGCGGACTTTAAGCACTTTAAGCTTTACCGCTTTAAGGCTTTAACGAGGCTGCGCGCCGATCGTGGCCCCGCGGACGATCGGCGCGCCTCCTCACCCTACCACGCCCCCGCGCCAGGATCCGACGCGCAACGGCGGTCGGCGTGCTGGCGTCAGGTCAATCCGTGCTGCCCGGAGGCACGGCCGAGGCCGCGTGCGCGTCGCCTGCGGCAGGGGGACCGGGCGTCGCCGGCACCTGCGGCGGCGGGCAGCCCTTCTCGCGCGCCGCGAGGTCCATCGCGTCGCGCTCGCCCTTCATCGCCGCGATCGTCTCGGACCGATCCGTCGTCGCCGCCAGGCCGAACAGCGCCGGCCACAGCAGCACGACACCGACCGTCATGAAGGCGGCATCGGCGTTCGCGTTCTCGCGCTGCATCGCTTCGATGCGCGCCAGTTCGGCATTCACTCTGGACCGCTCCTCGTTCAACTGCTCGCACGTGAGGGCGCGATAGGGCGTGGCGCTGGCGAATTTCGGCTGGATGCTCTCCGGCCTCTTGGCGCAGGCCGCCACCATCGCCACCGCGATCAGTGTATGCAGAACCTTCATGGAGGATCCCCCTTCGACCGAGCGTTCCGTCCCGCCTCCGCCGCCGCCCGGCGAGCCATCGGCGCGAAGGTCACGCGGTTGCGGGCGAGGAGCGGAGAGCCGCTGACTAATCCTCCGTTACGTCAGTCCTGGACGCATGTGCCGCCGTCGCGTCCCGATGGCGCACGCCGCGCAGCCGCGGCGCGGCGGCCGGACCCAGAGCGATCGGATTGTTCGTGCTCAGTGCAGAAGGGGAACGCGGTCTGGCGCGCCAGGAGCAGCCGCCCGGCGCATCGCCGCAGGCCGGCACGGATGACGCCGCGTGCGTCTCCCTGTCTCTCGGACTTTACAGTTGCCCGTGCGGCCGCAGCGGGCCCGGGCGTGAGTCACTGACAAGGAAAGCTCGTTTTTTGCAACGTTTGTATGCTGAACGTTTGCTGAGCGGTGCACTGGCGATCTTCGGTGCGCGTCCGTGCGGCGCCGTCTGCGGCTGCCGGATCGGCAGGCATCCCGCAGACGCGAGAGGACGACATCCCTCCATGCAAGCCATCCGGACACTGGCATTGGCCGCGTTTGCGAGCCTCTGGTCGCTGTCGGCCCAGGCGGCGCTGCTCGACTTCACCTTCACCTTCTCCAACCGCGCCTTGGGCCTGAACGGCACCGTCACGGGCATCGTGCGCGGCCTCGCCGACAATGACACCTCCGCGGCGGGTAGCGTCGAGATCCTCTCGAACACCGACGGGTTCGGGCTGGGCGAATATGTGGGCAGCCCGACCACCAACACCTGGACCGTGGCGGCGGGCGCCATCACGAGCTTCGACTTCGTGGCCTTCGGGCAAAACAACACGGCCCCGGCCGTCACCTGCTGCACGCTGTTCCTCCAGAGCCTGACCGTGAACGGCACCGGCCTGTTCAACGACCCGAACGGCGGCCCCTTCAGCCTCGCGCCCAAGGACATCGTCTTCACGCGCGCGACGACCGCCGTGCCCGAGCCGGCCTCGGCGCTGCTGTTCGGGGGCGCGCTGGCCGCCGCCGCCCTGCTGCGCCGCCGGCCCACGACCGCCTGAGCGCGTCTCCGCCGCGCGGCTTCCGGTTCCTGGCCACGCGGCGATGGTCCTGGGGCGCGGCATACGGAAGGACGGGCCCAATGCCCCCAGGCCCGCCCGCGCCAGGCGCTGTCGTCCCGCGCGCTGCCGCGACGGCACTCGTCGACGATGATGAGGTCGAAGACGCCCTTCGGGTAGGCGCGGAGGATGGCAGGGGCGTCTTGCGGGGGCGCTTGGGGGGCGTCAGAGCGCTACGACGTCGGCGGCATGACTGGGGGAGGCTCTACAACCCTATCAGCGCTCTCGACGCTAGTTCTCGTTCCAGCAATTAAGGAACGCCAGTTACGTAGGGTGGACTCAGCATCCGCGACAGCCTGCTGTTGCTCGCCGACCTCGTCAGCAGAAAGCTCGCGGACCGCCACACCGCCCTCAAGGTTCTGGATCACGACCATACGGATGGGACCAGCGACTCCGCCTGGATTGGTATTGATCGTGTGCTGGAGTGTCCAGGTCGCAAGAAAAACCGCCTCGCGGACAGTTGGTTGCGTAGGCGAAAAAACGTCAAGTAGGGTCCGGACCCATAAAGTGTTTTGAGCGACGCGGGGTGGTGTGATTTTGAGGGGGTTCCCTTTGCTGCGATGGAGGGAACCGGGATGAGCGATCTCTTCTGGCTGAGCGAGGCGCAGATGCGTCGGCTGGCGCCGCTGCTGCCGACGGATACGCGCGGCAAGCCGCGGGTGGACGACCGACGCGTGATCAGCGGCATCGTCCATGTGCTGCGGTCGGGTTGCCCCTGGCGGCACGCGCCACGCGAGTACGGGCCGCCGAAGACGCTGTACAACCGCTACGTCCGCTGGGCGATCAAGGGTGTGTGGCGGCGCATCTTCGAGACGCTCGCG
>NZ_KB899956.1 GCF_000378465.1 Elioraea tepidiphila DSM 17972
CCCCGCCTGTCGGGCTGGCTTCCCGGCCAGCCGCCTCGCGATCCAGCATCAGCGCCACGTCGTGGATGGTGCGGAACAGCAGCCGCCGGACGAAGCGGCGGAACCACCAGTAGACCGTCTGCCATGGGCCGAAGTGCACCGGCAGCATCCGCCAGCCACCCGCGCTTCGTGCCATGTAGCGGATCGCGTTCAGCACCTCACGCAGAGCGACTGACGGCTTCCGACCGCGCCGCGACGGCTTCGGCAGCAACGGCTCGATCCGCGCCCACGCCGCGTCGCGTCAAGCCTTTCCCAAACGGTCACTCGGCGCCACCCGTCGGCCGGAAGCCCCCCGCTGGCCCCTGAGGCTTGACCCGGTGGCGCCGCAAGCGGGGCGCCTACTGGTTGTCGTACCGGAATGGGCGGTCCGGCTGGCGGCGCCGTTCGCCCCGCTGCCAGCCGCGTTCGCCGTCGGACCGCCGCTCGCCTCGCCATCGCCGTTCGTCGCGATCATCGCGCCGATGCCAGTCGCGGCGCGGCGGCGGGGGCGTCACGACCCGAGGCGGCGGCGGCGCATAGACGCGCGGGCGGTAGAGATAGGTCGGTGAGGTATAGACCGGGGGACGGTAGACATAGGCCGGGGCGGTGTAGACCGGGTAGCCGTGGCCGTAGGCGGGATACGGCTCCTCGTAGGTGGCGCAACCGGAGACCAGCAAAGCCGCGAGCATCAGAAGCCTGCGCATCGGTCCATCCTCTCGATGGCAGGAGGATTACCAGCCGATCATGGCGACGCCACGCGGGGATGATGGCGGCGCGACGGCGGGCTGTCCTGGCAACGGGTCCCCCGCCTCGGCTCAGCCCACCGGGTCGGTCGCTCCCAGCATGTCGCGCAGCGCGGCTTCGGCGCTGGCGACCGGGTTGCCGGAGGTGAACAACACCTTCAACGCCGGATCGATCGCCCGCGCCTCCTCCGCAAGCCGGCGCCCGTCCATGGCGCCGACAAGGCCGATATCAGTGAACAGCAGGTTAACTTTGCGCTGCCGTAACGTCGTCAGTGCCTCGGCCGCGCTGCCGACGGGCTGCACCTGGTAGCGAAGGGCGCGGAGCTGCGACGCGGCGGCCGCGCGCAGCCGCGGATCGTCTTCGACCAGCAGGATCGTTGCGGTACCGCATTCCGGGGCGCGTTCCTCGGCCGCGGCGACCTCGGTGGGGCGCGTGGCAGGTAGAGCGTCACGGTGGTGCCGCGCCCCGGGTCGGAGCGGATCGGCAGCCGGCCCTTCGACTGCTCGACGAAGCCATAGACCATCCTGAGGCCGAGCCCCGTGCTCTTGCCCGGCTCCTTGGTGGTGAAGAACGGGTCGCAGGCGCGCGCGAGCACCTCGGGCGGCATGCCGGCGCCAGTGTCGCTGACCGCGATCATCACGTAATCCTCGGTGGGCCCGCCGGCCTTGGTGGCATCCTCCGGGCCGAGGCGGATATTGGCGGTCTCGATGGTCAGCCGGCCGCCCCCGGGCATGGCGTTGCGCGCGTTGACGTGGAGGTTCAGCAGCGCGCCCTCGAGCTGGAGCGCATTGGCGAGCGCCGGCCACGTTTCGCCGTTGCGGACCAGCTCGACCGCGATCCGCCCGCCGAGGGTGCGGACCAGCATGGCGCGCATCCGGGCGAGCACGGCGTCCACGTCGGTCGGCTCGGCGGCGAGTAAACGGCAGGGCCGTGGCCGCAGCCCGACACCACACCCCGAAGGTGGCGCAGCCGGGGGTGACCAAAGCCGCGTGCATCAGCCGCCTGTGCGTCGGTCCCACCGTTCGATGATCGGGGCGTTACCGGGCGATGGAGACGTCGCCACGGGGGTTCGTGGCAAGAGTGCAGCAGGCGGAGACACCCTCACCCTGACCCTCTCCCACGGTCGTGGGAGAAGGAACCTTGCGGTGACTCAGGGGGGTGCTGCGGCGGGCGCGGCTGGCTCGAGCGCGGCGCGCAGGGCTCGCGGCTCGGTCAACGGCAAGCCGCAGGTGCCGGCGCGGCAGACATAGGCGGCGGCGCGGCCGTCCACCGGTCTCTTGCCGGCGGCCGGGTGGCCCGGCGGCAGATCGTCGCCCACGAGCTGCACCGTCAGGCCAAGCTCCGGCACAGCGTGTGCGGCCGCCACAAGCGCCCGGGTGTCGGGACCGTCGGGCGCGCCGGCAACCACCACGGACGCGCCGCGCTCCAGCATGTCGGCGGCGACCAGAAGCCAGGGATGCGCCCAGGGCTGCTCGGCCGCGCCGCCGGCATAGGCCGCGACCAGGCCAGCGGCGGCGGCACGGTACCGGTCCTCGCCGGTGACCAGCCAGAGCCGGGCGAGCGCGTCGGCCATCATCCCATTGCCGGAGGGGACGGCGTTGTCGGCGGCATCCTTGGCGCGGACGATCACGTCGGCCGCGTCGGCCGGCGAGGTGAAGAAGGCGCCGTCGGTGTCGGCGAACAGGGCGAAGGCGGCGCGGGTCCAGGACTCGGCGGCGCGCAGCGGGGCGGGGTCGGCCGTGGCGCCGGCGAGGATCACCCCTGCGCGGATCATCGCAGCGTAGTCGGTCAGCAGGCCAGGCACGCGGACGGTGCCGTTGCGCCAGGAGTGCCAGAGGCGGCGCCCGCCGCCCGCCTCACCCGCGTCCATGTGGCGGGCGACGAAGGCGAAGGCGCGGGCGGCGAGCGCGATCCAGCCAGGCTGGTCGAAGACGTGGCCGGCGCGGGCGAGCGCGGCGATCATCAGCCCGTTCCAGTCGGCCAGCACCTTGTCGTCCCGGCCCGGGGGGATGCGGGCAGCGCGGTTGGCGAACAGGGCCGCGCGGGCACGGGCGAAACCCGCCTCCTCGGCCGGGTCGGCCGTCGGCGAGGCGGAGCGGTTGAGGATGACCTTGTGCTCCCAGTTGCCCTGGGGCGTGACGTCGTAGGCGCGGCAGAACCGGTCGATCGCGCCGGGGTCGAACCCCGCGATTTTCAGCACCGAGCGCACCTGGGCGTCGGTCCAGACATAGAACCTGCCCTCCTCCCCCTCGCTGTCGGCGTCGAGGGTGGAGGCGAAGCCGGCGGTGCCGTCGGCGGCGGGGGCGGCGATCATCTCGCGCGCAAGCCAGGCGACCGTCTCCTCGGCGCGGGCGCGCCAGAGGGTGGCGAGGGCGGGGTCCGGGTCGTCGGCGAGGAGGGAGAGCAGCTCCAGGATCTGGGCGTTGTCGTAGAGCATCTTCTCGAAATGCGGCACGAGCCACTGCGCATCGGTGGAGTAGCGGGCGTAGCCGCCGCCGAGGTGGTCGTAGATGCCGCCCCGCGACATCCGGTCCAGGGTCAGCGCCACCGCGGCGCGGGCGGAGGCGTTGCCCGTGCGGCGGTGCTCGTTCCAGAGGAAGCGGAACAGCGCCGATTGCGGGAACTTCGGCGCGCCCTGAAGCCCGCCGTCGCGCCGGTCGATGGTCCGCAGCAGGGTGGCGGCGGCGGTCTCCATCTGCTCCGGGCCGATCGCGGCGCCGGGGCGGGCGCGCGCCATGGCGGCCAACGCCTCGGTCAGCGCCGCGACGTTCTTCGCGACCTTCTCGGGCTCGTCGCGGGCGACCCGGGCGATCGCGTCGAGCACCTGGGGGAAGGAAGGGCGGCCGAAGCGGGGTTCGGGCGGGAAGTAGGTGCCGCCCCAGAAGGGCTTGGCGTCGGGGGTGAGGAACATCGTCAGCGGCCAGCCGCCGTGTTCACCCATCAGGTGGAGGGCCTGCATGTAGATGGCGTCGATGTCCGGGCGTTCCTCGCGGTCCACCTTGATGTTGACGAAGTGGCGGTTCATCAGCGCGGCGACGGCCGGGTTCTCGAAGGACTCGTGGGCCATGACGTGGCACCAGTGGCAGGCCGCGTAGCCGATCGAGAGCAGGATCGGCTTGCCGGTGGCGCGGGCCTCGGCGAGGGCGGCGTCGGACCAGGGGCGCCAGTGAACAGGGTTGTCGGCGTGCTGGAGCAGGTAGGGGCTGGTCTCGTCGGCGAGCAGGTTGCGCGGGGGGAGCGTGGCCGTGGGGGTATCGGGCATGGATCCCTCCCGGGAGCGGGGTTTCGGCGGGGGCGGCTCACCTCTACATAGGGGTCGAGGGCGCGGGAGAAAGCGATGGCGGATGATCGGCGGCGGGCGGGGGACCCGCCACTCTACTTCGAGGCGCATGTGTTCGTGTGCTGCAACCGGCGCCCCGAGGGGCATCGGCGCGGCAGTTGCGCGGAGAAGGGGTCGGAGGCGCTGCGCGACTACATGAAGGCGCGGGCCAAAGAGCTCGGGCTGAAGGGCGTGCGGGTGAACATGGCCGGCTGCCTGGACCGCTGCGAGTTCGGCCCGACCATGGTGATCTACCCCGAGGGGGTCTGGTATCGGGTGCGCAGCCGCGAGGAGGTCGACGCCGTGCTGGAGGCGCATCTGGTCCGCGGCGAGAGGGTGCCGGAACTGATGCTGACCGAGCGCGACGTGGTGATGAAGGCGCCGAAGCCGGCGGTGGCGTCGGCCGCTGGCGACGACGGCTGAGCGTGTTTCACGTGGAACACCCGCGCCTGCGTTTCACGTGAAACAGGACTCCCCTGCCCTTGCCACGGACCAGCACGCGCGCCTCACCGCCTACGCCGAACTGATCGCCCGCTGGTCGCCGCGCATCAACTTGGTCGCGCCCGGGGACCTGCCGCGGCTTTGGGAGCGCCACATCGCCGACGCCGCGCAGCTGGTCCCGCTGATTCCGCCGGGCACCCGATCCATCGCCGATCTCGGCTCCGGTGCCGGCCTGCCCGGACTGGTCCTGGCGATCCTCACCGGCCTGCCCACCCATCTGGTCGAGCGCGACCGGCGCAAGGCCGCCTTCCTGCGCGAGGCCGCCCGCGCCACCGCCGCCCTGGCCACGGTCCACGCCGCCGACGCCGCCACCCTCGCCCCGCTCAAGGCCGACCTCGTCACCGCCCGCGCTCTCGCCCCCCTGCCCGACCTCCTGCCCCTCGTCGCCCGCCATCTCGCCCCCGGCGGTGCGGCGCTGCTGCCCAAGGGCGCGACCGCGGACGCCGAATTGACCGCCGCCGCCCCCCTCTGGACAATGCACATCGAGCGGTTCCCGAGCCGCACCGACCCTGCCGCCACCATCCTCCGTCTCACCGAGGTCGCGCGTGCCCGACGCAGCCCCTGACGCCTCGCCCGCCGCCCGGCCCCGCATCATCGCGCTCGCCAACCAGAAGGGCGGCGTCGGCAAGACCACCACGGCCGTGAATCTGGCCACCGCCGTCGCCGCCACCGGCCAGCCCGTCCTGCTGATCGACCTCGACCCCCAGGGCAACGCCTCCACCGGCCTCGGCCTGGCCCGCGGCGAGCGCGGTGCCGGGTCCTACGCCGTGCTCATCGAGGGAAGGCCGCTCACCGAGCTGATCCGCCCCACCGCCATCCCCAATCTCTCCCTCCTGCCCTCCGACCAGGACCTCGCCGGCGCCGAGATCGAGCTCGTCGCGCTCACCCGCCGCGAATTCCGGCTGCGCGATGCCCTCGCCGCCGCGCCACCCGGGCTCGTGTTGATCGACTGCCCCCCCTCGCTCGGCCTGCTCACCCTGAACGCCCTGGTGGCGGCCGGTGCCGTTCTCGTCCCCCTCCAATGCGAGTTCTTTGCGCTCGAGGGCATCTCTCAGCTCATGCGCACCATCGAGGTGGTGAAGCGCGGCCTGAACCCCCGCCTCACCCTCCAGGGCATCGTGCTGACGATGTTCGACCGCCGGAACAACCTCTCCGACCTGGTGGCGGCCGATGTGCGCGGCTTCTTCGGCGACAAGGTGTACGAGACGGTGATCCCCCGGAACATCCGCGTGTCCGAGGCGCCGTCGCATGGCAAGCCGGTGCTGCTCTACGACGTCCGCTCCGCCGGCAGCCAAGCCTATATCCGCCTCGCGGCGGAGCTGTTGAAGCGCGAGCGCGAGGCCAAGGAGACCCCAGCATGAGCCCCAAGCGTGATGCCTCCAAGCGCCTCGGCCGAGGGTTGGCCGCGCTGCTCGGCGATGCGGCTTCCGCCCCCCCTGCCCCGGCGGAGGCGTCCGTGCCTGCGGGCGATGTGCAGTCCGTGCCGATCGCCGCGCTGGAGCCGAGCCCGTTCCAGCCGCGCTCGGGGATCAAGCCGGAGGGGCTGGAGGAGCTGATCGCCTCGATCCGCGAACGCGGCATTCTCCAGCCCTTGCTGGTCCGTCCGCATCCCGAGCACACGGGCCGGTATCAGATCATCGCCGGCGAGCGGCGCTGGCGCGCGGCGCAGGCGATTCCCTTGCACGAGGTGCCGGTGCTGGTGCGCGCGCTCTCCGACCTCGAGGCGGCAGCGGCGGCGCTGGTGGAGAACTTGCAGCGCACGGACCTCGACCCGATCGAGGAGGCGGAGGGATTGATGCGTCTCATTGAGACGCATAAGCTCTCACAAGAAGAGATCGGTCGCATGATCGGCAAGAGCCGGTCGCATGTCGCCAACACGATCCGGCTGGTCAACCTGCCCGCCATCGTCCAGCAGCATGTGCGGGAGGGGCGGCTGACCGCCGGCCATGCGCGCGCGTTGCTGGGGGCGAAGAACCCGGAGGCGCTGGCCGCGCGGGTGGTCGAGCAGGGGCTCAGTGTGCGCCAGACCGAGGCCCTGGTGGCGGCGGAGGCGCAGGCAGGGCCCAAGAAGGGTCCGCCGCGGGCGGTCGACCCGAACCTGGCGAGCCTGGAGCGCGACCTGAAGGAGCGGCTGGGGGTGGGGGTGCATCTGCGCCCGCGCGGCCAGGGGGGTGAGCTCCGGCTGCGCTACGCGAACCTGGACCAGCTGGACGGGCTGCTCGCGCTGTTGATGCGGGAGTCTTGAAGGCCTGGGGAAGGGCCAGTCGGCCCTTTCCCCAGACCCTCAACCCGCGAACGGGCCGTCTCCCGAGGGGTCCCGCTCTTTTTCGGAGCGGGACCCCTCGGGAGACGGCCGATTTGGTTGCGGCTGGCCCGCGTTTCCCCATCGGCTAGCACGACTTTGGCAGAAACATGCGGGGGGGCTGCCGATTTCGGATTCCCCTGTCGGCTTTTGCGTGATTCATGAGGGATCGGCTTTGGGGAGCCGATCATGGCTGGAGTAGGTGCTGGCGGGGGTGGCGGGGTGATCTGGAGGGGTGGCTCGCGCCGTTCCTGGAACGGCTCGGCCACAAGGCGCGGCGGCGGATGTGCCCGCTCTACGTTGCCGGGCTGATCGGGCCGGGCGATCGCAAGAGCATCCAGCCGATGGCCGAGCGGCTTGGGTTCGGCACACACGATCGCCTTCATCACTTCGTCTCGGCCGGCAACTGGGATGCCGCGCCGCTGCTGGAGGAACTGGCCCGCAAGGCCGATGGGCTGCTCGGTGGCGATGACGCGGTGCTGGTGGTGGACGACACGGCGCTGCCC
>NZ_KB899957.1 GCF_000378465.1 Elioraea tepidiphila DSM 17972
AACAGCATCAGCACCTGCAGCATCATCCTCAGCGCCTTGGTCATGCCGAGCAGCAGCGAGGAGCGGTCCGCCGCGGTGCCCTGCAGCGGCAGCGCCTCGGAGAAGCGGCGATGCCAGAGCCGGATCACGTGCGGCCGCATGCCCATCGCGTCGATCGCGTCGGCGTTGCGCAGCATCGCCTCGGCGTGCCGCTGCGCGCCCGCGGAGAGCATGTTGGCCTGGCGCAGATGCGGCGCGGTCAGCCGGTCGGTGAGCAGGGTCAGCAGGAACAGCAGCGCCGCGCCCGCCGTCGCGACCCAGCCGAGCCAGGGATGCAGCAGGAAGATCACGGCGAGATAGATCGGCACCCAGGGCACGTCGAACAGCGTCGTCAGCGCGGGGCTGGCGAGGAAGCTCCGCCACAGCGCCATGTCGCGCGCCGCCTCCATCCGGTACGGCCGATCCACGAGCTCGGCATCGATCGAGCGCGAGAACACGTGCGGCAGCACCGTCTCCTCGATCCAGGCGGCCACACGGCCCAGCACCGCCATGCGGACGAACTCGAACACGCCGAGCACGAGGATCGCCAGCGCGGCGATCAGGGTCAGGTAGATCAGCGTGTCCTTGTGTCGCGTGGCGAGCACCCGGTCATAGACCTGCATCATGTAGATCGAGCCCACCAGCGCGAGCAGGTTTAAGGTCGCACTCAGAAGACCCACGAACCCGAGCGTTGTGTGGTTCCGGCCCGACGCGATCGATAATGCGGTTGCAGGCTTCGTCATTTTCCTGGGTTCTTGGCTGTTCGTGTTCGTCGCGGTGGATGGTAGTCGCACCAAGCGCACGCCATGGTCTGAGAACAGGTTGAGGAAATAGTTAAGGGTCTGTCCTCGTGACCTGCCCCCGAGATTTCGGGCCATGGATGACGTGAGAGAGTGGTTCCCCGAAAGAGATGGAGCATGCGCAAGTCGAGGTTTACGGAGGAGCAGATGGTCGCGATCATCCGAGAGGCGGATCGCGACGGGGTGGCGTTGTTGCGAAACGGCACAAGGTCAGCGATCAGACGCTGTACACATGAAAGAAGCGGTTCGGGGCATTTCAGCCGGACGATGTGCGGAGGCTGAAGCAGCTCGAGCAGGAGAACGCGCAGCCACTTCCCGCACGACGAGGCCGCGCTCAAGCTCTTGTTCTTCGTGTTGAACCGTACCGCCAAGGAGTGGAGGATGCCGGCCAGGGAATGGCACGCCGCCAGAGCGCAGTTCGCCATCCTGTTCCAGGACCGTCTCAACCCGTGAATCTGTGGGGTCTGCCTAGGTGTTTGATCCCGGGGTTTGATGGTGCAGTCTTTTCCCAGGCATGGAAGGATGCACTATGGGCCAGGTTCTCCACGGGAGCGCCCGCACGACAGAGGCGGTCCGTCGCGCGATCCAGCATAGTCAAGCGAGCCTGAGGTGTAGAAGTCTGTACTTGATCTGACGGTCATCGACCTGGCGTGGCGGGTGTACGCCAGGTCGGAAGTGTGGCGCTCTGCGCCGACTGCGTCTTCAGGCGCTGCGGGTTACGCGGCCTTGCCGATCTGCTGTTTCTCGCGCGCGAGGGGCTTGCTGTCCAGGAAGGTCTGCATTGGGGTCTTGCCGAAGCACCAGCGGCCCTGGTGGGTGCGTGCCTCGTTGTAGTGTCTCATCCACTCGTCGAGGTCGGCCTGGAGTTCCTCGACGGCGCGGTAGACCTTCTTGCGGAAGGCGACGCGGTAGAACTCGTCCAGCAGCGTCTTGTGGAAGCGCTCGCAGATGCCGTTGGTCTGCGGGCTCTTCGTCCGCGTGCGGGTGTGGTCGATATCCTCCACCGCCAGGTAGAGCTCATACTCGTGCCGGTCATGGGCGCCGCAGAACTCGGTGCCGCGGTCGGTCAGCACCCGGTCGATGCGCAAGCCATGCTCGTCGAAGAACGGGATCACCCGGTCGTTCAGCAACTCGGCCGCGGTCAGCGCGGTCTTGCGGTCGTAGAGCTTGGCGAAGCCGACCTTCGAGTAGGTATCGATCGCGGTCTGCTGGTAGACCCGGCCCACCCCCTTCAGGGTGCCGACGTAGAAGGTATCCTGCGCGACGCAGTAGCCGGGATGCTCGCTGTCGAACTCGCCATGGGCTTCCTTGTCGGCCTTGGCTTTCTCCAGCGCCACGAGTTGGGCTTCGGTCAGTACGCCGCCCTCCTGCGCCACCTTCGCCTCGAGCGCCTTCAGCCGGTGCTTCATGGTCGCCAGGTCGTGGCGCAGCCAGATGTTGCGCACACCGAAGGGGGAGACCTCGATCCCCCGCTGGCGCAACTCGTTGGATACCCGCGCCTGGCCCCAGGCGGGCTGCTCAACCGCCATCTCAACGACGGCGGCCTCGACCTCCGGCGCCACCCGGTTCTTCAGGTTCGGCTTCGCCTTCGTCATCTCGGCCAGCGCCAACTCGCCGCCGCGCTCGTAGAGGTCGCGGAAGCGGTAGAAGCTGTCGCGCGAGTAGCCGAGCACCCGGCACGCCTGGGTCACGTTGCCCAGCTGCTTGGCCAGCTCCAACAGCCCAAGCTTGGCGCGGATCACCTTGCGTTCGGTCTGGGTCATGGGACTCTCCCATCAACTCGGCCGGGGCGCTGCGCTTCGCCTATGGCTCCGCGCCCCGGCCTCCATCCCCGCCGATCATACCTACCGTCCGGCCAAATCGAAACTTCTACACCTAATCGCTGCCAAAATCCACCCACGCGCGGCATCTTTCCGGCAGATCGCCCCCAGAAACCCAGCGCATCCGCCCGCCAAACCCTACCCAACCGCCGCACAGCCCAGAAAAACCAAACCCATAGCGGCGAATTTCCGCAGCCTGCTAACGCAACGGCGTATCACCGCTCGACGAAGGACCGGCGGAAGCTGTCGAGGATCGGCTTGAGCAGATACGCCATCATGGTCCGCTCGCCGGTGACGATGCTCGCCTCCACCGGCATGCCCGGCACCACGCGCCCGCCCGGAAGCTGCGCGAGCGCGGCCTCCTCCAGCAGCACGCGGCCGGTGTAGAACGGCGTGCCGCTGCGCTGCTCGACCTCCGCGTCGGGCGAGAGCCAGGCGAGCTCCGCGTGCACCGGCGGCATGTTACGCTGGGGGAAGGAGGGGAAGCGGAGTTCGATCGGCGCGCCCACCTGCACCCGCGCGATGTCGAGCGGCGAGATCCTGAGATCCACCACCAGCCGCTCCTCCGGCACGATGTCGAGCACCGGCTCGGCCGGGCGCACCACGGCACCGGCGCTGTTCACCTTCAGCCCCATCACCGCGCCGCCGATGGGGGCGCGCAGCTCCAGCCGCCCGCTCACGTCGCGCGCGCGGATCAGCTTCTCCTCGACCTCGATCAGCCGCTCGCGCACGCTGCGCAGCTCGCGCCCGGCCTCGGCGCTGCGCGACTGGCGCTGGCTCGCGAGCGTCTGCGCGATCTCGGCGATCTGGGCGCGGCTGCGCAGGATCTGGCCCTGCTGGTCCTCGTAGGTGCCGGTAAGCGCCGCCTCGCTCCGTTGCAGGGCGAGCAGCCGCGGCCGGCGCTCCAGCCCGCGCCGCAGCAGCTCGTCGACTGTTTCGGCCTCCTCGCGCACGAGCTCGATCTGGCGCAGCGACGCGGCGAGCTGGCGCGTGAGCGCATCGATCGTCGCCTGCAACTGGTCCTGCCGCGCGAGCAGCGCCGTGTCGGACGCGATCCAGGCCGCGCGCTTCATCTCGAAGATCGCCGTCTGGCCGGTGATCATCTCGGCCACCTCGGGCCGCGCGCGCGCGAGCACCACCTCGTCGGGCAGGCGGATGCGCTCCGCCCCGTCGAGCTCCGCCTCCAGCCGCGCGGCATGCGCGAGCAGCGCCAGACGCTGCGTCTCCAGCCCCTGCTGGAGGGCCGCCGCCTGCACGGGGTCGAGCCGCACCAGCACCTGGCCAGGCTCCACGCGGTCGCCCTCGCGCACCAGGATCTCGCGCACGATCCCGCCCTCGGCGTGCTGCACGCTGCGCCGGTTCAGCTCCACCTTCACCGAACCCTGCGCGAGGCTCGCCTCGGCCAGCGGATACCACGAGGCCCAGAAGCCGAAGCCGCCGATGAAGAGCACGAACACCGCGATGCCGAACAGCGTCAGCCCGCGGATGCGCGGCCGCGCGGGCAGCGCGATCGTGCGGTCCCAGTACTCGATCTCGCGCCGCACCAGCGCGCGCGAGCGCTCGTAGGGAACGAGTGCGGTGCCCATCAGCCGGCTCCCTGCTTCGCGTCGCCCGCCGGCGCGACGGTCACGGCCTGCGCCGTCTCCACCGGCTTCAGCACCCGGCGCATCACCGCCTCGCGCGGGCCGA
>NZ_KB899958.1 GCF_000378465.1 Elioraea tepidiphila DSM 17972
AGGAACTGATCCAGCAGGTCATCCGGGATCGAAGGCGGTTTGCGGCGGGGCATGCAGGGGCTCCTTCAACAGCAGCGTAAGGCCCCAAACACGAAATTCCCGATAGACCCCAGTGTATTGGTGTCACTTGGCCAGCACACCCCCACGCCCCGCTCGCTGCGCGTCGCTTGAGCTTCGCCCCCCCTCGCGCTTCGCGCGCAAGCGAAACAAACCCGCGGGGGCCAAGGGCCATTGGTCCTTGCCCCCGCACCCCCCATTTCTTGAACCCACATCCGTCCCGGGATAGGCCACCGGCGCCCGATGCACGCACCCGCCCCACAAGCCGCCCAAGGCCCGCTGCCCGCGCTGCGCGACCGTGTCCGCGCCGGCCTGCTCGAACACGACCCTGCCCAAGCCCTCGCCGCCGAACGCCTCCAGGAACTCTGGCGCGCGCTCAAAGGCTACGACCCGCAGCCATCGCACGGCGGCTTCCTCTCCGCCCTGCGCGCCCGCCTCGGCTTCGCCCGCGACAAGAGCCCCCGCGAAGACGACACCGACGCCCCCCAGGGCCTCTACATCGTCGGCGCCGTCGGCCGCGGCAAATCCATGCTGATGGACCTGTTCTTCGACACCGTCCCCCTCGCCCGCAAACGCCGTGTGCACTTCCACCGCTTCATGCAGGACGCGCACCGCCACATCCATGACTTCCGCAAGGCCGCCGAACGCAGCGCCGACCCCATCCCCCCGCTCGCCGACCGCATCGCCGCCGACGCCGCCCTGCTCTGCTTCGACGAGTTCCAGGTGCACGACATCGTCGACGCCATGATCCTCGGCCGCCTCTTCGAAGCCCTGTTCGCGCGCGGTGTCGTCGTGGTCGCCACCTCCAACACCCTGCCCGACGACCTCTACAAGGACGGGCTGCAACGCGACCGCTTCCTCCCCTTCATCGAGCTCATCAAGCGCCGCCTCGACGTGATCGTGCTGGAAGCCGCCCGCGACTACCGCCGCGACCGCCTCGCCGCCGTCGGCGTCTGGCACACGCCGGCCGACGCGCGCGCCGACGCCGCGCTCGACGCGGCCTTCCTCGAATTCGCGGGCGAGGAAGGCAAGCCGCTGGAGCTCACCGTGCTCGGCCGGCGCCTCAACCTGCCGCTCGCCGCCAACGGGGTCGCCCGCGCCGATTTCGAGGCGCTCTGCGGCGCCGCCCTCGGCCCGGCCGACTACCTGGCCCTTGCCACCCACATCCACACCCTGCTGATCGACCACGTCCCGCGCCTCTCGCCGGCGAACTTCGACCGTGCGCGGCGTTTCATCACCCTGATCGATACGCTCTACGACCATCGTGTGAAGCTGATCGCCTCCGCCGCCGACATCCCCGACCGGCTCTACGAGCGCGGCGAGAACGCGGCGATGTTCCAGCGCACGGCCTCGCGGCTGATGGAGATGCAGTCGGAAACCTATCTCGGACTCCCGCACCTCACATGAGCGATGACACCCCGCCTGCGATCGAACCCGCGCTGCGCACCGTCGCCATGCCGGCCGACACCAACCCGGCAGGTGACATCTTCGGCGGCTGGCTGCTGGCGCAGATGGATCTCGCCGGCGGGCTCGCGGCCATGCGCGAGTCGAAAGGCCGCGTCGCCACCGTCGCGATCGACGCGATGACCTTCAAGCGGCCGGTGAAGGTGGGCGACGAGGTCACGGTCTGGGCCGAGCTGCTCTCGGTCGGCACCACCTCGCTGCGCTACCGCGTCTCGGCCTGGCGCCGGCCGCGCCACAGCGAGGGCCACATCAAGGTGACCGAGGCGATCTTCACCTTCGTCGCGCTGGACGAGCAGGGCAACAAGCGCGCGATCGCGCGGTAGGTGCGGGTGCATGCATCTCCGCGGCAAAGATCGGTCGGCCTGATCCCGCGCTAGCGATGCCTTAACCCGGACCGGCGAGGGTGCCGGCGTGCTGACACAAGCTGACCGTCCCGCCGGCCGCGCCGGCGCCGCCCAGGCGCTGCGGACGCAGCCGGTCCATGACCGGATCGATGCGGTGGCCAACGCGCTGCGCGCGCTCTCGCGCGTCAGCGTGCGTGGCCGCATCGCCGGTCTCACGGGGCTGATGGTGGAGGTGGACGGCATCGCCAAGCTGCTCGCGGTGGGCGATCGGCTGGTTGCCACCGCGCGCGACGGCCGGCGCGTGCCGCTGGAGGTCGTGGGCTTCCGCGGCGGCAAGGCACAGGCCATGGCGCTCGGCGATCTTGCCGGGCTCGGCCCCGGGCTCTGGGCCGAGAAGATCAACGGCCCCGGCCTCGCGGTGACGGATACCTGGCTCGGCCGGGTGATCGATCCGCTCGGCCATGCGATCGACGGGCTCGGGCCGCTGCCGCGCGGTCAGGTGGCGCGCCCTGTGCGCGCGAGCCCGCCGACCGCGACCGCGCGTGCCCGGCTCGGTCCGCGCCTGCCGCTCGGCGTGCGCGTGCTCGACCTGTTCACCGCCTGCCGGCAGGGCCAGCGCCTCGGCCTGTTCGCGGGCTCCGGCGTGGGCAAGTCCACGCTGATGGCGAGCCTCGCCCGCAAGGCCGACTGCGACGTCGCCGTGATTGCCCTGGTCGGCGAGCGCGGGCGCGAGGTGCGCGAGTTCGTCGAGGACGATCTCGGCCCGCAGGGGCTCGCGCGCTCGGTCGTGGTGGTCGCGACCTCCGACGCGCCGCCGCTGATGCGCCGCGAGGCTGCCTATGCCGCGATGGCGGTGGCCGAGCATTTCCGCGACCAGGGCAAGCGCGTGCTGCTGATGATGGACAGCGTCACGCGGTTCTGCCTCGCGCTGCGCGAGATCGGCCTGTCGGCGGGCGAGCCGCCCGCCACGCGCGGCTATCCGCCCTCGGTGTTCGCCGAGCTGCCGAAGCTGCTCGAACGTGCGGGGCCGGGGATCGAGGGCACAGGCGGCTCCATCACCGGGCTCTTCACCGTGCTGGTGGAGGGCGACGACCACGACGAGCCGGTCGCCGACGCCGTGCGCGGCATCCTCGACGGCCACGTGGTGCTCGATCGCCGCATCGGCGAGCGCGGCCGCTACCCGGCGGTCGATGTGCTGCGCAGCCTGAGCCGCGCCGCGAGCGGCATCCTCACCGACGAGCAGAAGGCGCTGGTCGCGCGCGCGCGCCGGTTGCTCTCGATCCACGCCGACATGGAGGACATGGTGCGCCTCGGCGCCTGGAAGCCCGGCGCGGATCCGGAGGTGGACGAGGCGGTGCGCCGTGCCCCGGCGATCGAGGCGGTGCTGGCGCAGGAGAAGGCCGAGGCGGACACGCCCGAGGCGGCGTTCGCGAAGCTCGCTGCGGCGCTGGAGGGCGAGGTGTGAGGGCGCGCCGCGATCCCTTCGCGACACTCGCGCGGCTGCGCCGGCTGGCGGTGGACGAGGCGAAGCGCGACCTCGCCGATGCGCTGGCCGAGGCGCGCGCGCGCGAGCAGGCGGCCGCGCAGGCGCTGCTTCTGCTGGATCAGGAGGCGTCTGCCGACGCGGCGCTCTATGGCGTCTGGCTTCCGGCGGGGCTGAAGCGCGCGGGCGAGGCGGCAGCCGAGGCCGAGGCGGCCGAGCTTGCGGTCGCGACCGCGCGCGCGCTGCTCGCCGAGGCGCGCGCCGCGGAACGGGCAGTCGAGCTGATGGCGGAACGCTACGCGACCGATGCGGCCAAGCGCGCCGCGCGCAAGACCCAGGCGGTGCTGGACGAGGCGGCGGAGACGCGGCGGCGGCGGGGGTGATCCCACGGTCCCGAGGCGCCGTCACTTTACGCTTTAGGGTCCCCGGTTTTTCTCGCCGGATGAGGGCGTTGGCACCATCGTGCCCTAGCAGGTTGCGGAAATTCGGCTGTTCGAATCGCTCATGGCCTGATTCGCTGCTGCTGCTGGTTGGCGGCGGGGTGGGCTGTAGCGATGCGGGGATCGGATCG
>NZ_KB899959.1 GCF_000378465.1 Elioraea tepidiphila DSM 17972
CTTTTAAGGGTGACATCACAAGGGGGAGCCCGTGATGCAGGGATGATCTGATTCAAGGTGGCGAGCAATGGGCCTCGCCATCGGTCAGCCGCCCCCTTCCGACGACGATGCGCCTGCGCTGCTCGCGCTGGCACAGCGCTGTCACGCCAATACTGGCTGGCGGCGATCTGAACCGCGCCGGGTTTGCCGGAGGCTGTTTGGTGTGAGTCAGGCCGCCAGGGGTGTGGCCTTCTGGGTGGCATAGTAACGCGCCTCCGCCTCGGCGGGCGGGATGTTGCCCATCGGCTCGAGGAGGCGGCGGTTGTTGAACCATTCCACCCATTCGAGGGTGGCGAACTCGACGCCCTCGAGACCGCGCCACGGGCCGCGTCGGCGGGTGACCTCGGTCTTGAACACGCCGATCACGCTTTCGGCCAGCGCGTTGTACCGCCCTGCGGGCGTTGTCTTCGGCCCGTAGCTATCGCCCACGCTGCCGACGGAGGGCTCGATGCCCGCCTGTGCCAGGCGCTCGGTGTAGCGGATCGATACGTATTGAACGCCGCGATCGCTGTGATGGAGGAGCCAGTGCCCTGGCCCCGGGCGCCGGTCGTGCGGCGCCTGCTAAAGAGCATCGAGGCCGAATCCAGCATGGGCAGTCCGCGACACCCGCCAGCCGACGATCCGCCGCGCGAAGGCGTCGATGACGAAGGCGATATAGACGAAGCCCTGCCAGGTTGCGACGTAGATGAAGTCTGACACCCAGAGCAGGTTCGGCCGCGGCGCCAGGAACTGCCGGTTGATCCGGTCGGCCGGGTACGGCGCGCCCGTGCCCGGCATCGTCGTCCTGGTCTCCTTCCCGCGCACCACGCCACGCAGGGCTATCTGCCGCATCGGCCGCGCCACCGTGCGGCGCGCAACCGGCGTCCCCTCGCGGCCGAGCTGGCGCCAGACCTTCCGCACGCCATAGACGCCGAAGTTCTCGGCATGGACGCGCCGCACCTCCGCCCGCAGCATCGCATCCCGCTGCGACCTAGCCGAGCCCTGGGCAGGCTCAACCCCGTGGGCGTCGTGGTGATCGTCGATGAAGGCGATCACGGCTTCGATCGGCGGTCGAGATCCGCCATTGCAAAATACGCCGACGCCTTCCGCAGGATCTCATTGGCCTGGCGCAGTTCGCGGACCTCGCGTTCCAGCGCTTTGATGCGATCCCGCTCCTCTGTCGTTGGCCCGGCCCGCTTACCGCGGTCACGTTCGGCCTGCCGAACCCACCGCCGCAGCGTCTCCGCCGTGCAGCCGATCTTCGCCGCGATCGAGCTGATCGCCGCCCATTGCGAGCCGTGCTCCCCGGCGCCGCCCAGCACCAGCCGCACCGACCGCTCCCGAACCTCAAGCGAGTAACTCGCCGCCGTCTTCTTCGCCATCATCGCTCCATCCTCTCAACGGTTGGAGCCTGCGGCAAACCCGGGGCGAATCAGATTTGGGGGTGAGATACCCCCCCTTGTACGCGCGGGCCGCTATAGGGCTCGTAGATATCGTTCCTGTCGGTCTACCTGACGCCGTTATCGCGCGACGCGGCCGCTGGGCGGCAGCGACCATGACATCGGCACCCTGTAGGCTGCGATGCGGACCATACGCTTCGGGTGCCGTGCGTCTCTGAGTGGCCCGTCATGATACGTCGTGAAGTCTGCGAGGCCGACGTTCATGGCGATCACAGATCGAAAAAAGGCGTGTCTCATGAGAATCTCGCGGTGCGATCCTGACCGGAGGATAAGGATATCCGCCTCGCGTATGGGCGCGCTGTCGCAGGATGTCGACCGCGGTTGCACATGATCGGTCGTTTCCGAACAGTCCAGGCCGAGGCATGACGGCACAATCGATGTGAGATCTGCACGAGGGGCGGCTGCCGTGGTGCCCGGAGTCCGAGCGGTATAAGTCGTCCCGGTGGGGCCCGCCACTTTCTCATATGCGTCTCACACATTGGACGCCTGCTGGTGCGAACACGCGGGACTGGAGAGTAACATCGAGGGGCCCGTCGGTCTGATGGACATCTCTGCCTTGGCACCGGACATCGGACAGGCGTCGCACGGCACGCAAGTCCACATGGGCGTAGGAAATGTCCGTCGGAAAGATGTGCTGTGGGGTCTGCCTAGGGTCCGGACTCACAACCAGAATGCGACGATGGCAGCGATGTGGACGGCTGCGAGGTAGGTTGCGGCGAGGCGGTCGTATCGGGTTGCGACGCGGCGGAAGTCCTTCAGCCGGCAGAACATGCGCTCGATGGCGTTTCGGCCGCGGTAGAGGGTGGGACTGAAGCAGCTCTTCCAGCGGCGGTTCGCCTTGGGCGGAATGTTCGGCACCGCGCCGCGCGCTTCGATCGCGCGTCGGAGGCGGTCTGCGTCGAACGCACGGTCGGCGATCACCAGTGCGCCCTCGGGGATGGCCTCGATCAGCGCCTCGCCGCCGCGGAGGTCGGCCGTGTTCCCGCCGGAGAGATGGAACGCGATCGGCTTGCCGCCTTGGTTTGCCGCCGCGCGGATCTTGGTGGTCCGGCCACCACGCGAGCGCCCGATCGCTTGCGCCCGCTCCCCCCTTTCCCGCCCGACGCGCTGCGATGCGCCTTGGCGTAGGTCGCATCCAGCAAGACCTCAGCGGGCGGGCCGCCAGCGGTGGCGAGCGTCTCGAAGATGCGCCGCCACACACCCTTGATCGCCCAGCGGACGTAGCGGTTGTACAGCGTCTTCGGCGGCCCGTACTCACGCGGCGCATGCCGCCAGGGGCAACCCGACCGCAGCACATGGACGATGCCGCTGATCACACGCCGGTCGTCCACACGCGGCTTGCCGCGTGTGTCGGTCGGCAGCAGCGGCGCCAGCCGACGTATCTGCGCCTCGTTCAGCCAGAACAGATCGCTCATCCCAGTTCCCGTCCCAACAGCCAAGGGAACCGCTCTGAATCACATCACGCCGCGTCGCTCAAAGGACTTTATGGGTCCGGACCCTAGGTCAGCCCCCTCCTCTATTGCGACCCTGCCTCGGCGCAATCACGACGAACGAAGCTCGTTCCGCGAGATCTCGAAGTGCACGAGGCCAAACCAGCGGTCGCCGCCAGTACAGCACTTCAAGGGATAGATCCTCTTTGTATGTATTAGGCCGCATCGGCAAGACGGAAAATCCCAGAACACATTGATAATCAACAGGTTAATAGGAACGGCGCAAGCTGCGGCATCGGCAGACCGTTTCGCAAAGGGACACCGCCTATGCGGGTAAGGCTCGCTTAATACTACCTATGCGAGTGTCCGGGCGAGTGCCAAGGGCGGGCTTCGCTCGGCGGTAGATCCAGCCGAGTTGGGAAACGCCACCTTGGTGCATACCCCAACTGGTACGCACTTGGAGAATACTGATGTCGGTGCCGATCACGTCGATCGTGTTCCAGAACTCGGGCGTTTTTTCTCTCGAAGGTGGTATCACGACGTTCGGCCAGACATTCCTGGCCGGCGCCCTGCGGCCCGGCCAGACCCTGCTCGCCGAGATCGGCGGCCAGCTCGTGCCGGTGCAGGTCGAC
>NZ_KB899960.1 GCF_000378465.1 Elioraea tepidiphila DSM 17972
GAATGGCACGCCGCCAGAGCGCAGTTCGCCATCCTCTTCCAGGACCGTCTCAACCCATGATCACCACGGTCCCGCACGAAACTCCTGACAGTCCCGTGTGGCCAGAAAGCGCGAGGGCTCCCAAGACACACCCGCATCGGAGGAGCCATCGCCCTGAAACTCATCTTCGCCTGTTCACCCGAGCAATAATTTGTCCTATTTCGCCATCTGACAGTTCAGGTGCGAATGTATTCAGGCTGCCGAGGGGCAGATTTGTAGCCTTTAGTGCAAGCGCAAAATTCTCTGCTAATAGTGTTAAGAATGGAATCCAATTGCTCTTGTATTCGGGATTACTTCTCGCATCTTGAAGCTCACGCAACGCTTTCTCTCCAAGTTCACGACCACCGGATTTCGCCATCAAGCGCCACCTCTCGATACGCAATTCGAACCGAGGGTCGGCCTCTATGGCCTTATTCATGTAGTCCAAAGCACCATTGAAATCCCCCTCAAACTCGGCCTCTTCAGCCCTGATCTCGAAATACGCGCTTCCCACCCCTGGGTGCGCTTCGAGATCAGCTAGCGCGCTGCCGTAGAGCTCATCAATATTGCTGGGAACTTCCCGATCAGCGTGATACCCCCTATACTTCCAGTGCAAATATACCCGAGCGAGCGCCATCAGGCTGAAAACGGTCTTTCGAAGGCGGAGCCAGTCTTGTGCATAACGCTCTGCGGATCCAAAGTGCGGACGCGGTGTCCGAAGGATGCAGTGTATGATAGCACGATAGGTTCGCTCCAGTCGCCTTTCCTTGCCTCTGTTTAGGTCGAGAGCACGCTCGTATTCCTTCACAGCGTCTACATACTGCCTTTGATACTCCAAGAGATCACCGCGAAGGAATGTGGCCATTCCCTTGGTGTGGTATACACCATCAAGGAGGCTGATACATTGTTGCGCTTCTTGGTACTTGCGGTTTCGGGTTGCGCTAAGGCAGAAATAGCGGATCAGTTCCGTGCGAGATGTACTGGAGAAATCGGCGCGTCTCTCGAAGGCCTTCTTAAGAATTCTGTAGGCTGGTTCCCGCCGCCGAGCGTGGTACAGCCGTATCCCAGCCTGGAACCAGTGCGCGGCGGACACGAAGTGGACAACGCTATTCGGAAGATCTTCGGATTCGGCCAGCATGGCCGCCTGAATGCGCGATTCGATGCGTATGTATTCGTGCCCGTCGCCTTCGACCTCGGCCGGCTTCTTCAAAAACTGTAGAAGAGCGCCACGGAGCCAGAGCAGAAGATCGGGTCGGATCAGGTCACGACTAAGTCGGTGCGCCAGCAAAGGTGTCAATCTATAAAGACCATCGTCACCACGCTCAACCAGACCAAGCTCGAGCAACTTGCCCAAGACTCGGAGAATTGGTCTTTTTGGTACAATCACTCGCTCCAGATCGGAGATATCGCACGGCGAAATGTCGTTGAGGAAAAGGAGCGTCCGTTGCTCGTCATCCAAATCGCGCAGTTGCGAAAAGGCCCACCGCACATAGAGGGTGATTGAGGCCGCCATCGTCTCCTTATCGGCTGCAATAAGCCGGTCGATCTGATCGAAGTCCTCGATCCAGGCGGCCGCGCGAACCAAGGCCACGAGGAATCCTATGGTTCCCCCCGACGCGTGGACGACACGCGCGACATCGTCTTCGGCCCAGCGTGTCGGATGATTGTCGAAGTGGCCGATCAATTGGTAACAGAACTGGACCATCTGGTGTTCATCGACCGTGTTGACTCGTTGGGCAACCAGCGAGTCACGGCACCGCGTTCGACGCTCCAGAGATAGGGGAAGCTGTGAGATGATGAAAAGCTTTGGGCGTGTTGCCGGCGACAGGGCGTTCACGACGTCGTCAAGCCACTCGGGTAACTCGACGTTCTCTTCAACGATGCGGCTGTGCCGGAAGATGATGTAGTTTCCGGCAGCGAAGACGCGCTCGATGGCATCGGCAACGGCTGCCGGTTCGTTCTCGATCCTTGCATCATTCAACTGATGCAGGCGTTCTGTATCGGAGCCAAACGCTTCGCTTTCGATCCGCAAGAGCGTCTGTCTCGGCAACGATGCCTCGTTGACTTCGATGCCGATGCCGCGACCGTTCGGCGCGAAGTTCCGGTTGAACTCTCTGATCAGAGTTTCCCGACCGACCCCGTTGAACCCCGACACCCAGATCGCAGGAAATACGCTGAATCGGTCCTTCTCCTTCTGGATGACGCCGCGCATCGTCTGGAGAAGATCGTGTCGCGGCAGCCGAGGATGATCCGACTTGAGAAGTGGTTCCGCAACACGCTGCACCAGGTCGATGGCCTGCGATACCGTAACGTTCGTGGACGAGGTCCTGAAGTCGAGCATTACCTTCAGGGCGTCAAGCGCTGGCTTGGCGTCTCTATCCAGCGTATCGTTCCATGTAATCGGAAAATCGTCGAGCCTTAGAATGACTGGACGAATGATGCCATATCGCACCAAATCCCTTGCCTGAAGAATCTCCTTCACGCAGCCGTTTGCAGTAGTGTACATCCTTGACCAGAACACCACGAAAATCTTCGACTTTGGTAATTCCCTACGGGAGATCTCCTCCCATATGTGTACGCCTTCCTCGCCCGTCTTCGAGTACAGATAGACCCAGTCGGCCGGCAATCTTTCCCATACCTTCTCGGCAAACTTTTTATCTTCTTCTGAAACCGAAAAAAAATAAAGGATACATGGCGACCTCCCCGTTCATGCCCGCTCGTTTCGATATGCTTCCTATGCACCATGCCTTGGGGCAACAAGCGGTTTCACGGAAGCCGAACTCGATGACGTGGTCGTTCTGTCGATGCCAGACGTCCGGACCGGCGTACTATCGTATCGACTCGGCCGTTTCCCATCCAGCCCGGCGCAGCCGCGGCCCCGGCTCCGCCGGCGCTAGTCCGCGTGGACAAACGTGATCCACAGTTGGATGGAGGCGAGTGTTAGGGTCCGGACTCACCACCAGAACGCCACGATGGCGGCGATATGGACTGCGGCGAGGTAGGTTTCGGCGAGACGGTCGTATCGCGTGGCGACGC
>NZ_KB899961.1 GCF_000378465.1 Elioraea tepidiphila DSM 17972
CGGCATCGCCCCCGCCCGCCCCGGCGCCCGAGCCGCCGTTGGTTCTGGACCCTGGCCATATCACAGTCGGTACCGGCAACGATGTCGTGTCTTTCAGCTTCACGACCAACGCGGCCAGCAGTGGCGTCGTCGGGATTGCGGTCGACGGCGTAGTCGTGTTCCAGGGCAATCTTGGCTCTGAACATTTTGCCGGAGACGTCGCGGTCAAGTTCAACAGTGGCGGAAGCTCACAGTTCAACGTCTGGTTCGAAGGCGCAAGCGGAGTCCATCTCTCTCAGGTGTCGTATAACGGCATCAATCTTGCTCCGCTGAGTCAGAGCATGATGGGTTCCGGGAATGCGGGGTTCATGCTGCACACATCCCCTCCGGGCACCAATATGGCGGGGTCAAGCGGTAGGGATATCTTCATTTTGAGCGGTGGCAGCGTGTCAGTCACCACGGGGAGCGGCCGGGATCTTATCTTGGTCCGCGATCCTGGGACTTACAGGATCATGGATTTCAATCAACAGCAGGACCGTATTCTGTTCGAGGAAATGTCGCGTGAAAGCCTGAGTGTGACTAAACAGGGGGCGCACCTGGTATTGGGATTCGAAGGTGGCTCTATTACGCTACACAAAGGTGCCAAATTCGACGCCGATCAGTTCATTCTCGTCTGACTGAACTGCGCCGGTATTGCCGGTGGCGTTTCAGTGTGAGTCATGCTGCCAGCGCAGTCTCCTGCGGGTGGGCATGGTACCACGCCTCGGCGGGAGGGACCTTCCCGATCGGCCCGAGCGGGCGTCGGTGGTTGAACCAGTCCACCCACTCGAGGGTGGCAAACTCGACGGCCTCGAGGCTGCGCCACGGGCCGCGGCGGCGGATGAGTTCGGTCTGAACACGCCGATCATGCTCTCGGCCAGCGCGTTGTACCGCCCTGCGGGCGTTGCCTTCGGCCCGTAGCTATCGCCCACGCTGCCGACGGAGAGCTCGATGCCCGCCTGTGCCAAGCGCTCGGTGTAGCGGATGGAGACGCACTGTACGCCGCGATCACTGGGATGCAGCAGACCAGCGCCACGCACGGGGCGCCGATCGTGCAGCGCCCGCTCCACAGGCCATCGCGCACGAAGGCCGTCCGCGCTCTCCGCGAGACGCGCCAGCCGATGGTGCGGCGTGACCGCCAGTGGTGACCTGCCACTGAACTGTCATCCAGCGGCGATTAGAGCCTCAGCAGTTCATGTTGCGCTGTAGGGCGCGGGTTGAGCAACCGGTGGAGACGCGAAGCCCTTATCGAGCGAAGCGTTCGAGCCGGTTGCGACGAGGGTTCCGGCGAAAGCCGCCGGGGTCTGGTATCCGAGCGAGGAATGCGGTCTCGCGGTGTTGAAGTCCTGCCTCCATTCGGCGATGGCGCCGCGCGCATGGGCGATGCCGAAGAACAGGCTCTCGTTCAGGAGCTCATCGCGCATGCGCCCGTTGATGGGGTGGACGGCCTGACCTGCCCCCCGTTGGTCCCGCGTTCATTGTGAGAGCCCGCCGGGGTTGTAGCCGAAAATCTGTGCTGGCTGGAGCGGCCGGGCGGCGGAGCC
>NZ_KB899962.1 GCF_000378465.1 Elioraea tepidiphila DSM 17972
TAGCAGCCCGTTGACGAATGCGGCGCGGCCTGATTCTGACACCTGGGGCAGGCGGCGGCAGGTGTCGGATGGCGCTGGGGCGGCAGCGGGATCGACAGTCGGAGATGCTGGTGGCGTGGTCGGAGATGCCACGCTCACCGGGACATGCGTTCTACGACCGGCTGCAGGTCGAACTCGTCGCGGCCGGGTTCGACGGCTTCGTCGAGGGGCTGTGCGCGGCGCACTACGCGGAGCGGCGCGGCCGTCCCTCGCTGCCGCCGGGGCGCTACTTCCGCATGCTGCTCGTCGGCTACTTCGAGGGCATCGACAGCGAGCGGGGGCTGGAATGGCGCTGCGCCGACAGCCTGTCGTTGCGCGAGTTCCTCCGCCTCGGCGAGCGCGAGCGGGTGCCCGACCATTCCTGGCTGAGCCGCACGCGCTCGCGGCTGCCGCTCGAGCTGCACGATGCGGTCTTCACCTGGGTGCTGCAGCGGCTGGCCGAGCGCGGCCTGGTGAAGGGCGAGCGGATCGGCGTCGACGCCTCGACGATGGAGGCCAACGCGGCGCTGCGCGGCATCGTCCGACGCGGCAGCGGTGAAGGCTATCGCGAGATGCTCACCTGCATGGCCCGCGAGAGCGGCATCGACACGCCGACGGCCGACGACCTCATCCGGCTCGATCGCACCCGCAAGGGCAAGAAGCTCTCCAACACCGAATGGGAGAGCCCGACCGATCCTGACGCGCGCATCGCCCGGCTGAAGGATGGCCGCACGCGGCTGGCGCACAAGCCGGAGCACGCGGTCGACCTCGACACCGGCGCGGTGGTCGCCGCCGAGATGCACGCCGCCGACCGCGGCGACACCGCCACCCTGCCGGACACGCTGGCGAGCGCCGCGCGGCATCTCGACGCGGTCGACGCGGCGCCGAGCATAGAGGCACCGGCCGAGTTGGTGGCGGACAAGGGCTACCATTCCCGCGCGACGCTGAAGGCGCTCGACGACGGCCCATGGAAGACGCGCATCGCCGAGCCGAAGCGCGACGGCTTCCTGCGCTGGCATGGCGACGATGCCGCCCGCCGGGCCGTGGTCAACAACCGCACCCGGCTGCTCTCCGGGGTCGCCCGCGCCGCCTTCAGGCTGCGCGCCGAGATCGTCGAGCGCTGCTTCGCCCTGGCGCTCGACCGGGGCGGCATGCGCCGGACTTGGCTGCGCGGGCGGGACAACATCCACAAGCGCTACCTGATCCACGTCGCCGGCTACAATCTCGGCCTGATCATGCGCCTGCTGACCGGTGCCGGAACTCCCAGGGCGTTCCAGGACAGGCTCTCCGCCTGCCTCGCCGCCGTCATCCTGCCGAACGGCTCTCCGATGATGCTGCTGATCGTCGTCGCCGGCGATCAGACCCCCGCCATCGCCATCAGCTTGGAGCCAGACCCTCTCGACTGAACGACCACTTCTTCAACGGGCTG
>NZ_KB899963.1 GCF_000378465.1 Elioraea tepidiphila DSM 17972
CCCCGCATCGCTACAGCCCACCCCGCCGCCAACCAGCAGCAGCAGCGAATCAGGCCATGAGCGATTCGAACAGCCGAATTTCCGCAGCCTGCTAGGGCACGACAATCCTGGCCAGGCAGAGCACGGCGCGCTTGGGCGGGATCGACTTCGCGCCCCACTCGTCGATCTGGCGATCGCGCGCTGGCGCATGCTGCAATCGGACATCTCCATTCTGCTCACGGGCAATGATCGCGGCTAAGCTTCGGTGGTGGCAGAACGGGCAGAGACTCTGGCCGATGCGACCTGATATGCGGATCAGGGCGATCCCGCTCGACCAGGTGCTGCCCACGCGGAAGATGCGCGTACGCACTCGGAGGGGCAGATCGTGCAGATGGGGGCCTCGATCACAGAGTTCGGCTTCGGCGGCGAGCCCTCGCAGTGTAAGCCTGACGTGGATAATGCTCGTATCTGCGAGGATCACGAGACGCGTGCCCCATAGGAGACCTCTGCGAAATGGCTTGCGCGGTGGGGTGAATGTTGATTCGCTATCGGTCTGAAGGCGGGTAGCGAGGTGGTTATGGGTGAGCGCCGGCTTGGTCAGGCGAGTCTGGCGGAGGCGTTGCTGCCGGCGGGGGTGGGTTCGAACCGGCGGCTGGAGCGGATTGCCGGCTTGATCGACTGGGCGCCGATGGAGCGGCTGCTCGCCCCGCTGCGCGCGCCGACCGGCCGTCCCGGCTACCCGCCTCTGGCACTGTTCCGCGCTCTGCTGCTGGCGCAGTGGTGCCAGCTGTCCGATCCTGGCCTGGAGGAGGCGTTGTCGGACCGGCTTTCGTTCCGCCGTTTCTGCGGGTTCGGGCTCGATGACGGCACGCCGGACGAGACCACGCTGTGCCGGTTCCGCGGCATCCTGGCGGAGCGGGATTTGGCGGGGGCGCTGTTTGCCGAGGTGAACCACCAGCTCGAGGCGCAGGGCCTGATGCTGAAGGCGGGCACGCTGATCGACGCGACCTTGGTGGAGGCCGCCGTCGCCCGTCCGCGGCAAAGCGAAGGCGCGGTCTCCACGAAAGACCCCGAGGCGGGCTTCACGCGGCGCGGGCAGAGGAGCTTCTTCGGCTTCAAGGCGCACGTGGCGGTCGACCTCGGGTCCGACCTGGTGCGCGAGGCGATCCTGACTGGCGCCGAGATCGGAGACAGCGTGGTGGCTGATGCGCTGGTGCAGGGCGATGAGGCGGCCACATTCAGGGACTGTCAGGAGTTTCGTGCGGGACCGTGGTGATCATGGGTTGAGACGGTCCTGGAAGAGGATGGCGAACTGCGCTCTGGCGGCGTGCCATTC
>NZ_KB899964.1 GCF_000378465.1 Elioraea tepidiphila DSM 17972
CGGATCAACGCCGATCTCCATGCCAGGGATCAGCTTGGAATCACGTCCCCAGTCCGATGGGAATCCCCAGACCGCGGGTTTGTCCACGCGGACTAAGGATTTATGTTCCACGAACTGCAACTACAAGTCCGGCGAAGCCGACAGCCACGCTTATTGCAACAAGTAATTCATTGGCTAAAGATAACTCTGGAAACCAACGCGCCAGAACGGAAGCAATGCCAACAAGCAAGATAACGAACATCATCGCAAGAAGGAGATTTGCACGAGCTGAAAAAGAGCGCCTTAACGTCGCAGCCTGCTCAATTCTTGTCAAGTCTACATAATCATATGCGTCCTGACCGATGAATAACTCTTTGTTCATCTCCCTTCTTGCTAGCCAATCAAGTGTGAAAACCCGCGATGTTCTATTTTTGAGAGATTCTGCAACGATTGCAACGGAGAGCTTCTTTGGCACTGGAGTTACATCAAGTATATCCGTTCCGTCAAAAAGGTCGCTGACCCTATCGTGCAGAAGCGGTTTCGGCACGATCTCAACGGTCTCTGCCTCTCGATACGCTTGAGCGAATCTACCGAGATCGGCAAGGCGCTTGTGGAGGCGTTCAACAAACTCACTTTGCTCTCTCCCACGATGCGGGGCACTTCCGATCATGGGACCTGATAAAAATATAACTTCAATTCTTTCGGGTTTAAACTGCCTGACCATTGCTGCAATTGCATGTGTGTATCCATCAATGTTATCTGAATAGTAAATAATGCGTCCCGTTCGCATTTTATAGCTCCCTATAGCAGACAACGTGGCCGCCCCCATTGATCTTCGCACGCGACAGCGCGACCAGCGCATCCCTCGGAGTTTTCCCTATACCAACTGAGAACGAAATACCTCTCCGCGGGCTAAGGAGCCGCTCGATTGGGATTCCAGGAGGACCCACAGCCATCACACTGTCACCGGCAGCAAAAAGAACTTGGCACCCCAGACATTGGAGCTCTTTTGTCAATAATTCAATCGCCTCAGACACATTTCTGGAGAAGACGGCGGCTTCTTGCGCGGCATTTTCAAGAATCAACGTCTGAATCCTCCGGCCGATTTGGTCGCCGTCGAAAGAGTAATACGTGATGTTGCCATCAACTTCCATGTCGCTGCAGCCTATATCAACTGTGAATCATGCATTCGCGAACCGATCCCGCACGAGCTGCGCCAGTGGGGCCACCGGCCGGGCGCCGAAATGGCTGATCGCCTCCGCGGCCGCGACCGAGGCCATCACCCCGCACTCCGGAAGCGGCCGGCCGCGGACCAGCCC
>NZ_KB899965.1 GCF_000378465.1 Elioraea tepidiphila DSM 17972
CCGAAGCCGAGGAACGCTACTACGCCATGCTTGACGACCAGAAACTGGCCGCGTGACTCAAACCAAACAGCCTCCGGCAAAACCGGAGCGGTTCATTAAACCTTGTAGACTAGATCGGCCAAGTCCCAAGGTTTGGAGAGAAACCACCCTCCGGAGAGCGGAAACGGCGCTCGTTCCGCTAGCGCAGCATTAAGGCGGCCGCGGAAAGTCGCAAGAAACCTGCGCCTTTCGGCGCCGGTCACCGGACGGGAGAAGGGTTGGATACGCGGCGACTGGAGCAGGGGTGGGAACCGAGAAGGCGAAATTCTCTGGGCCGGCTTTCTGACAATGGTGTCGCGGACCTCGAGTGCAGCTCCGAGGTCCTGCGAACCCAACAACACGAATGGGGACGTGGCCACAACCGGACCTGCCCACTCTTTCCGGTGCGACAACAGACATTCGCGGATCACCGGTCTCTTCGTCTCCATCCACCAAGCCATGATCCGCATCATGCTGCACCGCCTCGCCGCAACACCCTCAGCGTAAACCAAACCTCCCCGGCTGGACTCTAACGGTCCGACCAAGCAGCCGGGTGCGATTGTATGCGGCACTGCTGCATGTGCGTCATATTCTGGTGCTTGTTCGATACGCAAACACTCCATTACCGTATTGCATCACCGGTCCCACCAGCTCATCGGGAGGATCTGAGCATGCTTCATCCATCATGGACAGGCCGCCTGTCGGGTGGCGTGCTTCTTGTGTGGTTGGGGCGCTTCCGCCGACCGCGACAGATCAGTCGCGCCGTCGCGGCATTGAGCGGTGTCCTCGTCGTTGGCGGTGCAGCCGCGGTTCTTGGGCAGCAGCGTCCGTTGATGTCACTGCCAGGTAGCTTCGAGGTCACGGAGGCCGGTGCTGCCAGTTACGCGATTCCGATCCAGGTGCCTCCTGGCGCTGGCGGGATCGAGCCAAAACTGTCCTTGGTGTATCGCAGTCAGGGCTCGAATGGTTTGTTGGGTGTTGGCTGTGACCTGCCCCCCGTTGGTCCCGCGTTCATTGTGAGAGCCCGCCGGGGTTGTAGCCGAAAATCTGTGCTGGCTGGAGCGGCCGGGCGGCGGAGCC